>JBBCIP010000036.1:0-7596 GCA_037189785.1 Alphaproteobacteria bacterium
TGTCCGTGTGCAAAATCCACATCCGTTACGTGGCGATAACCGAGCGCTTCGAGACGTTTGAGAATGACGGATAGGGGCATGCCCTCGCCGGTGGCCAGAGACTCTTTTTCGGTCTCGTCAGCTTCGCAATGCGAAGCGGCCGCCGTCGCCATGCCGGCCGCTAAGATTAGCGCGGTGGCCATGGTCTTGATCGTCATTTTCAGTCTCCTTCCGTTTGTTTTTTGCGTTTCCTCGTAGAGTACCTAATACACCACTAATTGTGGCGAATATGAGACATAGAAAAGGGGATGCGAAAAAATTTTCGCCTCCCCCACAAACGGATTTTCTCAGATTTCAGAGCGTCTTTCCAGCAAAATTACAGGACCACCCGTGCTGTCCCAAAATGTGACAGCATTACCACACTAAAGGGTCCGGATCGGGTCTTTTCCATCCCAGTTGACCGAGGCCGCCTGGAGCAGGCCAAAGAATTCCTCGGTCTTCGGGGTCATCTCGATCAACTCGATCATGCCGCCCAAGGTGTCGTAGGTATCCATATAGGCCGCCCGCGCCCCAACCCCGGCGACGCCATAAAGCGCCATTTCGGCCCCCAGGTCTTCGTAATGTTTGACCGAGCCTTCAAAATCTTCGGTTGCGAGCGCCCAATGATGGAAGCCGTAACCGCGTTTGGCCACAACTTCGCTATAGACCGAATCAACTTTATTATTCTGCTGGATCAGCTCGAAACACATCGAGCCTGAGAACCCAAGCGCGGCGTTGACATCAAAATCCATCGGCTTGCCACGGTATTGGGCATCAAATAACGGAAAGTGTTCAAACAGAAAAAAAGGACCAACCCCTAGGGTCTTGATCCAATGATGGGCCGCAGCCTCGATATCCTCGACCACATAGGCGACTTGGATAATCCCATTTAATGGCTGACCAAACGAAAAATTTCTCATACCAACACCTATTCGTCATTCACATAGAAAAGCAAAACGCACACCTCATTAAACGACGTCCTTAAACGACATCCATGCCGCCATCGACGACGATCTGGGTGCCTGTCACATGCTTCGATTCGTCAGACGCCAGATACAGCACCGCATAGGCAATATCGTTCGGCTCGCCAAATTCGCCCATCGGCACCCGGGCAACAAACCCGGCCGCCGCTTCCGCTTCGGTAATGCCATGGGCTGCCGCCGTATCGCGGATCAACTTGTCATGCATCGGCGTACGGATTTGCCCGGGATGCACACTGTTGCAACGGATCCGGTCTTTATTCTGGGCGCAGTGAATAGCTACCGAACTGGTGAGCTGACGCACGGCGGCTTTGCTGGCGCCATAGGCGGTGATAAACGGCGTCGCCATCAAGGCGGCTATGGACGACAGATTGATGATCGACCCACCACCCGATTTCCGCATCGCCGGGATCGCGGCCCGGCAGCCCAGGAACACGCCTTCGACATTGATACGATGAACACGTTGCCAGTCGACAAGCCGGGTGTTTTCCGGACTGGTTGCATCCAGCGGTCCTTCGTAGCCCGCATTATTGACAAGGATGTGAAGTCCACCGTGCTGCTGGACCACCGCCGTGACGACTTGATCCCAGCGAGCTTCGTCGGCCACGTCTTGACGGAGGAACGTTGCGCCGATTTCTGTGGCCAAGGCCTGACCGAGGTCTTCCTGGATGTCAGTGACGACAACGGTCGCCCCTTCCTGCGCCAATAGCCGCGCCGTTGCGGCACCCAGACCTGATGCACCACCCGTTACGATGGCAACCTTACCGCTTACGCGTCCCATAGCTTCTCCTTAAACTGTGTGGCGGCTGGGTATGCCGGCCAATTGAGCGCCGTCGACGACCATGCTATGCCCACTGACCAAAGATGCTTCCTCCGAGGCCAGAAACAAAATCGCGTCCGCGATATCTTGCGGCACCGCCACGCGCCCCATCGGAATGCCCGACGCCATACCGTCCAACAATACTTGGCGGTTGGGAAAAGCCGCAGCCACCGGATCAAGCATTTCCGTGTCGACATAGGTCGGGTGAATGCTGTTACAACGAATACCCGTTTGATAACGGGCACAATGCAACGCCACCGATTTGGTCAACAGCGTAACGCCACCCTTGGTCGCACAGTAGCCCGCAATGTCATCGCCGCCGACCAAACCGCCGACCGACGAAATGTTGACGATCGACCCACCGTTTCCGGCTTGACGCATGGCCCGAACGCCATGTTTACAGCCAATCATAACACCGGTCAGATTGACCGCGACCATGGCGTTCCAGGCATCGATCGGCATGTCTTCAAAATTTCCAGCCCAACCGATCCCGGCGCAATTCACTAAAATATCCAGCCGACCATATTTGACGAGGACACGATCGAATGCGGCAATCCATGCGGCTTCATCCGCCACATTCAATTGTTCAGCAGATCCTTTGCCGTCCAATCGCTGGACTGTTTCTTCGGCACCGGCCAGATTGAGATCGGCGACCACAACCGTCGCCCCTTCGCGCGCGAAGGTGAGGGCGGTGGAGCGACCGATCCCGGACGCCCCCCCTGTCACAAGCGCAACTTTACCCGAAAGACGCATTAGAAGTTGATCCGCAGCTGACCACCGATCCAGCGTGGTGGACCATAGGATTGTTTAACAAGTCCGTTGCCCGGATAGGTGATATCAAATGCATAGAGCAAACGATGATCGTTGAAGATATTCCGAACAAAAAAGGCCAGTTCCCAGTTTTCGCTTTCCGGTGTGAAACTGATCCGTGTGTTGACCAGCCAATTGCTGTCGACCTCGGTGACCGGCGCATTGGTCAACTGAGAGAAATAACCGTCGGTATAAGCACCATCAAAGCCGACCCGAATGGTCCCGGCATCGATGGTGAAGTCTTTTGACGCCGCAAAGTTAAAGGTGAACTCCGGCGCTTGCGGTGCCTTACGATCCAGAAGCTGGCCTGCGACCGGAATATCCTTCACATTGGTATTCACGAGCGAGACACCAAGCAACACATTGATACCATGACCAGGGCGCAAGGTCAGTTCGGCATCCGCCCCATAAATACGCGCATCGGTATTGGACAAAATAAAGTTTACACCGCGTTGGTCGAACGCTTGATAATCTTTATAGTCATAATAGAAACCGCTGACATTGAAGCGGGCGCGTCCATCCCAGAAATCAACTTTGCTGCCGACTTCGAAAGCATTGAGTTTTTCACCGTCAAACCGCACACCGGCGATGGATGCCGCGCCCGAGAACCCGGCATTGTAGTTGAACGCTTTGTAACCGCGGTTATAGGCGGCGAACAGCAGCCATTCATCGGTGACTTTGTAATCCAATTGCAAGCGCGCGGAGATACCGCCTTCGGAGTGACGATCCGTCAACAAACCGGCACCGGCAATGGTATCAGGATCAGCGGGAGCGCAGGCCGGTGACGGCAACAATTCTTCGCAGAAATTCTGATAGCGATAATTCTTTTTATCGCGTGTATACCGTAACCCGGCGGTCACTGTGAATTGATCAGATAGATCATATTCCCCTTGCGCGAAAAGTGACCATGACTTGGTTTTAACACCATAATCAGCATATTGACGCATACCCAACGGAATCAACAAAACCGGAATCGGCGCGAGAATTTCGTTGTAGTTACCAAGATTATTAATCTGATACTGTTGGAAGTAATCGCCATCGATATGCAGATAATAGGCCCCTGTGGTGAACCGGAAATCATCATAATCCCCACTCAAACGAAGTTCTTGAGTGAAATTCTTCTGCTTTGTATTCTGGTCGAATCTTGCAATATCAAACGGCGTCTGATCATTATCTTCCGAATAATTGATCATGAAATCGCTATACGCCGAGATCGACGCAAACGTCAAATTACCGAAATTATAGCTGATATCGGCAATAAGCGTTGTTTCTTCCCGCTCGAAATATCCAGGATAATCAAACGACCCCGTGAACGGGCTGCCATCAGCATCAAGGTAGCCTGTATCTGTACGGCCATCTGGACGGAACTGGCCAAGTGTATCAGGACCAACAAACCCCCCGGTTGCATAAGCACCACCGGCAGGATTGGGCGAATTGCGATACCACTCGCCTTGCAGTTTTACGCGCAAATTCTCGTTCGGCTCAATCAACAGCTTACCGCGGAACGATAAAATATCTTCCTCAAGCTGATCGGGACCGATATCGTTTTTAATCCAACCATCATTATGGCTGCCGTATCCCGCAAGACGCAGCGCGACTTTTTCCCCAAGCGGAATATTGATCGCAGATTCTACGGATACCAGGCTGTATTCACCCAATGTCAGTTGCGCATAACCTTCTAGTTCCCGCGTCGGATCTTTTGTCACCAGATGTACAAGACCGCCGGTGGCATTCCGGCCGAACAATGTTCCTTGCGGACCTTTCAAAACTTCGACACGTTCGACGTCGAACATGGTTTGCAAGTTACTGCCGTTGGCCGGACGATACACATCATCCACGTAAAGCACGTTGGCTGATTCAAGATGGGCGGCGAAGTCGTTTTGCGACACACCGCGAATGGATATCAAGCCCGCAACCTGTCCGCCGCCCGGCTGAATGATCGACAATCCCGGCGTCATGGTCGCGATGTCTTCAGTTTTCACGACGTTCATTTCGCGCAACGCGTCAGCGGTGAATGCCGTCACTGAGACACCGACATCCTGAAGGCCGGTTTCACGACGGGTAGCCGTGATGACGATCTCATCCATGAAGCTTGCAGATGCTGCCGTTTGCTGCGCGACCGCGACGGCCGGCATGAAAAATACACTTCCGGATAAGGCCGCACATAAAGCAATGGTGGAAACGGTAGATTGTTTTGCCCAAAGACGACGTTCAACATAGCGGCTGGTTTCACCGCAATGGAAGGCTTTCGATTCCATAGGTAGCTCCCCTCAATTATGAGCATGACTTTATGGCGACCACCTCCTGATCGCCGTTTTTTTGATGTGGCCAGATTGCCATTGGCATGCCAAGCCGCCAATGACGTGATCCACTCAATTTATTGTCCAATTTTTACCGAACCTGCTGGGCGCAGATACCCACGCCTACAGCGAAACCGCGATTTTTGGGGCTATTCAACGCAGAATGGTGCATCTAGCCAGGCATAAAAATTCACGCCGACGCTTAGGTGAATCACGTCATTCCCCGCTTTTCCAAGCTGCGTATAGTGCCAACCATAAAGGGAGCATTTTAAGTAAGGAGGTCACTATGTCTGCCGCACAACTCGAACGTACTGGAAAAGGGGTTCTAAAGTCTGTAAAGCCCAAATTTCCCGCGTTTTTTGATCCAAGCACCCTGCCATGGTCACCCTGGGTCATGGTCGGGACCCACTTTAAGCTATTGAATATCGATCGCAAAAGCGGTGGCTTCACCATGCTGCTCAAGGTCGACGCCGGCAACGAAGCCCCGGTGCATGGTCATCCTGGCGCCGTTGAAGCCTATATCGTCGAAGGCGAATTTGGCTATGAAGACGACCGTGGCGGCGTCGGCACCTATGTGTATGAAGAATCCGGCGCAATCCATGAACCCACATCCCCGGACGGTGTCATTATGTTCGCCGTCGCCCATGGCCCGCTGGTTGGCTATAACGATGACGGTACGGTTGCTGGCGTGGTTGACGCCAAATTGATGTATGAAATGGCCTTAGCTGCTGGCGCCGCCGATCATATCACCCAACGCTTAGGTGAATAAAATCCTGCCGCCGCAAGGTATTAAAGGATGTTTTGCGGCGGTTCAATTTTATGTCTATACTAAATGGCATGAATGGGAGTTTGGTTCTTAACCTGCATCAACAACAATCGCAGGAGAACCAACATGAAGTTGGGAGACGCCGATGGCTTCTGTCCGCCTGGCACAGCAGGACGACGCCCTAGCAATTTGCCACAATATTCTCGCTTGCCAAAGCTTCGAGGAATTGGCTCCGCGTGCTTTGTCCTGTCTGACCGACTACTTCAATGCCGAAACTAGCGTGGTGATCGAATTCTACCATGACGGAAATGACTTTCGTCTGGGGCGGTCGGCACGGCACGAGCTTCCGGCCCAAGCCGTTCAAGATTACGGCAAGCATTATGTCGGCTATGACCCTGTCATCCGCCGCAATTTTGCAAGCGACGGACGGGCACTGACTATTCCCGGACGTTATCAGCTTGCCAATCTTTCGGAAATTTCCGAAGAAAATCAGCTTGTGGAAAGCTGTTATTACAACGAGTTTTTGCGGCCCCAGCATATTCATCATGTGATGGCCATGTTCTTCCGGCCAAGCATTGAAAATGTCCGGGTTTATGGATTTGGATTCCACCGCCCGCGCGCCGGCATTCACTTCACTGAAGATGAAATCACAAAAGCCGGTCAAATTGCCCCTGCTTTATTTGCAACTTTGAACGGCATCACGATGACCGAACGGTTGCGCGAACAGCAGGATGTTTTAAAGGGCTTATCGCGCGCCACTGATAACATGGAAGTGATGATCATCGATCATGCGTTGATGCTGTGCTATGCCAATGATCGAGCGCAGGCCACGTTTAACATAACGGATAGACAGGGTCATGTATCGAGACAGGGCCATGCGTCATCAGCCCTATTCTCACAAATACTCGATCTCTGTTTGCACGTTGCGCGTAGCGGCGCGGACGTTACCGGTTTGCGGCACAGCCTGAACGACAATTATTCCAATAATGGAAACGCTGGCAATGGCCATTCTGGTGTTGGGTTTAGTGGCGAAGACCGTCTCATCACCATCAAACCATTCGAAGATGGTGACGGGCATAGAAAATACTTAGTGACCATCTCATCGTCACAGTTTGAATCCGCCTTGGAGCGCAAAGTTGATCTCCTTGGCATGACCAGACGCGAAACGGATATCATCCGCCTGGTCGCCGCTGGCGCCACCAATCCACAGATCGCCGAGCAATTATTCCTCAGCACCCGCACCGTGGAAAATCACCTACGCTCCATCTTTAGCAAAGCCAGCGTCCATTCCCGTACCCAATTGGTGCGGATGCTACTGTCTGACGGCGATCATATGATGTCTTGAGAATTACGTTCGGTTGAAACGCACGAACCCCCATATCGTACGATGCGCTGCGGCTTTTGCCCTATGCAGTCCCCATAGGGCATTGGTCATGCCGATGGCCAACGCAAAGCTTGGGCGAGATTAAGCCGACCGGATTTTTGGGGGGGATCTAAGAAATATTGTAGTCTTTGCGTTCATCGCGAAATACCAACAGTCGCAATTTTGACGCTTGTCTGATACCTAAGCTGCAAATTACCTCAATACATTCCATCATTTTTCAAAATGAGAATAGTATGCACAGAAAATTTCTACTCCCTGTCTTCAGTCGAAGTGCATATCCGCACTGATTCGGTATCAAGGATTTGTCAGCCGCTGTGACCGTTTTGTATTAGCTTGCACAAAAAAGCGGAAGGTTTTTAGCCGAAACCGCAAAACTGAGTTCAATTGAAAAAAAACCCGTTGCGGGCGATCCACGATGGGGGGATGGCAACACGGGCTTAATCCTTAAAAAAACAAGCAAGGATGGGTCAGGTGACGCGCAAAATAAGAAATGGGTAGCTTATTGACTCGGTATTTTC
>JBBCIP010000037.1:0-16833 GCA_037189785.1 Alphaproteobacteria bacterium
CGCTGGCGGCCGATTGCAACTCGACGACCGAGGCTTGAATTTCAATTTCACCGGTCGGCAAATTTGTGTTCACTGTATCTTCGGACCGGGCCAACACCTTGCCGGTCACCGTGATGACGCTTTCGGCGCGCAAGCCCTCGGTGACTTTGAACGCCGGGCTATCGACGTCGACGACGATTTGCGTCAAGCCGTAATGGTCGCGCAGATCGATGAACACCAGATTCCCATGGTCGCGCTTACGATGAACCCAACCCGAAAGGCGGACAACTTCACCAACCTGTGTCCGGTTCAGATCATTACATGTATGCGTCCGGTAAAGATGCATGGGACTTCCCTTTGAATTTGGTCTGTTGTGACCTCTGTGTCATTACCGGGCTTGACCCGGTAATCTCGTGGTTCATCGTCAACCGTTAGAAGACGGATGGATTGCCGGGACAAGCCCGGCAATGACAACCAGCACTTAGCCGACGATTTCGATACCGCTGAAGAAATAAGCGATTTCGATGGCGGCGTTTTCGGCGGAATCCGAACCGTGAACGGAATTGGCTTCGATGCTTTCGGCATGAACTTTACGGATCGTGCCGTCGGCGGCATTGGCCGGGTTGGTGGCGCCCATGACTTCGCGGTATTTTGCAACAGCGTTGTCGCCTTCAAGCACTTGAACAACGACCGGGCCCGACACCATGAAGTCGCACAGGTCGTTGAAGAACGGACGCTCTTTATGAACGGCATAGAAGCCTTCGGCATGAGCGCGGGTCAATTGAACGCGCTTTTGCGCGACGATACGCAGGCCGACGCCTTCGATCATCGCATTGATAGCGCCGGTCAGGTTGCGGCGGGTGGCATCTGGTTTAATGATCGAAAAGGTCAGTTCTTTGGCCATAATAATCCTCGGTCTCTGATGACGGTGACGGTAAGGGGAAAATCCCCGTTCGGGCGCGGTTATAAAGGCTTATGGGGCCCCAGGCAATAGTGGCTGCAATAGTATGGCCAAGACATTGGATCAAGGTGAAAAACAAGGCCAAAGCCGGGCTGGCATTTGGCAGCGCAACATGCTAAAGAGCGGCCCATGTTAACGATTTCTGGTATCACATACCGCGTCGGCGGCCGACTTTTGTTGGAAAACGCTTCCGCCACCATCCCCTCCGGCTCCAAAGTTGGCCTTGTCGGCCGCAATGGCGTCGGCAAATCAACCCTGTTCAAGCTGATCCTCGGCCAATTGGGGTCGGAAGCTGGCAGTATCGACTTCCCGGCCCGGGCCCGGGTCGGCACCGTGGCTCAGGAAGCCCCCGGCGGCCCCGAAACCCTGATCGAGACCGTGATCGCCGCCCACGAGGAACTGGCCGGTCTTTTACATGAAGCCGAACACGAAACCGATGGCGAGCGGCTGGCCGAAGTCCATTCGCGCCTGGCGACGTTGGATGGCTACAGTTCCGAAGCCCGTGCCGGTGGCATTTTGGCCGGTCTTGGCTTCGATGCCGAGGCCCAAAAGCGCCCGTGCTCGAGTTTTTCGGGCGGCTGGCGGATGCGCGTCGCCCTGGCCGGATTGCTGTTCTCGGAACCGGATCTGTTGCTGCTGGACGAACCGACCAACTACCTCGATTTGGAAGGTGTGTTGTGGCTCGAAGATTTCCTCAAGCGCTATCGTTATACTGTCATCATCATCAGCCATGATCGCGATCTGTTGAATCGGTCAGTGGATTCGATCCTTTATCTCGACCGCTGCAAGCTCGGTTATTACACCGGCGGCTATGACGCGTTCGAGACGCGTTTGGCCGCCGACCGGATGCGGCTTGAGTCCGAGGCGAAAAAGATCGACGCCCAGCGCAAGCATATGCAAGCGTTCGTTGATCGTTTCAAAGCCAAAGCGTCCAAAGCCAAGCAGGCCCAAAGCCGGGTCAAAGCTTTGGCCAAACTGTCGCCGATCACGCTCGACCCGGAATCTCAAGGCAAGCCGATCATTTTCTCCAACCCGGCCGAACTGTCGCCGCCGATCATCGCCATCGATGACGGTGCTGTCGGCTATAGCGCCGGCAATCCGGTGTTGCGCAAAATCGATATTCGGGTTGAACCGACCGATCGCATCGCCCTGCTTGGCCCCAACGGCAACGGCAAATCGACATTCTCGAAACTCTTAGCCGGACGGCTCGATATCATGGGCGGTCGCATGACGATCTCGCCCAAGCTGACCGTCGGTTATTTCGCACAGCATCAGTTGGACGAATTGAAGTTCGGCTGGACGCCTTATGACCATATGCGCGAGCTGATGCCCAACGCCAAGGAACCGGAAGTACGGAAAAAGCTGGGTGTGGCCGGGTTCAGCGCCGACAAAGCCGACAACAAAGTCGAAACGTTATCGGGTGGTGAAAAAGCGCGGCTGCTGTTTGCCCTTATTGGCTTCAAAGCGCCGTCGATCCTGATCCTTGACGAGCCGACCAACCATTTGGATATCGATGGTCGTGAAGCCTTGGTCCGCGCCATCGCCGAATACGAAGGCGCCGTCATTTTGGTGAGCCATGATCGCCATTTGCTCGATGCCTCAGCCGATCAGTTCTGGTTGGTTGCGAATGGCACCGTGACGCCATACGACGGCGACCTTGATGATTACGAAGCTTTCGTCCTGAGTAACGCGCGCAGCAGTGGCGGCGGTGGCGGCAAAGACCGCAAGGCCGATGTCGGTTTAGCCAAGGAAGATCGCAAGGCAGCGGCAGAAAAACGAAAGCGACTGCAAGGCCACAAAAAAGCAGCCGATACAGCAGAAGCACAACTCATAAAACTGCAATCAGAGGCAGCAGACATCGCCAAGAAATTGGCCGATCCAAAACTCTATGGCACCGGCCCCAGTGCCGCAATTACCTTGGCCAGTCTGACCCAGCGCGATAAAGAGCTGAAAAAACTGATCGCCGTCGCAGAAGAAGCATGGCTCGAAGCGCAAAGTGCTTATGAAATAGCCGACGCTGCCGAGTAACAGCACTCCCCCCACATCAGTGTGTCGAAAATGTTTACATTTTCGCCAAACTGATTTTCTCATACATCCCTATCATATTGATAATTATTATAATTATATAAGTGGCATGAATTGTGCTGTGGTTGTGGCTGATGCATGTGACGATGGTGTCGGAGATATGCGCCTCCGTTCAAAAGCATCAAGGTGGGGGATATTTAATTACAAAAATTTCTTAAAAAACTTCTCTGTAGCTGAACAGTTTTCGCCTGAGTGATCAGGTGTTTTGACAAAGTGGGGTGTTGATCATATGAAAATGAAATTTGCACTATTATGCGGCATGGCAGCCGCTCTTACATTCTCGAGCATCGCCAATGCAGGGTACTTTGTTCGTCCAACAGCGGGTTACGGAACCAGAGACCTGGATGGTAACTTCATTGATGGCGTCGGTGAGTTTATTGACGGGTATATCGGTAACGGTGCCACCTCCAATGACGTCGGTCATTGGGACGCGACACGCTCAATTTGGTCGTCGGTTGATCTCGAACGCGGTGAGCTCAAAAGCTACGCTGAGAGCAACGCCGGAAATGTAGCTGCCTACGGAAATGCCATCATGGGAGAAACTGTCACCATTAGAAATGGTGCAGGAACTACATGGAACTTCGGTTTGGCTTTGGATGGCTATTTTGATGCCTATACAGGTCCGGTCGCTCCTGGCAACGATCCAGGCCTGCTCTATTACGACCTGGCCGTTTTTGTTTACCGCCCAGGCCAAGCAAATTATGAACAATGGTTCTATCCGGATGAATTTTATCCGAACGGCAATCCAATCGGTGTCGATCCAGTGTTCCAAGGCTATATCAGAAACACGTTTGCCGTTAACGCAAATGAAGATGGATATCAGCATTTCCCTATTTTCGAAGAAATCCTGGGCAGCATCGAACTTGAATCCGATTATGAACAGTTCGAGTTTTACGCCAAAATTTTTGTCGGCGGGTCACCTAATACAGCCGGTGGGTTAGAAGGTTTTTATGCTGGCTTCGACAATACGGCTCATATCAGCTTGGACTTCGAAGATGGCGTTGACGCTTATTCAGACTCAGGCAAATTCTTGGGCCTGAGACAAGATCCTGGCCAACCGCCTGTCAATCAAGTGCCTTTGCCTGGCGCGTTTGGTTTGATGCTTTTGGGTCTTGCTGGTGGTGCTGCGATGCGCAGACACAAGAAAGCCTGAACAACATACAATTAATCCAATAAAATTGGGCCGTAGCGACATTAGTCGATACGGCCCAATATATTTTGTCCAATCAGTTTCGTTTAGGCTTTCTTCTCCCAGCCTCCAGATCCGGTCTGCTGCCAGTAGGTCAATGTGTGACCGGCAACCTTATAGCGCTTCCAACGTTCACGGGCATCAACGACAGCCTGTTCACTGGCACCGTCGAACATATCAAGACAGCGCGTAAACATATCAAGAAACTGCGGCTCCATTCCGTCGACCGTCACCAAAATCGCAGCCTTGTTCGGGTTCTCTTCATCCGTTGTCAGGTAAATCGGTTGCTGATCAGCAAAGCCGGTTTTGGCCGTGCCATGAGGTAAAAAAGAATCCGGATCGTAAACCCACAATGCTTCATTCAAAGCGTCAACGCGCTCGTCAGAACCAGCAAGCACCACCGCCCGCTGTCCTGATCCGACCACTTTGGCAAGAAGACGCGGCAAAGCCACTGTGAGTGGTTGCCGCGTCAAATGATAGAAGCTGATGTCGGTCATGGGATCCGATTATTTATCCTCGTAATAATCAGCGACCAAACGATCCAACAAGCGCACGCCATAGCCGGTCGCGCCGCTTGGGCAAGTTGCCTTGTCTTTATAGATCCATGCCGTTCCAGCAATATCGATGTGCACCCACGGCACATTATTGACGAAGCGTTGCAGGAACTGAGCACCGACGATGCTACCTGCATTGCGGCTACCGCTGATATTTTTCATGTCTGCAATCGTTGAATCGATTGCCTTGTCATGGGCCTCGGATAATGGCAGGCGCCATACTGCTTCATTCTCAGCAACACCGGCTTTGGTTAAGCGTTCGGCCAGTTCATCATTATTTGAAAAGATCCCGGCGTGTTCCTGACCGAGAGCAATCAGTATTGCACCAGTCAATGTCGCCAAATCGATCATAAATTTCGGTTTAAAGCGATTTTGAGTATACCACAGGGCATCAGCCAAAATCAGGCGTCCTTCGGCATCGGTATTATGAACTTCGATGGTCTGACCTGACATGGATTTCACGATATCGCCAGGGCGCTGTGCGTCGTGGGACGGCATATTTTCAACCAAAGCGACAACACCGACTGCGTTGACCTTGGCTTTACGGGTCGCCAGCGATTGCATGAGCCCGACCACGGCAGCGGATCCGGCCATGTCGAACTTCATTTCTTCCATGCCGGCACCCGGCTTCAACGAAATACCGCCACTGTCAAAAGTGACTCCTTTGCCGATGAACGCTACAGGCGGGGTTTTGGAGCCTTTCAGCCCATTCCACTGCATGATGACAAGTTGCGATTCTTTGGCACTGCCCTGGCCAACCCCAAGCAAAGCCCCCATGCCAAGGGTTTGCATATCGCGCTCGCCCAAAACCTCGATTTTGAGGCCAAGCTTGGCCAATTTCTTGATTTCCCGGGCATAACTTTCCGGATGCAGGACGTTGCCTGGTTCCGAGACCAAATCGCGGGCAAATCTTACCGCGTCCGCAACCGAGCTGAGCGATGCATAAGCATGATCGGCTTTGGTCGATGCTGCTGTCCCGATCACCACTTTGGCGACGGACGGCTTCTTATCCGCGGATTCCTTGGTTCTATAGCGATCAAAACGATATGACCGTAATTGGATCCCATACGCAATGCGCGCCGCCAAAGTGTCGGCGGAGACCTTAGCGCCTGGAACATCATCTAGAGCCAGGGTCAGCGTTTTCTCACCCGACGTCAGAAATTTCGCGATAATCGAGCCGCCGAGTCCTTCGCTATTCTGCTCTGTTAATTCGTCAGCCCCCCCCAAACCAACGACGGCAATCCGCCCCGGGTGACCGGCAAGTCCGTAAACATCCAGAATTTCGCCACGTTTTGCTTTGAAATTAGCTGACTTGAGGGCCCCCGCCAGCGCACCTTTGGCGGCCTTATCGAGTTTTTCACCACTTTGCAGCAATTTATTGCCGTTTAAAGCAAACACGACATAAACGCCGGTTGCAGGAACTGCGGGCTTGGAAAATACGATTTTCATCAATATACGGACTCCTAGCGGTAAATTTAATGAAGCGATTTATTGCAGGTCAGGCACAAATGGTCAATTCTGGCGATCGTTCAGATGGCCATAGCTTTGGAAAAAACAATTAGGCAAGGCTCGTATTTATCGATTAAAAGCATGGCCATGACTGGAAAAATTCTTGCTTTAGGTCTGTTAGCTTCCGTTTCGACGCTGCCGTGGGCGGCGGCGGCGGCGTTTGCCCAAGATCAGAGCCAAGTCGTGCCCCCCGCCCCCGGTGCACCAACTGACACAGGATCCGGCTCCCAAAATGTCAGCACCGAGAATGAGCGGGCCATCGATTTTGCCGCCGACAGTGTCACCTATGACCAAAACAGCGATGTGGTCATTGCCGAAGGCAATGTCACCTTAATGCGCAACGGCATGACCTTTAACGCGGACCGCGTCATCTATAACCGGGTTGACGGTAATATCCAGGTTGAGGGCGAAGTATGGGGCCGCGATGCTGATGGCAATATCATCACCGCCGAACATTTGTTGCTTGGCGATGACTTTAAATCAGCGGTCGTTGAGAATATCGGTCTGATATTAAAAGATAATTCACGCTTTGCTGCACGGTCTGGTCAATTGCAGGATGGCCGCCAGACCACATTAAATCGCGCGGTCTACTCCCCGTGCGAGGTCTGCGCCGACGATCCTGACCGCCCCCCGGTGTGGCAGGTTAAGGCGGTCCGTGTGGTTCACGACCAGGACAAAAAGCGGGTTACTTACCGCAATGCCACGCTTGAGGCCTTTGGCGTGCCGATTTTCTATACCCCGTACTTATCGCATCCGGACCCGACGGTCCACGCGGCAAGCGGCTTGCTCGCCCCCGTCCCAAGTCGGTCGAGCGAACTGGGGTATGTCTTGAAAGTCCCCTATTATTTCAGTCTGGCCCCCAATCGCGACTTAACGGTTGAACCGATCCTGACCACCAAAGAAGGCTTTGTATTGGCCGGTGAATATCGGGAGCACTTGGGCTATGGCCGTTACAGCGTCTCGGGTAGCGGAACCTATGTGGACGCTCGGGATAATTTCGGTGTCAAAACCGGTAAAAACGAATTTCGCGGTCATTTATTCTCCAAAGGGCGCTTTGATATCGACCGTTTTTCGGAACTCGGCGGTCAATGGCAATGGCGCTATGATGTCGGCGTAGCCAGTGACGATACGTATCTACGTCGGTACGACATCTCGAAAATCGATACCATTCAAAGCGAAGTCGCCATGGAACGCTTTGGCCAGCGCAGTTATGCGGCCTTAACCGCCCTCGGATTCCAAGGTCTGCGTGTTGAAGATGACGGCGGATTGACCCCTTTTGCCCTGCCGATGGCTGAATACCATTATGTCAGCCGCCCTGGTGCTTGGGGTGGCACGTATCGGTTCGACGCCAACGCAGCCGCCATCACCCGCTTTGACGGCATGGATACCCGGCGCGTATCGGTCAATGGTAGCTGGGAATTGCCCTATATTGGTCAGTCGGGATCCGTCTATACCCTGGGCGCTTCATTGCGCGGCGACCTTTATCATGTCAATTCCGCCAACCGCCCCGATGAAATTGCCTATGCCGGTCGAGATGGGGCTACGGCGCGGTTTTTACCACAGGTCCGTTTGGAATGGCGCTTGCCGATGGTCAAAGAAGGCCGCGATACGCGCCAAACCTTTGAGCCGATCATTGCCCTGATCGGAGCTTTCGAGGGCGGGAACCCAGCCGGTATTTCCAATGAAGACAGCCGTATTATCGGTTTTGACGATACCAACCTATTCGCCAGCAATCGCTTTACCGGCCTTGATCGCTGGGAAGGCGGATCGCGCATCGATTACGGCGTTCGTTATGGTGTTGAGGGCTCGACCGTATCAGCCCGGATGTTGGTCGGGCAAAGCTATCGCTTCTTTTCAGACGATAAAATCCCGGCCGGAACCGGTCTTGCGGGTAATTGGTCGGATGTGGTCGGGCGCTTTGAAGTCACCTTTTCGCCCTATTTGGATATTATTTATCGAGCACGTTTGAGTGACAAATCCTTGGCATTTCGCCGGAATGAGGTTGATGCAGTCTTTGGCCCTAAAAACTTTAAGGTCTCGGTGGGCTACATGGACTTGGATTCTGGTACCGAAGATTTCGACCCGACAACAGTTGCCCTGCCACGGGAAGAAGTACGCGCCAGTGCCGTTTATTACATCAACAAGAACTGGAGCGTTTCCGGCGCCTATACACGGGATTTGGACCGGAAAGCCGCAATTGCAGCCCGGGCTGGTATCCTTTACGAGGACGAGTGCCTCCAATTTGGGGTGTTTTATGACAAAAGACACACCCGGGACCGCGATATCGAGCCGGAAAGCACAATTCTGTTCAAGGTCGTGCTTAAGAATTTAGGATGATGTATAGAAGATTGGGTTCGCGCGGTCATTCAGGTATAGTCGCGGTCAAATTGGACGATGGGGCAAGTTGTACGATGGGGAGGTTTCGAGCGTTGAATAGCAAAGGGTTAAGCACCGTGAAATTAGGTCTGTGCCGAGCTGCGGCAGCAATGACTTTAATCTTTGCCAGCACCACTCTCGTGGCTCCCGTGGGGGCGCAAACTCGTGGACCGGATGTTCAAGGCATTGAAGCTATTGTTAATGATGCGGTTATATCGGTCTATGACGTCGATCAGCGCCTAAATTTGATCCTGGCCTCCGTCAATGCGCAAATCACTCCGGAACAACGTCGTGGGTTGCGTCAACAAGCGCTTCAGAACCTGATTGATGAGAAATTGCAGCTACAAGAAGCCGCTGAATACGATCTTGTCATTTCAAATGAAGAAGCCGATGAGACCATCGCTATGATCGGCCAGCAATACAATATGAACCCGCCGCAATTTGCAGCCCATTTGGCACGAACAGGCGCCAGTGTCGAGGCGCTGCGTCAGCAAATCAAAGCCGAATTGGCATGGTCGAGGTTGGTGCGTGGTCGGTTCCGTCAACAAATCGAAGTGAGCGACGAAGAAGTTCAAACGGTTATGAAGCGCATGACCGAAACGACCGGTCAGAATGAGTATCAAGTTTCAGAAATTACCTTACTGGTCGATACCCCTGAGCAAGAAGCCGAAGTTAGACAACGCGCTGAACAAATTATCGCGCAGCTGCGTCAAGGTGTGCCGTTCAACATTATGGCCCGCCAGTTTTCTGAAGCGCCGACCGCAGCCGTCGGTGGTGACTTGGGCTGGGTGCCGCAAGGACAATTGCCGACGGAAGTCGAAACAGCTTTGGAAAGTTTACCACAGCGCAGCGTATCCGAGCCGATCCGCACGGCGAATGGATTTTCAATCATACAATTACGCGACCGTCGTAAAATTTTGACCCCCGACGCATCTGATGAACAACTGACGTTGCATCAATTGCTGTTTGATCGCCAAGCCGGTGAAACAGTTGATGCCGCAACGGCCCGCTTACGCCAAACATTAAGCGGTCTCAAAACTTGCGAAGACATCCCGAGCGGTAACAGCCCCTTTGGTGCGAAAGCCTCCAATCGTGTTGGGACATTACAATTCGGCGAGCTGCCGCCGCCCGCGCAAACAGCTTTGGCTAATGTCGCCGCGGGGCAAACCAGTGCCCCGCTTGAATCCGAAGAAGGGTGGCGTGTGCTCGTGGTCTGCGACCGCAAAATGCCGGAAACAAAAATGCCAACGGCCGAAGCCGTCTCTGAACAACTCAGCCAACAAAAATTGGCTTTGATGGCGCGGCGCTATTTGCGTGACTTACGCCGCGACGGTATCATTGATTTGCGATAAACCGCACGACTGAGCGGGAGTGGCTATTATGAGCACGGCTCTCTCGGATTCCATAATGGGCCGCCCAACCAAACCTCTTGTTTTGACGTTGGGTGAGCCTGCGGGGATCAGTCCGGAAATAACCTTAAAAGCTTGGCTCAACCGCCAAGCCCTTGCTCTTTCCCCTTTTTACATTATTGCCCCACCATCCATTCTGAAAGACACCGCCGCGTCTTTGAAGGTATCGGTTCCAATCGTCGAGATCACGGATGTCGCAACAGCAGCTGACGTGTTCGCGCGCGCCTTACCGGTTCTTCCCTTGGCGCTGGACGGGCAACTGACCATAGGCAAACCCAACAGCAGCACCGGACAGGTGGTGATTGACTCGATCCGCCTGGCGGTGGCCCATGTTATGGGCAATCAAGCCGCCGCAGTTGTCACCAACCCTATTCAGAAATCCGTTCTCTACGATGCCGGCTTCCAGTATCCCGGCCATACCGAATATCTGGCCGATTTGTGTAACGCCCCGTTGCCGGTGATGATGCTGGCCATTCCGGAATTGCGGGTCGTGCCTTTGACTGTGCACATTCCGCTGGCTCATGTTTCAGCCGCTTTGACCCACGATCATATTGTGAAAACGGCACGGATCGTTGATGCGGCATTGAAACGCGACTTTGCCATTCTAAAGCCACGCCTGGCCGTTGCCGGATTAAACCCACACGCCGGCGAAGATGGCCGTCTTGGTGCCGAGGATTTAATGACCATCACCCCGGCGATCGAACAACTGAAAGCTGAAGGGATCTCGATCGAAGGCCCCTATCCTGCCGACAGCATGTTTCACGCTACTGCCCGAGCACGCTATGATGTGGCGCTTTGTGCCTATCATGATCAAGCGTTGATCCCGTTAAAGACCATCGATTTTGATCGCGGCGTCAATGTGACCCTGGGACTGCCGATTGTGCGCACATCCCCAGATCACGGCACCGCAACCAATATCGCAGGTCAAGGCATCGCCAATCCTTCCAGTCTAATCGAAGCGATCAAACTCGCTACCACAATGGCCAATGCCCGCGCACAGCATAATCGAGACACCCAATGAGTGACGGCCTTCCCTCTCTCCGGGTCGTCATTGCGGACCATGGCCTCAATGCACAAAAAAGCCTCGGCCAGAATTTTCTCCTCGATCTCAATTTAACCAGACGTATTGCGCGCACGGCGGGCGATCTTCACGACAGCACCGTTTATGAGATTGGCCCCGGTCCGGGCGGATTGACCCGGGCCTTGCTCATGGAAGGTGCAGCCCATGTTGTCGCCGTAGAACTCGATCCCCGCGCTATTGCCGCCCAAAATGAAATCGCCGCCGCCTATCCTGGTCGCTTGACCATTGTCGAAGGAGATGCGCTCCAGACCAATGAACAAAGTTTGTTGAGCGCCCACACAAAAATCAAAGTCGTTGCCAATCTGCCCTATAACGTCGGCACGCCGTTGTTGATTAAGTGGCTGTGCATGGAGCCATGGCCAAGCTGGTTTCAATCTTTAACGCTGATGTTTCAACGCGAAGTGGCCGAGCGCATCGTCGCCAAACCGCGCACCAAGGACTATGGTCGTTTATCCGTCATCGCTCAGGCCCGCTGCACTGCCAAAATTGCCTTTGATGTCCCTGCCGCTGCTTTCGTACCGCCGCCGAAGGTGACATCATCCGTCGTCCATTTGGTGCCGAAACCATGGGAGGCAACTTTTCCGCCCGTCCGCATTTTGGAACGTGTAACGGCGGCTGCTTTTGGGCAACGACGCAAAATGTTGCGGGCCAGCCTTAAAACTTTATTGCCTGATCCTTTGCCGTTACTTGCCGCTGCCGATATTCCAGAAACGGCGCGCGCAGAAGAAGTCAGTGTTGATGAATTTATAAAACTGGCTGCAATCTTCGCAAATAGTTTGCGCGACTAAACATTATCTTCAGGCTGCTTTTTGATGCATAGTCCTTCACGGGAATAATCGAACCAATCCCAATTTATCATACCGACTGCTTGGTCTGTGGCCACAGGTGGGCTGAACAAATATCCTTGCGCCAAAGAACAGCCCGCTTTTTGCATATTTTCCAACAACTCAATTGTCTCTATACCCTCTGCCGTGATGCCAAGCTTCATGGCTTGCGCCAACGCTATCACGCCGTCAATGATAACGGTGCATGTATCGTCACGTGCATAATCAATGACAAATGATCTATCCAATTTTAAACGTGTAAACGGTAAGTGCCGCAACGCCGTCAATGACGAATACCCCGTGCCGAAGTCATCGACCGCAATCGAAACACCGAGCGCAAGCAACGGGCGTAATCGCGCCGCTGCGCCGACATAGTCTTGCGTCAACGCTGTTTCCGTTATTTCAAGTTCAAGACGGCTTGGGCTAAGCTTCGATTTTGCTAAAGCGCTCGCCACATCAGACAACAAATGTTGAGCATTTAATTGTAATGGCGAAACATTAACAGCAACGAATGGCCCTCGTGCGTCATCGGTCCATTGACTGACGTCAAGACAGGCTTGCTCCAAAACCCAACGTCCAATGACATCAATTAAACCAAGTTCTTCAGCCAAGGGAATAAAGTGAGCGGGCGGTACAAACCCTTCATTCGGTCGGAACCAGCGCAACAAAGCTTCGAAACCAACGGTTTTCCCAGTTTGCAAGGAAACGACGGGTTGATAGTGGATCGACATTTCGTCACGTTCAATGGCACCACGCAAAGCTTGTCCGCGATCAACCATCAAACGATAGGTTTCACTCATGCCTTGAGCATAGAATGATTTAACGGTCTGACTTTTTTTAGTTTCCGATAAAGCCAGGCCAGCCGCAACCATCAAGGCTTCGGAACTTTCACCATCCCGCGGTGATAATGCAGCCCCACAACGAACATTCAGATGGATATATTCGTCACCATGAGTATATGCCTCATCCAATTTCGCCAGTAAACTTTCCGCATAATGATAGCCAACACCTGATGATCGAATGTTAGGAATAGCAACCGCAAATTCATCAGCCCCAAGATGAGCAACGAAAGCAGGAGCATCACAGAACTGCGTCAATCGCTCGCCAAATGCTCGCAAGATTGAATCGCTTTCATCATGCCCATAGCGGCTGACGAATTCCCGGAACCTTGCTATATCCAAACGAAGCAGCAATATCGATGCATAGTGACTTTGTTTTGGCAAAAAATCATCCAGCCATCTTATCAAGGACGCACGGTTGGGAAGACTAGTTACAACGTCGTAATTCAAAAGGTGTTCCAAACGATCTTCCGTCCGTTTGGTTTCGGTCACATCAGTTGCCAGCCCCATCAGCCTTACAGGCTTACCATTTTCATCGCGAATAATGCGGGCGCGCACGTCAAGCCAATGATATTCCCCTTCGGCATCGGCAATTCTATACAACAGATGCACCGTCCGACCAAAATTGATCTGAATGGTATTCCTCACCGCGGTAACTTTAGGCAAATCGTCAGGATGAATATATTTAAACCAATTTGACTCCGTATCTTCAAATGATGCAGGGAACCCTAACGCTGCCTTCAAATGATAGGACGTCATAAGCGCGCCCGTTTGAAGATCCATTTCCCATAGCCCACCCAAATCTTGGACGATGAAATCCAAGCGACTAATTTGTCGCGATATTTCTTTTTCGAATTGATGCTGACGATCTAAAGCGGATCGTAATATGAAATATAGCAGGGTGGCTGTTACCGCCATCCAGATCCAACCTTTTAATGTTTCAAAAGGTAATCGCAGTTGGGAAGAGAACAAAAAGTTGTAAAGCAACCAGTCAGTGGAAGCAATCCAGATTGCTCCCAATATCCAGTACCCTATCGCTACCGTGATCGGTATCCAGCGATGCCGGGAAGATGCGGTCTCACGCTCGGCCTTGCCATGCGCGGTCTGCGGCATATACCTTCATCCCCTCGCCTGACAAGGCATAGGAGTAAAACTATTCCCGAACCCATTCTTCCTGAACCCTGGGACAAATAGTAAAGCGCCATTTAAGGAATGCAAGATGATGAAAGATATAGACATAAAGTTTCTGTCGGATACGGCCACCATCGCCGGAGATGTGCTTTCTTATGTCTATACAGAAAATCGAGCCAACCATTTGCCTACACTTGTCTTTCTACATGAGGGCTTGGGGTCGATCAGCCTGTGGGGCAGCTTCCTTGAAAATGTCGCTGTTGCAACGGGCGCCCCCGTCGTAGCCTACTCCCGGGCCGGGTATGGAGGATCGGGAGCGAAAACCGGTGAATACCAGCCCGACTATATGCATCGCGAAGCGCTCGACGTCTTGCCCGCATTCTTGGACCACCTCGGTATCAAGCGCCCGATCTTATTTGGCCACAGTGATGGCGCCTCGATTGCCTTGATCTATGCCTCGACCCATGCTCGCTCGTTGTCGGGCTTGATCATCGAGGCACCGCATGTGTTCGTTGAGGAGGTCTCGATCCAGTCCATAGCCAAGATTGGTGCCGCCGCCAAGGACACCGACCTGATACAAAAGCTAGGGCGCCACCACGACAACCCGGATATGGTGTTTTGGCGTTGGAACGGCATCTGGCTGAACCCCGCATTCCGTGACTGGCGGATCACCGATGGTTTGGCTGGCATTACCTGTCCCATGCTTCTGATTCAGGGCGAAGATGATGAATATGGCACTCTGGCCCAACTCGACAGCATTGTCGCCGCCGTCCCGGGACCCGTTGAAACCC
This sequence comes from Alphaproteobacteria bacterium, assembly GCA_037189785.1. Taxonomy (GTDB): domain Bacteria; phylum Pseudomonadota; class Alphaproteobacteria; order Sphingomonadales; family Govanellaceae; genus Govanella. The sequence goes on from JBBCIP010000037.1 coordinate 14,729, forward strand.
TGATTCTTCCGGACTGTGGACATAGCCCTCATCGCGACCAGCGGAATGCGGTCATCACGGCCACCCAACGATTTTTAGACCGAGTCGGGAGCGATTGACCAGCAAACCCTCCTTAAGCAAGGCCTAGAATAGTTAACAGTGATAAAAATCGATATTTTGCCCTTACCGTGGAAAAAGCCGCTCCAGGCCCAAACAATGCTTATTTTATTGGCTTTTTCGTCGCCCCGCGGACCCTCAGGCAAGCCCATGGAAAGGCTAACGAAAGCTTGATTTTTCGGAACCTAAAAAAAGCTGAAAAAAACTATTGCAATCGGGAAAGTTTTACCCCATTTGTGCTTTTGACGATCGCACGTGCCACTGGCCCCTGGAAGGTTATGTAACGACGTCGTCACCCTTTGTTTGGTTGGACCAAATTGTCTAATTGATTAAAAGAGGTGGCACATGACCTTCTCGACGGGACTATCAGGTGGTAACTCGCTCACTCAGCAGGTTGTCCTCCCCTATACACTACAGTCGCCCAATCGGGTTCGGAATTTAACCGCAAGGTTCAGTCCGGGTTCGAGTACGCGTTGATCCATCGTCTGTTTCCCCTGATGGGGATGCTGTCGATGGTTAATAACTCCTACGGTAACGCTTACCGCAGGCTTGTTGTCATTTATTCAATGCGGAACTCTCGAAATGACGAAAACGCAACTGCTTCCACTCTCCATTGACGCCTTCCGTGATGCTTCGGGCCTGCCCGTGTTTGCGTCCGTTGACGAGGTCGTCAACACCCTGACCCCGGACGAGCCGGTGCATTGCCTATTCCCGAATGCGCTGCGTGCCAACGCACGGGCATTTTTGACAGCGTTCCCTGGCAAAGTCCTTTATGCGGTCAAAGTCAATCCGGACAGCCGGGTATTGCAGCACCTCTATCGGGCTGGCGTGCGTCATTTCGACGTCGCCTCGTTGACCGAGGTTGAGCTCATTCATTCGCTGTTCCCGAACGTCCGCATGTCGTTCATGCACCCGGTCAAAAGCCGCCGCGCCATTGCAACCGCTTGGCGCTTGGGCGTGCGCGATTATGTGGTCGATAGCGAAAGCGAGATCGTCAAGATCTTGGACGAAGTGCAAGACAGCCGCCGTCCCAACCTGTTCGTGCGCATTGCATTGCCGAAAGGCGACGCCTTGTACGACCTGTCGGGCAAATTCGGCGCTGACCGTACCGAAGCCGTTACCTTGCTGCGCCAAGCCCGTCGCGTGTCGCAAAAGCTTGGTCTTTGCTTCCATGTCGGCTCTCAATGCATGTCACCTGAAGCCTACCGCACCGCTATTGTGACGGCTCGCGAAATCGTGGCTGAAGCAGGCGTGAAGCTCGATATCCTCGACATCGGCGGCGGTTTCCCGATTGACTATCCAGGCATGACGCCTCCGCCCTTGAGCGACTACATGGACACCATTCGCGATGCTATTGCCGAAAACGGCTTCAGCGGAGTCGAGTTGTGGTGTGAGCCCGGTCGGGCCATGGCCGGCTCAGGTGGATCTGTTGTCGTGAAAGTCGAAATGCGTCGTGGCGACAAGCTTTACATCAATGACGGCACCTATGGGTCGTTGTTCGATGCCGGTAAAGGGCTCGACTGGGTTTACCCTGTCCGCCTGATCCGGGCGTCTGAACAAGAAGGCGACACGCCGTCGGAAATTTTAAAGCCATTTAGTTTCTTTGGCCCGACTTGCGATAACATAGATTTCATGAAAGGGCCGTTTAATCTGCCCGAAGACATCCGCGAAGGCGACTGGATTGAGATCAGTCAACTCGGTGCTTATGGCTTTGCCATGCGGACAGCCTTCAACGGCTTTTATTCGGACACCACGGTGGCCGTGTTGCCTGACCATGGCCTTCAAGAAGTGGGCCGGAAAGCAACGAAGCCGATCCGTATTGAAGATAAATTAGCCGCACGGCGCGCTGTGCGGAATGGAGCTAAGTAAATGTCGCAAGATACTAAAACCAACACCAAAGCCGAGATGCTGAGCACGCCGATCGAACATATCGATATCACCTCGTTCGACGCCCGCCCAATCATCGACTCCATGAGCAAGATGTCGTTCACTTCGCGCGATCTCGCCCG
>JBBCIP010000038.1:0-13041 GCA_037189785.1 Alphaproteobacteria bacterium
GTGTGTTTACGGACAGTGCCGCCGAGGCGTTGTTTCAGACCAAAGTGATGACGGCGGCGGTCAGCCAGTATCGCATTCAGTTCGAAAGCGGCGATGTGTTTACGGGTAGTTTTCAGGCGACAACGCTTGATTATGCCGGGGATCACAATGGCGAGCGCACTTATGCACTCCGGCTTGAAAGTTCGGGGCCGGTCAGTTTTGTCGCGGCGTGAGGGCATTTGTCATATGGCGAATAAACTGCGCGGCGATGTCACGCTTGATGTCGGACATGAGGTTTGGGTTCATCGCCCGACGTTCACGGCGATTGTCAAGATTGAAGAGCGGCTGGGCGGGGTGATTGGTGTTGCCCGGCGCGCTGCCAACGGCGAGTTCGGCGTGAACGATGTTGCTGTTATTTTATGGGCAACGTTTCTATCGAATACGGGAAAATCTCCGAGTCTCGAAGATGTGGGGGAGGTTGTTATCAGACTGGGTATGGCCAAGGCATCGCCGGTTGTGCGGCAGATCTTGACCAACATTCTGACCGGCGACGCAGACAGCGGGGAAAATGCGTCGTCGGGAAAGTAGCACGGGTTGCGCCGCATAATGATCGTGAGGGCCGGTATTACGATTGGCGCGGCGCGGCCCGTGCTGCGATGGGCAGTTTGGGCTGGTCACCGCAGATATTTTGGACCGCGACGCCCTGTGATTTGAAACTGGCGTTGAGCCGTGATGAGCCGAGGACAGAGCAGGGCGATGCCTTGACCGGGGCTGAGCTGCGGGCGTTGAGAGCGGCATTTCCGGATAGCGAAATTCATAGCGACATTCTAGGAAAATAAAATGGTTGATACGGTTCTGGATAGTTTGATCGTTAAAATCAATGCCGATACGCGAGGGTTGGATCAGGGGCTGACTGCGGTCAGCAATAATTTGAATGGATTGGCGGCACTTGGCGATCGTGTTGGACAAAGCTCCGGTGCATTGAACGAGGGGGCGGTATCTTTTTCCCGTGATCTTGATCGGGCGACGACCGCGGCGACGATCAATATGAGCCGTGCGTTCGACCGCATGGCCCGCACTGGGCGATTGTCGTTCGATGGTCTGAAAGATGCGGCATTAAGTAGTTTGGCGCAGATCGTGGCCGGATATGCCGGCGGCGGTCTGGACAGTTTGTTCCGCTTTGGCGCCAGCAGTCTATTTTCAATGTTTCTACCGGGACGATCCGGGGGCGGGGCGGTGTCGCGCGGGCAGGCCTATGTGGTGGGTGAACGAGGCCCTGAACTGTTCGTGCCGACCAGCGCCGGGCGGATCAGCACCACTGTAGATCAACAGTCACAGCGCCAACAACAATCAGCGCCGATCATCACCATCAATATTCATAATCCGAGCAATGCCCAAGATAGTCGTCAGAGCGCCACGCAAGTGGCCAGGGCGGTACGACGGGCTTTGGATCGGGCGCGCTGATGCATTGGTTGGCGAAGGAAGATGATCGGCGTCAAACGACGATGATCAAGCGGTTCGATCCGCTGTATTGGACGGTGAATTTTCCGCGACCGATGATGGCGTCTGTTGTGAACACGGCAACGGATGCGTTGACGGTCAATTTGGTTTTCTACCGTCACGATGACTTGGCGGGATTGATTTGGGAAACGGTGGATCACTACGATCATCCTTTGCTCGGCTATGAGACGCGCCGGGATTATAGTGGGGTGACGTTTTCGTTCCGGTGGCAGGCAAGCGGTGTGCGGGCGTTGGATGTGATCCATGGTCCGACGTTGACGATCGAGGGCCGTGATCACAGCGGTATGCCGCGCAGTTGGTATGTGCGGTTGTGGAATTATGCTGTCGGCGATGGGGATGATGCCGTCATCACGCTCCGTTTCGATCAGCTCAGCGGTGGATATCTGTTGCCGAGTGAAGCGGACCCTGTTTATGTGAAGGATATCGACCGTCTTTTTATCAGCCTAGTTCCGCTAGACTATAATCCCGATACCGCGACGCCGTTGTCAGTGCCGCAAAACGCGGTGGTGACCATCAGTGAGATGACGGTGAGCGGCGGGGGGAGCAGTTTGGCCCGTGGTGATATCTGGATGCGGCCCCATGGTTTGGGGATCGCCAACGGATATGACGACACATTCAATCTGGTGCCGGAACGGATCATTCGTAATGTGGTTCAATTGGGGTATCGGACTTGGATCGATCATTATGTCGGCATGAGCCATTATTTTCGTCTGGCGTGGCATGCAGGCGACATGCGGTTTGTGGTCAATCCAGCGGCACCGACCATCAACACGGCAACGATCGCCTGGCATCAGGCTTTTTTCGCGGCGGCCAAGCGTTATCGCTTCATCGTCATTGTGTCGTTGTCGTTTGAGCTATTCGATGATCATGCGCCGGAAGATTGGAAACAACGGACGCATAATGGCACCGCGGCGCAAACGGGGTGGTCGCCGCCGTCGACGTTGATTGCACCGACCCATGCCGACGGTTTGGCATATTTGAAGACTGTGTTCCTGGCTTTTCTGAGCTTGCAAGAGGATGCCGGATTGCCGTGTCACGCGCAAATCGGCGAGCCGTGGTGGTGGCACCAAATTGCCGACGATGACGCACCGTGTTTTTATGATGATACGACGACGGCGCTTTATACGACCGAAACAGGGCTGCCGGTGCCCGACGTTCATGAAAGCATTTTTGAAACGCCGACCGCAGATCAAAGCGCTTATCTGGACTGGCTTGGTGCGAAGCTTGGGGCTGCAACCCATTATTTGCGGGACAGCATACGCGCAGACTATGCGGACGCCGTCCTATCGTTGTTGTTCTTCACACCCCAGGTGCTTAATCCAGCGGCGCCGATGATGCAGGTCGTCAATATGCCTGTTGCCGCCTGGGCCTATCCGGCGTTCGACGTTCTCGAGCTTGAAGATTACGACCACGTGATTGATGGGGATTGGGACGCGCATGAGGCCGGGCTTGACGCGGCTGTGGCTGCCTTGGGCTATGACCTAAGCGTCACGCGATATTTCGCCGGATTTGTGTTGTTGCCCGATAACCCGGTGATATGGCGACATATCGATCGCGCGTTGGGATTGGCTCGAAGCCGTGGGTTTTCGGCAAATTTGGTATGGGCCTATTCGCAGGTGATGCGGGACGGTTTTGTATATTCAGCGGATCAAGGTGATGGGGTGACAGGATTTCACAATGTGAGGTTCCCCGAGGCGATCAGTTATGGATCGAGCGGGGGGCCGCGATTTGCTACGACAATCACGGAAACGGTGTCGGGCTATGAACAACGCAACATGGAATGGGCGGAGGCACGAGCGGATTATGAAGTGGGTTCAGGACTTAAAAGCGAAGAAGATCTGGCCGTTTTATTGGCCTTTTTTAGGGCGCGTAAAGGCCGGGCTTACGGCTTTCGTTTCAAAGATTGGAGTGATTATCGCTCGTCGGTGAGCGGGGGAGCGGTTTCGCCGTTCGATCAGACCATCGGTATTGGAACCGGCGGGCAGGCGAGCTTTCAGTTGATAAAGCGCTATAGCAGCGGCGGCATTGATCATGTCCGGGTTATTAGCAAACCTGTGTTGGGATCCGTGCGTGTTGCCTTGAATGGCGCCGAAGTTTTATCCGGGTGGTCGGTCAACGATGAAACGGGTGCGCTCAGTTTTTCGTCCGCGCCCGGCAGCGGTGTCGAGGTTTCGGTCGGATTTGAATTTGATGTGCCTGTTCGGTTTGGTGACGACAAGTTGGATTTGTCGCTCCAAACATTTGCGGCGGGGGAAATTCCGCATATTACCTTAACAGAAATCAGGCTGTAACTTTTGCAAGTGGAGTCATGTGATGCGCGCAACAAGTTCTGATTTTGCAGATCATCTCGGTGACGTGACGACATCTGTTGCAACATGCTGGAAAATTATTCGCCGTGATGGGATGGCGTTGGGCTTCACCACCCATGATAGGATTGTGATGGTGGATGGATTTTCTTATCGACCATCGAGTGCTTTCACGCCGACAAATATATCCGGCGCCAATAATTTCGCGGTCGATGAGTTGGAAGTGACGGGAATTTTATCCGACGAGGCGATCACTGCCGATGATCTTGTGGCCGGACTTTATGATGGGGCGATGATCGAAATCTTTCTGGTCAATTGGGAAGAACCCGATCATGGCATCATGCGGCTTAAAACAGGATGGATCGGCGATGTTCAGGTCGGGAACGGGGTATTCACGGCCGCCTTGCGGGGGCTTGGCGATAAATTGACGCAGAGCTTTGGAGCGGTTTACTCGCCAGAATGCCGGGCCGATTTTGGCGATGGCCGGTGCCGGGTGTCGCTCGCGGCGTTGGAAGTGATGCGCGATGTTACGGTCGTGATCGATCAACGGCGATTTCAGTGCCTGGATCTGGGTGTCGAGGACAATTGGTTTGATTATGGGGTTTTGCACTGGGTCAGTGGGGAGAATGCGGGCCAAAGCTTTGAGATAAAGCGCCAGACCGGCGCGACGATCGAGCTTTACGACGCGATGCCCAAACCGATCGGTCTCGGGGACTTATTTTTGGTCACCCCGGGCTGCGACAAAAGATTTGTCACATGCCGAACTAAATATGCGAATGCTGAGAATTTTCGCGGCGAGCCGCATATCCCGGGTAGTGACGCAATGTTCACATACCCGGGACTGAAGTGACTTAAGCCGGAGCCGTCTCGGACTTGGTGTCTTCGGGTGCCAGGGCCTGTTCAGTTGGGACCTGTTCAGCTGGGGTTTCACCACCAGCGGAGCTGTCATTCGCAACCGGTTGGGCTTGCTGCGCCGGTTGAGCATCGGGCTGCTTTTTCGGAAACAGCTGATCATGCGCCTGATTAACACGGGCGGCTATTTCAGCAACGCGGCTGGCGATTTGTTGGAGATTGAAAACTTCACCGCGGAAATAAAGACGGTGGGTGGTGGGCTCATAAAGACGATAGATATGCTCATCTTTTGGGCGCTTATCGCCAAGAGCTTCGATCGGGCCGATAAAGTCGACGGCAATCACTTGGTTTTTGCTTGCGGTAATCCAATCATCGGTCTTTTCGTCGGCGAGATCCCACAAATTCCGCAAGCGGTCATCATTTAACGGATATTCGGCAGGAATGCCAAGAGCTTGGCGAAGGAATTCGCCGCGGCGTTTGGCTTTAACCCGGTTCGGCCACAACAATCGCGATATTTGCGAGACGCTGGTCAAAAAGTTTTGGGCAGCAAAGAAGGCGCCGGTTTTCGACTCTTTCTCAAGGGCTTGGTTAAACAAATTCAAGGCCGCTTCCGCATACATGCACTGATTTCTAAGTTCATGTGTGTAAAGCGCAAACGTATTGGCATCCATAGACATCGTCACGGGCAGAATCTCCTCCGAGTTAGGGCGCCTATCTTAGTGACTTCGAGGCTGAATTGAAGCGTAATCTCATAAATCCTTACTCAGACGTTCGAGACGCCATACTAGAGACGGCTCGGGGTTATCGTGGCACCCCTTTCCGTCATCAAGGTCTGCTTCCGGGGCGTGGCCTTGATTGTGTCGGGGTGATCGTTTGTATCGGCCGCGATCTTGGTTTGTTCCGCTATGATGTGGTCGGCTATCCTCGTGTTCCATCAACGTTTTCCAGCTTACTGCAGCATGTTCGGGCGGCAGGGTTCAGACCCGTTCCGCTGACGGATGCTTTGCCAGGGGATGTTTATTTGATGGCCATTATCGACCGGCCCCAGCATGTGGCTTTAGCGACAGATAAGGGGATTCTGCATGCCTGGATGCAAGCCCGGCAAGTGGTCGAACATGGGTTGGATGATATGTGGCGATCCCGCATCGTCGGGGTCTACCGCTTTCCCTCCGTTGCGTAAAAAAGGAGTGATCGATGGCGACTTTGGTTCTGACGGCGGCCGGCGTAGCGGTGGGGGCTATGGTCGGCGGCCCCATTGGCGTTGCTTTGGCGGTGGCCAGCGCCTATGCCGGATCTCAAATAGGGAGCAATGTCGATCGCTCCTTATTCGGGGGCAATCGTCGGGTTGAAGGGCCAAGGCTGGGTGATCTGACCGTACAAAGCTCGGCCTATGGGCAAACGGTGCCGCTTCTGTATGGCACGGTACGGGCGGCGGGGAACGTCATTTGGTCGACCGGGTTGATTGAAACCCGCCGCGAAGAAAGCCAAAAAGTCAGCGGTGGCAAGGGCGGCGGCAGCACCCGGGTGACCAATGTCACTTATCTTTATTCGGTGTCTTTGGCGGTCGCTTTATCGGCCCGGCCGATCCACAGTATTCGTCGTGTCTGGGCGGATGGCAAGCTGTTACGGGACGGGATGGGGCGGCTCGCGGTTGATGGGCTCATGCGGGTTTACACCGGTAACGAGGCACAGGCGCCGGATCCCATTATTGAAGCGCGCGAGGGCATCGGGCAGGCGCCGGCCTATCGGGGTCTGGCGTATGTCGTGTTTGAAAATCTGGCGCTTGCTGAATATGCCAATCGCATCCCTAATCTCACCTTCGAGGTGATCGCTGATGATGGTGGCGTGGTCCTGCTATCCACTGTGGTGTCGGACTTGACGGCACGCGCGGACTTGGCGGCGGTCGATGTCGAGGGGTTGGCCGGGACTATCCACGGCTACGCGTTATCCCGATCGATGACCTATGTGCAGGCGCTTGAATTCTTGGCGGCTGTTTATGCGTTTGACATGGTTGAACGCGATCAAAAACTGTACTTCAAAAGCTTAAATCGCTCCGCAGTGGCGACAATTGACCGCAATGATTTATTGCGTTTGGAACGCGGCACGCCGCTGTCAATCGGGCGTCGGCAAGATATCGACTTACCACGAGAGGTTGTGGTTCGCTATATTGATAAAGATCGCGATTACCAACTCGGATTGCAACGTGCGAAGCGCAGCGTCACACATGGTCTATCGGTTCTGGAACAGGATATGCCATTGGTTTCAGACGCGACGATGGCAAAACGTACGGCTGAAACTCTGCTCGCGCGGCACTGGCTGGAACGGCAAACATATAGCTTTGCATTGGGGATGGCGCATGCCCGCCTCATGCAAGGAGATGTTGTTGCGTTAAAACAGGATGACCGGATTATTGATAGCGTGTTGCTGGTCGAGGCGGACTGCAATGGATCAACGATACAGTTCCAAGGGGTCTCCTACAGTCCTCATATCTATGATAGTGCGGCGGCTGCGGATGGTGGGGCGGTGCCGCCACAAGTCATCCCCGATTTGGCAGATACAGAAGTCTATTTGTTGAATTTACCGGCGCTCTCCGGTTCCGACCTTGGCGTTCCGCATTTATATATGGCGGCATCCAGCAGTACCACGGAGTGGCGTGGAGCAACGCTTTTTCGGTCGATCGATGCGGGAGAGAGTTATGATTGGGTGACTGCCACATCTATACCGGCACTTGCCGGTGTGGCGATCACGGCGTTGGGGAATGGCCCAGTTGATTATTGGGATGAAGGGGCCGGTGTCGTCATTGAATTATTCAATCCGTCTATGACGCTTGAAGCGCGCACTATGTTGGCTGTGTTAAACGGGGCCAATGGGGCGTTGATCGGTAACGAAATCATTCAATTTCGGAACGCGACCATGGATGGTGATGGCCGTTATGTCTTGACGGGGCTTTTGCGTGGGCGACGTGGGACCGAGCATCATGTGGGAAGTCATGGCGTCGGAGAACGATTCTTGCTGTTGGAGCCATCTTCCCTGCAGTCAATTCCAATATCTTTTAGTGCTGTGGGGCGGACGGATTTTTATAAGATCGTAAGTTCTGGGGATACATTGGATACAAGCCCGAGCATCCCTTTTGCGGTATCCGCGCAGAATTTAAAGCCATTCTCTCCGGTTCATGTGCAAGCCATCCGCCATCCGAATGGAGACTGTAAATTGCACTGGATCAGGCGTACCCGCGCCGATGGCGCCTGGATTGACGGTGCCGATGTCAGTCTAGCCGAAGAAAACGAACGCTATGACGTGGAGATCATCGATGGGTCGAATGTTTTACGAACCATGACCACGACGGGGCCGGAGGTTTTGTATAGCGAAGCGCAGCAGTTAACCGATCACGGGGTTGTTCCACCATCTTTGACGGTTCGGGTTTACCAAGTGAGCGCACAGGTCGGCCGCGGCAGTCGAGCCGAAGCGATCGTTTAATGTTCATAATTTTATCAGGATATGGCCATGAGTGAAGTGACGCCACGGTTAAAGACCCCCTATATTCGAGCCAGTCAGGCTCAAAAAGAGATCACCCATAATACGGCGTTAAATATTCTGGACGCCGTGGTGCAGGCGGTGGTGGTCGATCACACCTTATCTTCTCCGCCCGGTGATCCGGATGAAGGGGCGGTATGGATTGTGGCTTCGGATGCAACCGGCGCATGGGTGGGGCACGATCGCCATCTGGCCCATTATATCGGCGGGGCTTGGGCCTTTTATGAGCCATTCGCCGGGATGTCTGTATGGCTTTTGGGGGAACAAATGATCGGACGGTATACCGGTTCTGACTGGGACATTGGACATGTGAAAGGCAGCGCCGTCTATATCAATAACACCCCTGTGCTCGGTCCGCGCCAATCGGCTATAGCTGATGTCAGTGGCGGAGCTGTCGTTGATGTGGAAGCCCGGGATGCGTTGAACCTTTTATTGGAAGCGTGTCGTAGTCATGGATTGATCGAAATTTAGGCCTGTCCCGATGTGGCACAGAGGGTGTTGTGAGATTTTACAGAACGGGTGGAAATCGCCCTCCTAATTCGATATTTTTTATTAAGTATTTGATATTGTTTAAATATATAATTTGGTCCGGTTTTTGCGTAGTCATTTACTGAGAGAATAAAAAATGGGGGTGACTATGACTAAGGGCCGCATGTTAGAGGATCATTATCGGGAAGCCGGCACAGTCCAACGGGTCCGGCTGACGAGTTTACCGAAAAAATATGATGAGCGTCGCAAAGCGGTCGATAAGCGCATCGGGCGCAGAAAAACGGATAGTTGGTTTCCCTATAATCCATTGTTTGTCACACAGGCCTTGGCGCAAGCGTTGATCGAAAGCTCTTCTGCAAGTCCTAAATCGTCGCTTGAGGGTAATAAGGGGGGCTGTGGATGTGTTGATGGTCCTGTTGGAGGACTATTCAACCTCGATATTTAGTGTAATTGCTGCATCACTGGTGTTGTTATTTGGCAACATTGGAAAAAAAGCTTTGCAAGAAGCTTTTAAATATCCCTATTTCGACCATAATTACGTTCTAGTTTCTCACCATCCCAAGTGGGAGACTAGAGGGTGGTGTTGCCTAGATGCTAGCTTCGCTACCAAATTATGTGTAATTTTTCGGGCTAATGACTTAGACCCAGCAGCAAAAGGGATAGGAACATGAGGGCATATCATCTCTTAGTAGGTGCGAGCTTGCTTGCGCTGTCAGCGCAGCCAGCTTTTGCAGCGGCTGAGGACCCATGGTATTTCTCACTAAAGGGCGGCGTATCGCTGGCTGAAAAATCCAGGCTGGATGGCCCGCTCTCTGGCCTTGGCGGTCATTCAGAGCATGGTACAGGTTATGCGTTCGGTGCGGCCCTAGGGTATGATTTTGGTGGTGTCCGTTTGGAAGCCGAGCTGATGCGCCATGAAAATGACGTGAAGCGTTTTGCATTCGACGGTACCGGTGGCATTGTCGGGCTTGGACAACAACCAGCAGACAGCGGCGATACCACGGCAACTGCCGCCATGGCGAACTTGTATTACGACATTGATTTGGGCGGCGCGACCCGTCCTTTCATCGGTTTCGGTATGGGTATTGCCCGCTTGAACTTCGACAGCTACCGCACCGGTGCTATTAATATCGTAGACGATTCCAAAAGCGTATTTGCTTATCAAGCAATCGCCGGTATCCGTCACGCGATCAGCAAGGCGATCGACCTGACCTTGGAATATCGCTATTTCAACACAGAAAATCCAAAGTTGCAGGACGCATTGGGCCGTAGCCTAAAAGGCGATTATTCGACCCATTTGGTGTTGGCAGGTTTGGTTTGGAAATTTGGTGGTAAAGCAGCAGAGCCTGTAACACCTCCGCCTGTTCGCGCTGCTGAGCCGGCTCCTGCTCCTGTTCCAGTACCTCCGCCGCCAGTTGTTGCTCCGCTGCCTGGTCCGTATCTGGTTTACTTCGACTTCGATAAGTCCTCGATCACACCAGAAGCGGCAAGAATTCTTGATGAAGCTGCAACGGCCGCTAAGAACAACACGCCAATCCAGATTGTCGTGAAGGGCCATACCGATACGTCCGGTACCAACGCATACAACCAAAAGCTTTCTGAGCGCCGCGCGGCCTCTGTATTTGAAGAGCTTGTGAAGCGTGGTGTTACGGGCAGTGCCATCGGCACGGAAGCTGTCGGTGAGGAAGAACTTGCCATTCCGACCGCGGACGGTGTTCGTGAACCGGCCAACCGTCGTGTTTCGATTACTTTCAGCAAGTAATCAGGTCTAGAATTTAAGATAGGGGCGCGGGCTTGAGGCCGGCGCCCCTATTGTTTTCAGTGTTAGGCTAAATAAAAAAGGGCGCGTTAGCGCCCTTTTGTGTCTTAACAGAGGTATAGTTATCCGAGAATTTGGCCTAATTGCATGGCCAGAGACATGTCTCCATCGACCTTTAACTTACCCATCATGAACGCCATTTGTGGATTGAGGTCGCCATCCAGGATCTTTTGCAGGTCGCTTTCAGATAAACTTAAGGTCACATCGGCATCGCTATCACTACGGCTAACGCTGGGAGGCGTGGAGGTGCCGTCAATGAGGATTGCGCCACTGGCTCCAAGGTCTAGCTTCACTTTGCGTGGGAGCGATACGCCGGAAACTTTCTCTGTAAGGGCGGATATTATGGCATCAATACTCATCGGGAATCCTTCCTCATTCATAAGGGGCTTCGGGTTTAGATGGAAAAATCCGGTGCGATAGCGGCGTGACCATATTTTATGGATGGCCCTTTGGAGCGGACAATTTCCTTGGCCGAGAGCGGACGATTACGGCCTGCAACTTCTATGGGGTACAGACCAAGCACTGTACAGTCCGTTACGGATTGCTGGGCAATTTCTGTTGCACCGTCTATGGCCTGTTCATCGAAAGCTGTTGCGGTGGCAATATCGGTGACCCAATCCGGCTGCCCATCTTTGATTTGGAAATAAACAATGGCGCCATCGCGCAGGCGATTGGCCGTCAGTATTTTGAATATTTCGCCGTCGTCTTCCATTTTTATTGTCTCGTTACTATAGCTGTGCTGAGCGTCTACTATAGCACTGAGCATTCCAAGTTTTGGCAAGAATTTATATAAAAGTCGTGAGGATGCTTATTTTGGGCGGATGCCTATTCGGCCAACAGAAGCCGACTGTGCGGCAGCCGAATTGTGACTGCTGTACCACGGCCTTCCGCGCTTTTAATGGAGACGCGGCCATCATGCTGTTCGATCAAAACTTTGATCAAGGGTAGCCCAACGCCGATTCCGGCGCGGGGATTGGTATAGGTGTCTTCGATCCGCCGATATGGCTGGAATGCGCATAACAACTCATTCTTGGAGATGCCGATGCCATTGTCTCGGCAGGTGATATCGATACCATATGGTTTTAAGCGAACAGAGAGGCTGATCCGCCCCCCAGCAGGGGTAAAGCTGATGGCGTTCGACAGCAAAATTAGGATCACTTGCCTAATCCGCGCCTCATCGCCCCGGAACATCAGGTTTTCGCGGCTCATGGAGCGATGAATGGATAGTCCGGCCACATGAGCTTTGTTGCGAAGCGCGTCTATACAGGCATCCAGGGAAGGAACCAGCGAAAATGTGGATTCGTGAAGCGTAAGCAGGCTGCTTTCAGAATAACTGAGATCAAGTAGCCCATTGATAAATCGTAATAAATCCTGCCCGGCCGCATGGATGTCGCGGGCGTAATCGCGATACGATGCGGGGTCAAGGGGCCCGAGGATGCCGCTCATCATAATTTCCGAGAAGCCCAGGATACCATTCAAGGGCGTTCTAAGGTCGTGGCTCAGAAACGTCAGCAAACGATTGGTGATGTCTTTGGCCGCTTCTTGCTCCTGCCGGATTGCGGCCGATTGAAGCCGGAATATGCAAACAAATCGGCTTTCTTTTGGTGATCCGGAATAAGGGCGGATGGTTAGCTTGGCAGGAATAGACAACTTTTTGCAGCGGATACGCAGTTCCAATGTGGATGGCGTTTTGGTGTGAAACGCTGCGGTCAGGGTGGCCAATGACTCTGTTCCGCGGCCACATTTTAAAAGATTTAAAAGGTTGCTTCCTTGTAATTCAGGTTTGCTGTGCCCTGTTTGACGCTGGAACTGCGCGTTTATATCGACAATCTGGGGGGTTTCATTTTGCAGTGTAACTATTGCGATAGCCTCATCGACCTCATGAAAAATAGAGTCGAATAGCCCTAATTCCGGGGGCAATGCCCGACTATCTTCTTGCCGAATGAAGTCAATAGTTCCGATTTGGCCCGAATTTTTATCCTGTCCGGGCGCTACAACTGCTTCCAGACTCACGCTTTACACCCCCTAATGCGTTGCGTCATACCATAACGTGGCACACATTTTAATTGACATGCGGCCTGATGTGCTGCGAATCATCCCTTAAAAAAGGGGGCGAATCAATTCTTAATTTTTGGGATACTGCTATTTCTGAGTGGGTTACATAATTGTGGATATTAAGACGCCGCGTTATTGCATAGATTACATGAAGGAGTTTTGGCTAAAGTCTTTTAGGTAATTCTATAAAATGGGCTGACTCTATTTGGGAGTAGAGAATGAGGTCTGGCCAGGGTGTTGATGCGGTTCGCATGGACATTAGTGTTGCGCGGTTTTTTATATTCGTTTTGCTGGTGTTCTGCCCTGCCCATGGATATGGGCAATCATTAAATGTGGTCGAACTGCACGGCAGTCAGAGCCTTTTGCCAATTATTTCGGTCTATGAAGATCGATCAAAAACGCTTGATATTCGGCAGATAACATCCGAGCGGTCTTTCAAAGAGTTTCATCAACTTGACCGGAGCGCAGCCTATAAAGGGTTTACGC
>JBBCIP010000039.1:0-5151 GCA_037189785.1 Alphaproteobacteria bacterium
TTCCAAAACACCATGATTTTTATAGCCGAGTGGCGCCTGTACCGCCGCACGGACAGTGGCGAAATCAAAGAACGGCGTCAACGCCGGACCAAACACGTTGTTCATGGCGGTGTTGGTGCCGGTCCAGAAACGCCCGCGAAATCCGGGATAAATAAATTCCACTTCGGTGCGAGTTAACTGATGATGCGGGGCCGCGAAAGTAGCCGCGATTTTGGCAGCCATGGCGTCATGAAACGCTGTTTCCCGGAACCGGTCCGTCGCCGTTTCAGGATCGAATTGGCTGTAGAATGTCCATAACACATCGCGTGTACTGAATTTATGGTTCGGCAGATAAAAGAAGTTCCGAAATACTTCGCCGCCGCCGCCGTTCAACGCAAGAATGCCATTGGCGGTGCGCGATTTGCGGGTGGCGATGTCGCTGCCATGGCCGATCACACCATCGGGTGGTACACCGTCAAAAGCCCAAAATTGGTCTACGGTCGCTGCCGCCACGCTATCGGGTGTTATGGCGCCGATGCGGGCTTTATTGTCGTGGGTTAAGGCAAAACCTTCGCTTTTAGCAATGGTTTTGGCCACGACAACATCGGGATCCGTATCCGATCCATAAACATGCACATGCGGCACCACCCCTTGTTCCCGCAACAACGCCAAGGTCAGGCGCGAGTCATATCCGCCCGACAATGCGGTGTCGATGGTATTGCCGAACCCTTTCGCGATGGCCGCATATTGCTGCCGTAACGGGGCCAACACAGCGGCGACATGATCAGCGAGAGGCGCGTCTTTGACAGTCAAAGATAACGCTAAGGATCGCGGCTGTCGTTGAACGGCAGATTGGTCCTCAGACCGATATTGGTGAATGAAACGGGGATCCGGTTGGCTGATGCCTTTGACCAAGCTTGCCCCGCCATAAGCCGCACCCTGGAACACATATTCATAGACACTTTGCGGATCCAACGTCGGCGCGGGCGTTGCCACCACACAGGCCAAAAACGAGCTCGATATGACCGTTTGATCGGCCGTTTCATAGATTTTATAGGTGCCCAAGGCATCGCTGAACACCGCGACCACGCCACGGCTAAACACAATGGCCGCGAAGCATCCGATGCACGCGTCTTCATCAAAAGTTCCGGCCTGCCAATCTTGCAGGAGCCGCGCCAAGGCCTCATGGCCATAAAGCCCGGCATAGAAAAACGTACCGGTTGATGCCGCAAAATCACCATCGATTGTTTGATAAAGATAGGCGGTCGGCGACACCGTTTTTGGAGCGATCAGCAGCTGGTAAGGCCCGGCCGCGATGTCATCGAGTTTGGAAAAGCCGCGCTTTTTGAACACATCTTTGATGTCCGCCAGCGTTGTGCCGCTATCCTCGGACTTAGTACGATGGACAAGGGCGAACATCCCCATGGCTCAGCCCTTTGCCGCCAGTTTTTTGACAAAAGCAATGGTTGCCGCGGCTGCCGCAAGCCGCCACGGCTCGCTCGAAAAGGTGTGATCGGTATCGGGAATATCGACGCGTTCGGACTTATTCTGAAGCCCGCGCCAATCGTCACCGGTTTTCAGCGCTTGATCAAATTCCCGGGCCACCAAATCATGCTCGCTCATGAGCAACAGACTTGATCCCTGAAACGTTCGTAACCCTTCGGCCATGCGGGCCGGGAAGGGCGCCGTGGCCTCTGTGTCTGGAGCGGTTGACGACGCGCGTGCTTGTTTCGCCAAACCGAGCACCGACGCCGCCGATTTGAACAGATTAATCTCGCCGGTCAAAAGCCGCTTCCACGTCTCTAAACTGAACAGCCGTTTGCCGTAATAATGCTTGAGATAAGCTTGCGCTTCACCGCTTGTGCTGCGAACCCATGGATTGACCAGCGCCGCGCCACAGACACGCGCATTCTGCACACCGCCCAGCAAAATAGCCGAAGCGCCTTCACACATGCCCCACAGCACGACACTTCTGATCTGTGGTTGCTTGATCTGAAAGGCGTCGATGGCCGCCGCGATATCATCTTCCAGATGCTCAAATCCGGGATACGTGCCGCTGCTGTCGCCGACCCCACGATAATCGAACCGCATGGCCGGAATCCCGGCGGCAGCGGCTTGACGCGCCAAATGCAGGTACTGGCGATGGGCACCGATCCGGTATTGCGGCCCACCGACCAAAACCAACAACCCGACCTCGCCAGGTGCTGGATGGACGATCCCGAGCAATGTTTCGCCCTGACAGGGGAAGGTGAAGGCTTGTTCCAGCGCCATCAACGCCCCCCGACACTGACCACGGCATCCACCGTGGTGGTCAATAGATCCGGGGCGAATTCCGGTTCCAGGAGCGACCAAAAACTGGGGCCCGGCACCGCTTCCCCCTCGATCGCGACACCCGCACGCCACCAGCCGACCAGAAGCTGCTCGTGGGCCGGGGTCAGCTGATCGGCAAACAAATAGGCTTCCGTACCTCGTGCCGGTGCCACCGCCGCAAGCTTGAGCGCGCTCAATTCGGCGGCCATGGTCGGGGTGATATCATAGCCGCCGATTTCAAGCGTTTCGCCGCTTAGTAGGCGGGCTTTTAAGTCTTTGGTCGTTTCCGTGGTGGTTTCACCGCGACCAAGTCCCTCGGCTAGTTTAAGGCGCAGGAATTGGGTCAGGAACTGGTCGCCATTCGTGACCGGCGACCACAGAATAAGCAACCGTGCCGGATCGGCCCGCATGGCTTCCGCCGCAAGCAACGCGCCGGTGCGCAGCCCGATATAGCCCAAGAACGGCGCTGATTGCTGTTCAAGCAAAGCGCGCCCGCGGGCCAAATCATCCTGCCATAGGGCAAAGCTGCCATCGGCAAAAACACCGCCGCTGTCTCCAGTGCCGGTCACATCCAGGAGCAACAACCCGTAGCCCACCGCCGCAAGCTTACGCCCCAGCGCCGCCATCATATGGCGCGACCGGTTCAATTCTTCGGCAAAGGGTGGAGCAAAAAGAAAGGTGCCGCGGCAGGGCATTGCACGCGGCGCAAAAAAATTCCCGAACAACGGCCCAGATTGGCCTTCAAGATAAAAAGGCTGCAAGGACTCTTATCCTAATGAAGCATGGGCTAACGAAGGAGGGCCAACAGTCACGCTGAAAGCCGACTTAAGCTGCCAGCTTTTCTTCCACGAAACTGCACAGGCTACCGAAGGTTTCAAAGGTCTCGGCGCTGATTTCATCATCCTCGACCACGATATCGAACTGGTCTTCGATCGCCGTCACAAGGTTGACAACCGCCATGGAGTCGAGTTCCGGCAGGTTTCCCAACAGCGGTGTATCCGCATCTAAAGCCGTGGCTTTATTTCCGAGTTGCAATACATCTGCCAATATGCGTCTTACTTGTTCAGTTGCCGACATCCGGTGTATCCCGTTTCTCTGCTTGTCTTGGTCGCCCGACTTATACTAGAGACCTTCTCATGAAGAAAGTCTGAACAGTAAGGTCTGGTAACAAAAGAAGATTTTGAGCATGTTCGACAAAATTACCTCGGCTACCAAGGAATTCGGCCTGTCCGACGGTCTTGGCTATGTTGTGGACCGCGTTCTTTATGATCGCCTGAAAATCGGTGGTTTTGCGCGTTACCTGCTGACGGCGCAACCGATCCATGACCCGGCCGCCCTCCGCCCCGGGAAGTTGGAGATCCGGGAGCTGCTCGCCGGTGATCCGCTTCTGAAAACGCTGCCGCTCGATGACAAGGTGCTGGCATTCCGGTTCGCCCAAGGCGCGGTTTGCCTGGCCGCGATCGAGAGCAAGGATGATCAGGCAAGCGCCGTCGCCTGTATCTGGTTTACCTTCGGCACGTATCTCGAAGATATGGTCCGCTGCCGCTATGTGATGTATCCGCCCGAGCAAACGGCCTGGGATTTTGATGTCTATGTCGCCCCCGACCATCGCATGGGCCGGACCTTCGCCCGGTTATGGGACGCCGCCAACGCCTATTTGCGGGGTCGGGGCGTGGCTTGGTCGCTCAGTCGGATTTCGGCCTATAATCCGGCGTCGTTAAAGTCACATGCTCGCTTAGGTGCCCAAGTGGTTGGCAGGGCCACATTCTTGGTCATTGGACCATTTCAACTGATGTGGTCGTCGGTCGCGCCCTATGTTCATATTTCTTTTGGGGCCGGCCGCCCGGATATTAAAGTCAGCGCCCCAAAGAAGCCGTAATTTTCATATTTTTCTAATGTTTACCGGAGTATGGTCTGGTCTGACACCTTACGTCTGTAACACCATTGTCCCAAAAATAGCAGTCAATGAACTAAGCCATGGCCACATTAATCCCCCACCTGATCCGCGATACTGCAGAGCGTCAACCGGAAGCCACCGCGCTTGAATTCCGCAAGACCCAACTAAGCTACGGCGCGTTATGGGCCATGGTCCAGACTGTAGCCCAGTCGTTATTGACGGGCGGAATCGGGCGCGGCGAACGGGTCGCCATTTATTTGCCCAAGCAAATTGAAACCGTTGTCGGTATTTTTGGAGCCAGTGCCGCAGGCGCGGTTTATGTACCGGTCAATCCGGCGCTCAAAGGCCGTCAAGTCGCCTATATCCTGGCCGATTGTAATGTTCAGGTCTTGATTACCAGCAATGACCGCCTGATCGGTCTGGCCGAGGAGCTGAAATCCTGCCCGGACCTGAAGCGGATCATTGTCACCAACGAAACGGTGGCCGAGGTTGATCTGCCCGGGGTTGAATTTTCGACTTGGTCAGAGTTTATCGAGGCGGGCGAGGGCGGGACGATTGAACCGCACCGGGTTATCGACGCCGATATGACCGCCATCCTTTATACATCGGGTTCGACCGGTATGCCGAAGGGCGTGGTGCTATCCCACCGCAATATGGTGGCCGGGGCCAAAAGTGTCGCCGAATACCTGGAAAACGGTCCCCATGACACGATTTTGAGCGTTCTGCCGCTCAGCTTTGATGCCGGTCTGAGCCAATTGACGACAGGGTTCTGGTCCGGCGCCCGGGTCGTGCTGATGAACTACCTGTTGCCGCGCGATGTGATCAAGGCTGTTGTCCAATATCAAGTAACGGCCATGACCTGCGTGCCGCCGCTGTGGATCCAATTGGCCGATCTCGAGTGGCCGGAACAAGCGGTCAGCACGATGCGGATCATTTCCTCGACCGGCGGGCGGATGCCGCGGCCG
>JBBCIP010000040.1:0-5305 GCA_037189785.1 Alphaproteobacteria bacterium
AAGTTCGCCCCACCGCCGACACTGAACTCTGGCGTTACATCGTAGGTTGTCCACAACCCGAAGTTTTGCTTGGCAACAAACTTCATGACATTGCCATCAAAATCAACACCACCACTCCGGTACGTCAAGATCTTGGGATCAAGATAGGTATAGCTAGCAAAAACTTGCCATTCAGGTGTGATGCGACCGGCCGCACCAAACTCAACACCGCGTGTCCGGTTGTTACCGCTCAACACAATATCGCCGGTCACCGGATCTTGGCTTCGGGCATCAGTCTTTTTGGTCTCAAACAACGCAGCCGTCAAAGCCAATTGGTTGTCAAACAGTTCCCATTTGGTACCGAGTTCAATGCTGCGACTTTTCTCGGGCTTCAGGTCACGGAAACCACCCCCCGCAGCACCATCAGCACCACCCGATTGGCCGGCCGTTTCACCCGAAGGGTTGGCGGATGTGCCATAAGAAACATAGATGCTGCCATTTTCGGCGGGCTTAAAGGTCAAACCGACACTGTAGCTCCAGATCTCATCTTTGCGACTGTCAGTCACGACATCAATGTCGTATTCGTCGTAACGCAGCCCCAAATTCAACAACCACTGTGGATTGAACTCAATAGCATCGGACAAATAGGCCGCTTTGGTTTTGGTCGTGGTGGGGCTGCCATATGCCGTTTCAGTATATGGGACACCGGGAGCAGCAGCATAAGGATCTGGATTATAAAGATCCTGCTTGCCATTAGAATTGCCAGTCGATGCATAAGCGCCAGCCTTCAGCCGTTCGCGGCTGATTTCAAGTCCAGCAGCAAGATTATGTTTTATGCCGCCTGTTTCAAACTTTCCGTTCAAGTCAGTTTGGTTAAACAGAGACTCACTATGACGACGGCTATTTCGAACAGCTGTGGTCACCAGACCAGCGGCTTCATCACCAGCGGAGAAGCTCGGACGCGTCACAATATAATCGTTATAGGTCCGTGCATAACGGCTAACATTCCGAATGCTCCAGACATCACTGAAATCATGCTCGATCATGATCGTCGCGAGATCGGTTTCCACTTTGCGGAAGTCCCGACCTTTGTAACCATAAAAGTTGCTGCGATCAACGTTCGGTGGGGTTGGTTGATCAGGATTTGCTCCCCCACTGAATGGAATACCCAGATCCGGCGTATCATCCGTACGCAAGCCGTAATAGCTGAGCGTGACGCGCGTATCGGTGTTCAAGCCAAATGTAACGGATGGCGCAACACCCCAACGTTGAACATCAACTGCATCACGACCGGCAACATCAGCGTCATGGCCCATAGCGTTCAAACGGAATGCAACGGTTTCAGCAACTTGATAGTTGATGTCGACAGTGCCGCGCTTGGTATTGTCGGTACCGACTTGCAAGCTGGCATCAAAGCGTGTGCCAGCATGTGGACGTTTGCTGACCATATTGATACTTCCGCCGGTCGACCCCCGGCCAGTGATGGTAGAGCCAGAGCCTTTTACAATTTCGATTTGCTCAATATTGAACGACTCATGCGTGGTCCGCGCCAAGTCGCGCATACCATCAATAAACATGTCCGTGCTGGCTTCATAGCCGCGAATAAACGGGCGATCACCCAATGGCGTTCCGCCCTCACCGGCACCCAAAGTGATCCCTGGTGTCGTACGCAGAACATCCGTCAAGGACGAGGCGCCTCGTTCCTTAATAAGATCGCTGGTGATCACAGTCACTGTTTTAGGAACATCCACAAGGGGGACCGTGAATTTATAAGAGTCAGATTCGTTGACTTTATACCCTTCAGTTTCTTCACCACCAACCCGAACGGGCCCAAGTTTCACCGGACCATTTTGGGATTGCTGGGCCTGCTCCCCTTCCTGCGCAACAGCAGTTGCTATTGCCACAGGGCTTAATAGCCCCACACTTGCCAAGACGAGAACATAAGGTGACGCCCCATGCAATAAATTGGACTTGATTCGGACACGCATGCTGTTTCCTCTCATTGCGTAATAAACCGCCGATCTAATAATAATTCGCAAGTTTATTTGCAATAATATATGCGAATTATTATTAGAATCAGATGCAATTAAGCCAATGCGTTGCAAAACAGCAACTATGCATGCGGTATTTCAATGCTTTATGCCTATTTTCTCGGCAAACTATGTCGCTAGTCTCCCTGGTATCTATAAGACTTCTTGTTTCTTACATGACGCTTCTATGACGCCCGCCTTAAAATCACATCCCAGCTCACTGCAATGCAAAAAATTACTTGCAAATAGTTATCAGTTTCAACATAACTGAAGGGCTAGCGCCTGTCCAAGGGCGCTTTAGGCATGCATTTTTCTGACAGTTTCTTGGCAAGGGGTATTCGATGGCGGAAGTTCATAGTTTGTCGTTATGGGGGTTATTCCTCCAAGCCGACTGGGTCGTTAAAAGTGTCATGATCCTTCTTGTCATTGCCTCGCTTGCTTGTTGGACGATTATTGGCGAAAAAATTTGGCGTTTCCGCTCACTGAAACGCGCTGCAGCAAAGCTAGATGCTACCGTAGGTGATCCTGCTCGTGGTTTTGAAGAAACCGGCGATCCGCTAACGACAGCTATTTTATCATCGGGCCAACGGGAGCTGTTTGATCGTTCCGATGATCCGGAAAGCCGCAGCGAATTTCGTGAACGCATTGAACGCGCCATGCGCGCAACCATGAGCGCTGAATTACGAAAACTTGAAATCGGCCTGCCATTCTTGGCCACTGTCGGTTCAACTGCACCATTTATCGGCTTGTTTGGGACAGTTTGGGGGATCATGAATAGCTTCTCTGCTATTGCCGTCGCCAACAACACAAGTTTGGCTGTCGTCGCCCCGGGTATTGCAGAAGCCCTATTCGCAACCGCAATTGGTCTTTTTGCCGCTATTCCGGCCGTTATCGGTTACAATAAACTCGTTGTTGATCTTGGTCGCGCCGGACAACAAATGACCGCTGCTATTGGCGAATTCGGGGGCCGACTGTCGCGTCGTTCCGCACGTCGTAGTAATTTAGACGTAAAGGCGGAGGTTAAAGCCTAATGGCTATGAGTCCTCAATCCACCGATTCCGGAGACAGTGGTGGTTATCGTCCCTTAGCGGAAATCAACGTTACCCCGCTTGTCGACGTTATGCTTGTGCTGCTGATTATTTTCATGGTTGCGGCACCTCTGTTGATATCAGGTGTGACGCTTGAATTACCCAAAGCGTCGACAGAACCTCTTCCGGAAGTTAAAGAAAAACTCATTGTTAGTGTCACTGACGCGAAAGAAGCATATATCGGCGATGATCCTATAGAATGGGAAGCCTTACCGGATCGACTATTTGCATTGCATAACGAACAGGGCGATCAACCAGTGTTCGTACGCGGCGATCTAAATGCAAGTTACGGCACCATCATGGAAGTTCTGGCGATGTTGGGAGATGCAGGCTTTGCCGATATTTCCCTGTTGACCGAGGAACCTCAAGGCAAACCATGATTGCAGATATACTCCCTCCTCAGCGACTTGCGGGTTTAGGAATCGCAGTTGTCGTTCATGCGGTTGTGGCCGGTGCGGCGCTGTGGATTTCAACATCCCCAAAAGCTGAAATAAAAATACCCGAGGCCATTAAAATCTCGATGGCTCCGCCTGCACCTGAGGAGGAGGAGCCGACACCTCCATTACCGGAACCGCCACCACCCGAGCCAAAACCGGAACCCAAGCCAGAGCCGAAACCGGAGCCTCCGCTCCCAACACCCTTACCACCACCACCGACACCTCCGTTGGATCAAGTGTTGGCAAGTAATGCAAAGCCGGTTCCCGGGGACGCTGTTGCAAGTGCGCCGTTACCGCCACCTGCACCACAGCCCGCACCCCAACCAAATCCGCAAGCGGACGCCCGTAAAGCAACCTATTTCGGGACATTACTGGCATGGCTGGATCGACACAAACGATACCCACATGCCGCGCGCAAAGACCGTCAAGAAGGGGTTTCTCAGCTATACTTTGTGATCGACCGATCGGGAAAAGTCTTAAGTTATCGGCTAGAGTCCTCATCTGGTCATGCCATGTTGGATGACGCGACGATCGATATGATCCGCCGCGCGAACCCACTGCCAAAAATTCCTGATGACATGCCAGATCAAACCCTTGAGCTGGTCGTGCCGGTGGAATTTTTCATGCATCGCGGCGGCCGATCACGACGGTGACAATAATCAATCAACAAAATGCCCGGCCAAAATTCGGCCGGGCTTTTTTATTGTCTGCTGGGCTTTAGCAAGTGTTAAAGCGAAGCCTCGGCTTCATCTAAAGCAGCTGCTTCATTCCAACCGCCCCCCATAGCTTTGAACACCATCGCCGCTGCTTCAATACGGTCGAAGCGGGCCGCAATAAGACTTTCCTGAGCTTGCAGGTAACTGCGCTGCGCATCAAGCAAGGTCAAAAAGTCGATACTTCCCGCATCGAAGCGGTCTCGTGAAATACGATAGGCAATTTCCGACTGCTGCACCGATGTCTCATAAGCCTTAAGGCGGATGTCCGCGCTTCTTAAACCCGCAAAGGCATTTTCCGCCTCTTGGAACGCGACAAGAATGGCTTGTCTATAGGATGCAATCAATTGATCGCGTACAGCTTTGGTGCTGTCCAGCTGACCCTGCAAAGCCCCTCCTTGGAAAATAGGCGCCGTCAAAGACCCAGCCAACCCAGCGGCTGTATTAGTGGCAGCATCAATCGGCGTAGCCGCAATGGATAGGCTGCCACCAATGTTTAGTGACGGAAAGAAAGCCGCCCGGGCGACGCCGATATCCGCATGCGCTGCAATTAGGTCCATTTCAGCACTTCGCAAATCCGGACGGCGCGTTAAAAGGTCGGCTGGAGCCAATCGGCCAACACTTGGTAAGGTTAAACTTGCAAGTGGTGCTTCAGGCATGGTTATAGATTGTGGGGGCTGCCCCACCAACACCGCCAAGGCATTCAAAGCCACATTGCGTTGTTCTTCCAAACTGGCAAGACTGGCATCAAAGTTTGCAAGCTCCGTCCGTTGCTGCGCCAACTCCAGACCGGATACAGATCCTTCACGAAACCGCACTTCAACGATGCGTAAAATATCTTTAGCATTAGCATGACGTTCCCGCGTCATGCGCAGTTGATCGTTTAAGGCCAAAACTTGAGCATAGGCTAAGGTTACATCAGATACCAAAGTCAGCCGCAAAGCATCACGATCAAATACCGTTGCCGCCGCGCGTAATCGGGCGCTTTGGGCATTGGCTGCATTCCGCCCCCACAAATCGACCGCATAGCTGACATCGACACCAGCCCGAAATCCTGT
>JBBCIP010000041.1:0-15077 GCA_037189785.1 Alphaproteobacteria bacterium
AAAAAACCTGACCAATCAATGTGATACGAATTCCATATCTGACCGTAATTTATTAGTAGTTTTTGTTTTCGATAATTATTATCAATTTTTCATCCTTGCCACTGCAAGAATCATCTTCCCCGTCGTCTTAGGGCTAACAGCGCTGAGATCGCGTCTAGAAGCGGTCACAGCATGTTCAACTAGTACACAAGGGGTTATTAATGAATAAAATAGTGAGCCGACATAGTATGGTGCGGCCGTTGGGACTGGAACGTCCTAAATTTCATCATTTTCTATTTGCCTCCACCGTTCTCGCAGTCAACTTTGTTCCACAATTTGTTGATGCTCAGACGACACAAGGCCGTTTTCTCGTCGCACAAGCGGAAGCGACGACTATCAATTTCGATATACCGTCTCAATCACTGGACACCGCACTGACGACACTGGCTGATCAAGCCAACGTTCGCCTACTTTTTGCATCTCAAGACGTCCAAAACTTCAACATTGCAGGCGTCTCAGGCTCCCTGTCTGTTGCAGATGCTCTGAACCGTGCTCTTGCGGGATCGGGCTTGACATGGCGGCTGTCGGCCCCTGGGACTTATACAATTCAAAAATCAACGGCGACGCCCCCCGGCGCCCTTCGACTTGGACCTGTAAGAGTCGGAGGTGAAGCTGAAACAGGCACTACCTACAGCCCAGCCCCGACATCGGTGGCCACAAAAAGCACTCTACCTATACGCCAGACACCGTTTACTGTGAACCAAGCCAGCAAGGAACTGATGCTGGAACGCGGCGATGTGAATATCTTTGAAACGCTGGAACGTTTTGCCGGCGTTGGAACCAGCAGCACCAACGCCGACATCGGCCAAGGCATGTCCCGCGATATAAACGTACGCGGCTTCAGCATGGCAGGCTCCGGTCAGGTGCTGATCAATGGACAGCGGACATATAGTACCGGCTCTCAGATGAGAAATGCCGATAACCTAGAAATGGTGGAGCTTCTGCGTGGTCCGGCTGCCCTTTATTATGGCGCAGCACAACCCGGCGGCGTGATCAACTACACATACAAACGCCCAAAGGACGAAGCCGCCTATTCCATTTTCGGTAAAACAGACAGCGAGGGCAGCTACGGTATCAGCGTTGACCTTACCGGTCCCTTGAATGAATCACAGACACTGCTGTACCGGGTTGTCGGGAATTACTCCCGCTACAATGATGACCAAAATCACATCTTTTCAGAGCCAAAAAGTACACTCGCGGCAATTACATGGGCGCCGAATGAGGAATTCTCGACCACGCTCACTCACGAGTACTATGACTTCATCTCTGTGCCGGAACAGAACAATAATACGACCCGTCCAGAAACGGGTACCTATTACGATGTTCCACGCGACTTTTATTGGGGCACACTAAACGATCGTGCGGTACGCAAGACCCATACCTTCCTGTGGGATGCAAAATGGACTCCGTCTGAATTTTTTAACGTCAATGCAAGTTTAAATTATCAGACGGCCAAACAATGGTACCAAAACACTCGTGTTATCGGTGGTGGCCGTGGTGGTGCTGCCGAACCGATGACACCTGAAGGTGATGTCGGACGCTATATGAGCCTTGCACCCGGATCAAAATATGAAAACATAGCTGCATCCTTAGACTTCAGCGGTGAGTTCATGACCGGCAGCTTTAAGCACGAATGGCTTGTTGGTGGTGGTCTTGGACAATCCAAGAGTAAAAGCGCAAGCTTACCAACCAGCATCACCTGCCTATACGGTCAAAGCCGCCCAAGCGCGGCATGCCCGAACGCAAGATCATGGGCACCGGCACCGATCAACATCTTCAATCCGGTCTACGAAGATTGGGCATACGCCGATGTTCGCAACGAAGCGCGCTATATGACGCCATGGGCAAAGCGCAAAGATTATAACATCTATTTTCAGGACATGATCCACGCCCCGAACGAAAAGACGCGTCTACTGTTGGCCATGGGCTGGTCGAAATATGACAATTTAGCACGCGGCAGCTATAACTGGAACACCGGTGTGCGTGGTGCAGATACCGAAAACACTGTCAGCAAATGGTCACCCCGGGTTGCTTTGATGCAGGATATTGGGGAAAGCGCCACGGTCTATATAAGCTATGGTGAATCCTTCAATCCGCAAAGCTCGCTGACCATGACCGACCAGAGCGGTGACGCCCTTCTCGCTCCGGAAGAAGGTGTTCAGTACGAAGTCGGGTACAAGCATGACCTGTTCGATGATCGGGCAATGTTCTCGGTTGCCCTGTTCCAGCTTGAAAAAAAGAATGTCGCCCGTGCCGCCAACGTCGATACCTGTGATACTGACGTTCTTGACCCGACAGATCCGGCTTATTGCTATTATCTACTGGACGGCAAACTAAGATCCCGCGGCATCGAATTCGAACTTTCCGGCCAGATTCTGGAATGGTGGACGGCTTCAATCGGCTATAGTTACATGAAAACAAAAGTCGTTGAAACCAACGACCTTGCCAACAAAGGTCGTACACTACCCTACCAGCCTAATCACAGTCTATCGCTCTGGAATAAGGTCCGTGTCTATCAGGGTGATGATTACGGCACTGTTTCCATAGGGTCCGGTGTCCGTACCTATAGCAAGGTCCACAATGGTTTCGATGCCGCCGGTGACACAGCGTGGAACCCCGGTTATACGCTTGTTGATGCTGGAATCTTTTGGACCAAGATGCTGGATAACGGCAGTGATCTGCGTGTTAATCTCAATGTGAACAACCTGTTCGATAAGACTTATTATGATCGTCGCCGTTTCTATAACAGTGGATCGATCGTCTGGGGGAACGAACGGCGCGTTCTACTGAATGCCGAGGTTTCGTTCTAGTGGCCAAAGATCCTGCTGATAGAACATACCGACTGGGAGTTCTCTCCCGGTCGGTTGCCGGCATTTTGGGAGGCTATGCGCTTGCATCGTTTTCGTCGTTAGCGCTTGCTCTCGGACTGCCATTTGAAAAACCAGACGCCATTAACCTGGGCGTCATGATCGGTTTTATTCTTTTTGCTGTTGCGGTTATTTGGGCGTTTTCCTGTCGCAGCGCGGTACGAGCTTGGATAGGCATCACTGCCGTCACAACACCGTTCCTTATTATTACATTGCTTTTGAATGGATGGGTATCATGAAGCAAGGCTTTCGGCAATCGATGTCATGGTTGCATGGTTGGTCGGGGCTTATTCTGGGATGGTTGCTATTCGCCATTTTTCTAACAGGAACGATTGCTTATTTCCGGCAAGAAGTGACACTCTGGATGCAGCCGGAATTGCATGGCTCCATCCCGTCACCGCAAGCTGCTGACATTGGACTGGCAAAATTAACAAGTGTGGCACCTCAGGCATCGGCATGGACCATCAACCTGCCGAATGATCGTAACGATACCGTCCGTGTTTCATGGCAAAC
Organism: Alphaproteobacteria bacterium; assembly: GCA_037189785.1. Classification (GTDB taxonomy): domain Bacteria; phylum Pseudomonadota; class Alphaproteobacteria; order Sphingomonadales; family Govanellaceae; genus Govanella. Next base: position 3,420 of record JBBCIP010000041.1, read on the forward strand.
GCAGCAGCCTGGTGAACGCAGCAACAACGCAATGGGCAACAACCGCCAGAACATTGAACGCCAGCGCGGCAATGGCATGGAACAAACTTCTGGAGCAGGCGAGCGTGATGAACGTAGCAACAGAAACCGGGGCAATCCTATAGAAACCCGATCCGGCGGAAATAACCGGGCAGCAGGCGACGCAATCGCTCCGCGCAACATCGGCAATGAACGCCAGAGGGACGGACGTCCTGACCAGGGTGCAGCCACAACTTCCGGCAACAATCGCAGCGGCAACAACGAGGTCCGTGGTGGCGGAGGCGGTCGAGGACAACAGAGTCTCACACTTGATGCAACCACGGGAGAAGTCTTGACACCGCGCGAAACAGCCGGTGGCAACTTTCTTTACCGTTTCCATTTTGAGCTTTACGCACTACCACGTGACTGGGCCCGCTGGATTGTCGGTATTGCGACACTGGCTATGTTCGTTGCCATTATCAGCGGTATCATAACGCACAAGAAGATATTCAAAGACTTCTTCACATTCCGTCCTGCAAAAGGACAGCGCAGCTGGTTGGATGCGCATAACGCAACCGCCGTTCTGGCGCTACCCTTCCACATCATGATAACCTATTCCGGTCTTCTGCTGTTTACATCCACGCTCCTACCCTGGGCCAGTAGCGCCATATACGGAGACAATCCGCGAGCCGCCTTTGCCGCTATGCGAGCCGCCGAACAACAACAGGAACAGGAGGTGCGCGCCGCACTGGCCAAACAAGGCGGCGGCCCGATGGTGCCGCTTGGACCGCTTCTGAAATATGCTGAAGATAAATGGAAACAGCCGGCCAGCCGCATTCTGATAAGCGAGCCTGGAAAGCCCGGATCAATCATCGAACTACTGCCGACCCGCAATGACAGCCTGGTCAGGCAGAGCGGCAGCGGCGGTCTTGGCGATGTCCGCATGACATTCAACGCCGCAACCGGTGAACTTGTCCAGTTAGGTGGCGAACGAGAACAATCAACAATCGCCGCCATCAACAGCGCGCTTGGAAGCCTGCACCGCGCACGCTTTGCTTCGCCTGGCTTACGCTGGCTATTTTTCCTCTCAGGTGTCGGAGGAACAATCATGATGGCAACCGGACTTGTTCTTTGGTCGGTCAAACGCGCGGAAAAGAATAAACTGGAAAAACTGCCGTTTGGTCATCGTCTGGTTGATCACTTGAATGTCGGTGCTGTAGCCGGTTTGTTTGTTGCTGTGGCGGCATATTTTTGGGCAAATAGACTTCTACCTGTTGATCTTGCCGCCAGGAATGAATGGGAAATCAATGTATTTTTCATCGTCTGGGCAATCATGCTGCTATATCCGCTCCTTCGCCCCATTAAAAAAGCATGGATCGAACAGTTTTCTATTGCAGGAGCGCTATTCGCCCTAATTCCTATTCTTAATGCTGCAACGACGAGCAGCCACCTGGCTATTACTATTGCCCGTGGCCAGTGGATGATCGTCGGCTTTGATATCGTCAGCTGTGTGACTGGGCTTATGTTGTTCTACACCGCCTATCGGATCAAACACTACAAGGGTCCGCAAAAAGCTGAACGCAAGCCCAGAAAAGCTCCTGCCATACAGTCAGAAATGATGGCTGCGGAGTAGTGATAATGATTGGACTCTCATTTTCTACAGCTTTTCTCGGTTTCGTTCTTCTGGCGTTAGCCATGGATCGTCACCATGACCAGATTATCAAGGGACGGCCCTCCTCTATGGCTCGTCGTCTTGGAACGATTGGTGGCTGGCTGTGCATGCTGTTGTCTCTGGCTCTCTGTATCGCAGCTTATGGCTACTCCATCGGGGCAACATGGTGGCTTGGTGTTCTGACAGGTGTTGCCGCTTTTCTGATTTTTCTGCTGACATACCGTCCGAAAACCATTCTTTATCTTGCTGTGACACTTCCCGTCATTACTGCTGTTCCACTTATTCCTCTCTTCTAATCAGGAAAGACCGATGCCCATGAAGAAATCCACAAAAACTTCGCTCCTTGCTGCATTCGCCTTTCTGGCCATGTCACAAACAGCACCTGCCCATGAATTTATTGTCACGACTGAGAGTTATAGTCAGAACGCAGGCCAGAAACTGGCTGTCTCTCTTCTTATGACCGAAACATGGATCCAGCCTGACCGGATAGCACCCGCCGATGCAGTCACTCTTGAAGTAATTGGAACGGATACACGCAATCTTGTCGATGTTCGCCCTGGTGACAAAAAACTGAATGCCGAAGTTACTGTACCGGATGGTGAATTCGTTTTGCTTGGTTCACTTGTTCGCGACCGGAACGAGAAACCGCGTGCCGTAGAGGGCCAACCTGTACCACAGGAAAGAATGACACGTTCCGCTATTTTTTCAAAAACCTTCGTCAATCTCACAGCATCATCCAAAATCTGGTCTAGAGCAGTCGGAAGCCGACTTGAAATCATTCCTCAATCCAATCCGGCAACACTCAAGCCCGGTGAAAACCTGACCGTGCAGGTTTTATTCGACGGAAAACCTGTCGCAGCCCGTGTACAGGCAACTTTCGACGGTAAAGGGGCAAAAGGCCATAGCTTTGTTGTCCGCACCAACAGTGATGAAAGCGGCATGGCTAAAATCCCTGTTGATCGGGATGGGCTTTGGCTTGTCCGCGCCAAGTACACTTTAGATGAAGCCAAGGAGGGCTACGTTCACTATGCTGGAGGAGCAAATATCGTATTCAACGTTGAATAACGATATTAATTCACCAGCTGTCTATTGAACGATCAATGGTAAATCTATTCAAATAGTACCAATACGGCAACGCCTTTCTATTTGGTACCACCAGCGGCTGGTCGATCACCCACTAGAACATTTCGTAACCGTTCCGAGCCGCGTGAGGCTGGCGCGGCCCCTGTCTATGCGGAGGACCCGGGGTATGGAGCCCACTTAGATCGTGATGACGATGATATCGCCTGCGAGCAAACGAATATAACGATCGTCAAACAAAATTCCGCACCAATTTATGCAGGAATGACACACAAGCCTCCACCTGATCGACTGAGATAAACTCATCTGGACGATGGGCCTGCGCTATACTGGCAGGACCACACACAACTGTCGGGATATCGGCACTTTGGAAAAGCCCGGCTTCTGTCCCGAAGGCTGCTGTAATCGGCTTTTTTCTCCCTGCACAGTATAAAGCCAAATCTGTGGCATACGATGTTGGCGCTGGATGCAATCCTTCATACTGAATGACCGTTGTCGTCTCAATAGAAGCTTCTGGTGCCGTACGCCATAAAACCGGTAAAACACTATCATTGGTATATATATTAAAGCGATCGATAATCTCATTTGGGTCCGTACCAGGCAGGTGCCGGTACTCCCAGTGAAACTTGCATGTCTTTGGAATGATATTGAGTGCCGTTCCTCCGTTGATTAAGCCGACGTTGATCGAGGTATACCCATCCCGCTCGAAAACATTGGTCGGATCACCACGCTCACGCATTTCATCGGCCAAATCATTTAGAAAAGAGATTAACTTACCAGCTGCCATGATGGCACTGGCCCCACTATCAATCTGACTGGAGTGAGCTTCGCGGCCGACAATCGTTGTCTCAAAAACATTGACACCTTTGTGGGCAATCAACACCTCCATTTCTGTGGGTTCACCAACAACACAAAGCCGTGGCCGTCCGTGAGACTGGATTAAATGATCAATCAAAGATGAGACGCCAAGACAGCCGAGCTCTTCGTCATAAGACATAGCAATATAGATCGGTTCGCTGAGATTAAGATCAGAAAATTCAGGCGCCAAGGCGGTACATATCGCCAGAAAACTTTTCATATCCGATGTACCGCGGCCATATAAATGGCCGCCTTTTTGAGTCAATTTAAAGGGATCTACAGTCCAATTCTGGTCGTCTATCGGAACAGTATCACTGTGACCCGACAGTAAAATTCCTTTCTCCTGATGTTTTTCCGTGTGTGGACCTATTATAACTAGAAGATTGGCTTTGCTACTTTGCGGATTATATATAAGCTCACAAGTAATACCAAATTGCTCCAGGTAATCACGAACGAAATGGATTAGCGGCAGATTGCTTTCACGGCTTGTCGTATCGAAAGAGATGAATTTTTCGATCATCTCCAACACACTATAACGAGTGATGTTTTGCCTCATATAATTATGTTCTCACTCAAAATGGTCTAGGAAATTAGGCCTGTCTGCATGACATGCGGATAATACTTTTGCACAAAGTCCTTGCTTATAAGCCCCTTGTGTAAATCCTGAAGAACAACATCTGGATTTCTATTCTGCGGGGCGCCGTAGCCACCGCCGCCGCCCGAGCGCACTTTTACAAGGGATCCTTTGGGCGCTTTCATAGCCGTTATTTTTCCAAACGCTTCGCGAGTCCCATCGGGGAGCACCAATTCGGCATAATTGGGCATTCCCCCCATACCGTCCAGTAATCCCCAAGGGACTGTTGTTCTTTGCTCAATTGTCGAGGTAAACCAACAATCTTCTAGCATGCGCCATACAATATTGATGCCATGGCCACCAATCTTTTCACCGGCACCACAAGAATCCGTTGCAAATTCATAACTTTCGATAAGCCACGGGAATTTTGCCTCCCACAACTCCATCGGTGGAACCTGACCAAAAGCCTGCCCCATGTGTAACATCGTGCCGCCATCGCCGCGACTGTGCCCGCCTTGCCCCACAGGAAGCGGCGACCCGGCCGCCCACACCTCACCACTCGCCTCTCTTTTTCCCCACCATATTAAAGTCAAAATGCACCCACCGCTTCGGGCAGGAACGTTGTGCGGCAATGCTTCTCCGATCGCCTTCAAAAGGCCTTCCATGGCAGGCATCAACGACCAACCAAACAAGAAACATGGCGATGGCGGCAACGGATGAAACAGAGATCCAGGTCTTGTTATCACCTTAATAGGGCGATAATGACCTTCATTTGGTTGTTCCATAGCATTGGCCAGCATTGTGATAACAACCCGCGCCCCCGATACGGTGGACGCCAATGGACAGTTGACTGGACCATTCGCGGCATCCGGCGTTTTTGAAAAATCGATGGTGATATCGGATCCTTTGACGTCAAGCCCAACTTCAAAATCAATTTTTTCTTTATCGACACCATTGTTATCCAAGCCGCCATGAGCCGAATAGTATCCATCTGGAATTTTCTCCAAATAGGAGCGCATTATAGCTTCGCCGTGGTCCAACATGCGTTCGACACAGTCATAAAACACATCTTTTCCAAACCTATCGATAATACGCAATACTTCCTGCGCCCCAATGCGACAACAGGCAATCTGTGCGCTGACGTCTCCCATAGTTGCCTCAGGAATTCTCGTATTTATTTTTATCATGTTGACAATATCGGTATTCCATTCCCCCCGACGCCATAATTTTACACCAGGAAAGAAAACACCTTCTTGATGAACATTTACAGTATCCGTGCAATACGGGTCTTTTGCGCCGATATCCATCCAATGTGCTTTACAGGCGGCATATCCGATTAACTCGTTCCCATTCACAAAAATCGGAATTGTAATAGACGCATCCTGAGCATGAGACCCAGTGCCATAGGGCCAGTTGTACAGCAGAACGTCTCCCGGCTCCAAGTTGCTTTCACCACCAGCACCCTCCACAGCGGCTTCAATACAGAAATTCATTGTTCCCATAAAAACCGGAAGTGACGGCGCCTGCGCCAAAAGGCGTAAATGCTTGTCATATAACACGACTGCAAAGTCATGAGCCTCATATATAATTGGCGAGTAGGCAGCCCGGATTAGCGTGCGTTTCATTTGATTAGCAGCCGAGTTAAGGGCATTGCGGATCAATTCCGTTGCGAATGGATCCGCATTTTCTGAAGACGCGTATTTCTCGAAACTGGACTGATGGATATAAAAATTTTGATTTATCATATTACTCTCCGCACTTTCCTAGGACAGCGCATTAGAATTATGCCACATCTGAAGCCGTGATGAACAAACAACCGGATATATCAACCTCGGCTTTATACCCAGCATCTAAATATGTGGTGGTGGTACTTTCATTGATAATAGCTGGCCCTTGAATGATCTCTCCAGCCTTGAAATGAGCGCGTTCGACCAGTTGAAATGGTAACTCTTTCTGCTGCATGAAAGAATACGCTTTAGCGGTTCTTGCCGCCGACCGTTCAACAACAGACATTCTTTCTTGTCGTCTGGGTAGTGGACGACGCTGTGTTGCACGAACAGACACAATTTCAACTTCAGAACTCAATAAGCCTCCAAATGTTGGAAGATACTTTTGTTCGAATAAAGCCAAAATTCTGCCCTGACCAAGATTGATTTGGCCGTCCTCATTTTCGATTTGAACCGTGATCGTATGTTCTTGTCCCACATAACGCATATCTAGCGTTACTTCACGTACATAACTCTGATTGTCTGTCGCTAGACCTTTAATCAAATCCAATTCCGTAAACATTTCAGTAAGCAGATCATTCACAGCAACAAGATGAGCATCCGTAAGAGACATCGGTCTTGTCTGGGAACGTGTGCTCGTAATATCCGCACCCAATAACCCCCAAGCCGAAAAATTACCGGCATATGGAGGTATAATGATACGAGCGATGTTCAATTCTCGGCTCAGCAAAGTAGACATCAGCGGCCCTGCCCCCCCGAAAGCCAACAACGACATACTCGATGGATCAATGCCACGTTCAACCGTCAATTCTCGCATTGCATTTGCCATTGCCGACGCCGATATCTTGATGATCCCCTGAGCCAATTGCTCAACCGTCAGATCCAACTTCTTTGCCACTGAATCCAATGCTGTTCGTGCGGCGAAAATATCAAGCTCCAACCCCGATTGGAATTTTCCGTCTCCCAACATACCCAATACGCTGGCTGCATCCGTCATTGTCGGCTCTCGGCCTCCACGACCGTAGCAGGCAGGGCCGGGGGTCGCCCCCGCACTTTGCGGACCCACACGCAGTAATCCACCGTGGTCAATATATGCAATAGAACCACCGCCAGAACCAATCGATCGCACATCGACCCAGGGTGATTGCAATGGCCATTGATCAATCTCACCTTCGTACAGCAGCTCGGGACGACCATTGACAATCATACAGGTGTCAAAGCTGGTGCCCCCAACATCAGCCGTAAGAAGGTTACCGAGATCATACTGACGTGCTAACTCAGCGGCGCCTTCAGCGCCTGCAACCGGCCCCGACATGATTGTTTCAAATGGACGGCGCTCTGCTTCCTCTAGGCTCATAGACCCACCGCCAGACCGTGTAATTAATCCTGTTCCCACAAAATCCATAGCCCCAAGTCTATTTTCTAAGCGGCGCAAATACTGCGACATCCGACCGCGCACGAATGCATCAATCACCGTCGTCGACGTCCGTTCAAATTCACGATACTCCCGCGAGATGCGATGAGATAAAGAAATCCCCCCCTTGTAACCCGCATCACGCAGAAGCTGTTCAGCTTCAAGCTCATGGTCCGGGTTTACATAGGAATTTATGAATGCAATCGCAACACTTGTTACACCTTCTTTTTCAAAGATATGCGCTGCGTTCCGCACATCATCTTTGCACAATGGAATATGAATACCACCGTTTGCATAAATTCGTTCCGATATGGGAAGGCGTAATTCCCGTGGCACCAATGGATCTGGTTGTCGCCAGAACAATGGATCTTTTGGCTGTCGCGAGCCCCGACGAATTTCCAGAACGTCCCGAAAGCCAGAAGTTGCCAACAACCCGACCTTGGCCCCTCTCCGCTCTAGTAAGGCATTCAAACCTACCGTCGTTCCATGCAAGAAGTATTCTGCATTTTTTACATGTTCTGAGGTCAAACTTTTGACAATAGCGTTTATGGCCCCCTCTTCCGGAGCACCGGGCGTTGTCGGTGTTTTAGCAACAGTTACTTCAGACAATTCATCATTGTAAAAAATGAGATCCGTGAATGTCCCACCTATATCAATACCTATTCGCGTTGCCATTTTTTCCTCAATAAATTCTACACTATCAATTCCGAATGGATACCGCCCTATCGTGGCAATATGTTTCTATGTCACCACTGACACTCGGACTGTCATGACTCTTTCTCACTCATAAGAAAAATCGTTTACAAAAACGAACCGGTCACACTCAACACATGAGAGCAACAACCTGCATGCTCTTGCAAAAATGAAATAGCCGGTCCGTCATAACGTTTGTGTTTAGTACACAGCTCTGATAAGTGCCTCGTACCGCGCCCCTAAACCCGCTTCGGCACACATAAAATTTGGACTATAGCTAAAGGCCAGTTCATTTTCAGGGTCCGCAATAGCAACGGCCCCACCAGCACCTGGATGACCGAACGCTTGCAAATTAGGGCCAAATGATAGAGACGGCGGATTGTTTATAAAAAATCCAAGGCCGTATTTAATCGTCTCGCCGGTCATATCACAGTAATTATGCCATTGAACCATGCGCAATTGATCAACCATGCCTGGCGACAGCAGACGCACACCATCCAACCCCTCCCTACAAGCCAGAGAGCCATACAGCCGCGCCAATGCACGCGCATTCCCATGCCCATTGGCTGATGGAAAAACAGCTTTTCGGAATAGCTCATTGTTGAAAAAATCATCACACAGCGGCAGAACACGCCAAGCACGACCTAATTTGCTATTCGGATCAGCAATGCCCTGCAATGTGCGACTCTCGGGATTTGGAATGATCGGAGCCACGCGATCAAGATCCTGATCGTCAACCCCATATTGGAAATCGATGTGGAGCGGATCCGTAATCTCATCCCGAATAAAGACGTCCACCGAACGACCGTCAACCCGGCGTAATAACTCACTGTTTAAAATGCCACTTGTTAAAGAATGATAAGCCCCCAGTGTTCCCGGCTGCCATTCGGGCGCCTGCAATTCAAGCGCTTTAACCATCGCTTCCGTATCAAACGCTGATCCGGCCGGCGCTGCATCAGCAAAAACAAGCGCCCCCAATCCACCAATCAGTTGCTTAACGGTAATGCGCTCCTTGCCGCTTTGCGCAAACTCAGGCCAATAATAGGCAACAGCTTTATCAAGTTCTACCTGCCCCCTATCCACCAACATCAGAATAGCAAGGGCAGGCAGCGCCTTTCCCACAGACATCATGCAGGTTATTGTGTCCGCGGTCCAAGGTCTTTTTGTCTCCAAATCAGCGATGCCACCCCAAAGGTCGACAACCAGTTGGCCTTTTTCATAGACGGCAACGGCTGCACCTACTTCGCCCCGACATTCAAAATTCTCTATGAAGGCTTGGTATACGCGTTCAAATTGGGGCGCGCAATTTCCGTAAACTGTCGTCATTCTGGTCGCCATCCTATCGACTAATATTGAAATGTTACGCGCAAGCCAAACGTCCGAGGATCACCGGGTGTTCCTGCAGGAACAGCTGTGAAATTGGCCGTCGACACTAAGTATTGTGTATTGGCCAGATTCCGGCCGTATAGCGTTACTTGCCAGCGATCATCGGGAGCGACGTAACCGAGGCTCGCATTGACAAGCCCATAACTTTGCATTGTTTCTATATTATCGTTTAGAACCGTAAAGAATTGACGGTCTTTCCAGCCATATTCTCCACGCATATATATGTTACCACGATCACCCAGATCGATCGTGTACTGTCCGAACACGGTATAAGACCACTTTGGTGCTGAGTTTAGATAATTTCCAGATGCATTAAAGAATCCGGTTGGTACCGGGGCTTGGGTAAAGTTTTTATAAACAGCTTTCAGATAGGTCAACGATCCCCCAAGTTCGAGCCCTGCGACAGGATGCGCCAGAAACTCGAGTTCAACACCTTTGACGCTGGCGTTGGCCGCATTTGTGATATCCACCACGCCAGGTGCCAAAAACGACTGAACCTGAAGATCAGTATAGTTATAATAAAATGCACTACCGTTTATACGCAAACGACGTCCGGCAAAATCGCTTTTGAATCCGACTTCATAGCTCCAAAGGTATTCAGGATCATACCCTTGCATTGCGACCATGCTGGCAAAGTTGAATCCACCAGATTTAAAGCCCCGCGTGATCGACCCATAAAGCATTAGATCATCGGATGGGCGGAACTCCAAACCAAACTTCGGAGTCCACGCCTTATAGCTTCCCGCCCCCGAATATAATATAGGAAATCCTGGAATGCTCAGTCCATTCACAAGCAAGGAAATATCAAAATTTTGATCAAGATCTTTTTGTTCATCGGTATACCGTAACCCGGCAGATAGTGTTAAAGTATCACTAAGATCATAATTCGCTTGGCCATAGACAGACCACGCCTTGGTCTTGACATAAGGCGCAGGGCGCGCCGCAATGCCTGCCATGAAATCAAAGACTGTTGAAACGTGATCCATCGTTTCTTCAAAGTAGTAAACACCCAGCACATAGCCAAATCGATTCAAACGCCCAGATATATTCAGTTCTTCCGAGAACTGCTTTTGATGTTCGAAAATATCGGTTTGACTGCCATGCACATTGGTGGCATCGGCATCGATCGTCCCATCCAAACGAGTAACACGATAAGCTGTCAGTGATTTGAATTTTAATGCTTCTGAAACAGTATAATTTATTTCGCCGGATATGCCCCACATATAGCGATCCGAATCGCCCGGTGTATCGAGTGCAGATTTGTGATAGTCACCCAGTATACTGTTGGTGACGGCATTATAAGGCATCAATAAAGCCTGATTTGTCACCATACTTCCTTCGGCCTTCACATAATCCCCTCGCAGTATAAGATCCAGGTTTTCATTTGGCGTGATGCGAACTTGGCCACGGACACCCCAAGTATCTTCTTCTGCTGTGTCGCCGATGTTAGGTACAATATTCTTGAAATAACCATCCCGTTTGCTGCGCATTACGGACAGACTGGCTGCAATAGTATCGGTGATGCCGCCACTGATGTAGGCTTCACCACGATAAAGATCATGATTACCAACGGTGATCTGAGCCTTGGCTCGAGTTGTCTCATCCGGTAATCGCGATATAATATTTATCGTACCCCCGACTGAATTTCTTCCATAAAGTGTACCCTGGGGTCCGCGCAGAACTTCAACACGTTCGACATCGAAAAAATTAGTGAATACTGCGGCTGGGCGCGCTAGATAAACCCCATCCAAATGAACCGTGGAACTTGGGTCGGCACCTGCAAAAACATTATTCGAACCTATGCCACGGATATATATCTGTGCAAACGCACTATTCTGAGCAACAACCAGATTGGGCGTCATTGCCGCCAGATCACGCATATCGCTGACACCGCTTCGATCAAAATCAGCAGCTGTAAAAGCGCTAATCGCAATAGGAGTATCTTGAAGGCTCGTTTCTCCCATTTTTGTCGCGGTCACGACAATTTCACTAATTCCGAAATCACTTTGTTGCGCCCAAGCAAGCGATGAAACACCACAGTAAACTGCGAGTACACATGAATTCTTTAAATTGAAAACAATAGATTTATTCACTTGCGCCCCCCTTGTTCTCTTATAAATTTAACAGATTGGCCCCTCTGAAGAGACTTCACGCACCCTTAATGAACGACTTCTATCCCGATTTAGCCACCGATACACTCGTTCAATGTAGCGGATTTGAAACTAATCATAGAAAATCGAAATAACTAGCTGTACAG
>JBBCIP010000042.1:0-2877 GCA_037189785.1 Alphaproteobacteria bacterium
GCCCGCTGAAGCGTCTGGCGGCGACACTCATGACAGCCATTTTGGTGGCCTCGACAATGGTGGGATGTGGGCTTGGCAAAGCCCCAAAATCTGCGTCCTATCGCTGCCCGGATAATGTCATGTTCACCATTGCCTTTGCCGACAGCGGCGACCAGGCCCGGGTCGAGGTTGTCACGCTTGGCCGCTATGATCTTGAACCTCTCCCCATGAGTAACGGAACGGCCTTCACCGATGGCCGCTTGACTGTGCGGATCGACGGCAAAACCGCCACATTGGATGGTTTGCCGGGGCACGCCATGATCACTTGCAATGAAGTAGACGAATAATGACCTTATCTCCTGTTCATATCATCGGTGGCGGATTAGCTGGATCGGACGCCGCGTGGACCATCGCCCAAGCCGGGGTTCCCGTTGTTCTCCATGAAATGCGCCCGGTGCGAAAAACCGATGCCCATCACACCGATCATTGTGCGGAATTGGTCTGTTCCAACTCGCTGCGGTCCGATGACGCCACAGGGAATGCGGTTGGTGTTTTACACGAAGAATTACGCCAAGCGGGGTCTTTGGTATTGGCCATGGCCGACAAACACCGTGTCCCGGCAGGCGCAGCCCTGGCCGTTGATCGCGATGGCTTTTCCGCCGCTGTGACTGAGGCGCTCGACAATCATCCCTTGATCGCCATTGAACGCGAAGAAGTGATCGGCTTGCCACCGGCAGACTGGGATAGCGTTATCATCGCAACCGGTCCATTGACCTCGCCGAGTTTGTCCGAAGCCATTCTTGGCCTGACCGGTGAAGAGTCACTGGCCTTCTTCGATGCGATTGCCCCGATCGTGCATTTCGATTCCATCGACTTCGACAAGGCGTGGTACCAATCCCGCTACGACAAAGGCGACGGCAAGGATTACATCAATTGCGCCATGGACCGCGACCAATATGCGGCTTTCATCGACGCGCTTTTGACCGGTGAAAAAACTGTTTTCAAAGAGTGGGAAGAAAACACCCCTTACTTCAACGGCTGCTTGCCAATTGAAGTGATGGCGGAACGCGGCCGGGAAACACTGCGGTTCGGCCCGATGAAACCTGTGGGTCTGACCAACCCGCATATTGCCGAAAAATCATATGCCGTGGTGCAATTACGACAAGATAATGCGCTGGGGACATTGTGGAATATCGTCGGCTTTCAAACCAAGCTCAAATATGCCGAACAAACGCGGATCTTTCGGATGATCCCAGGACTTGAAAATGCCGAGTTCGCCCGGCTTGGTGGGCTGCATCGCAATACATTCATCAATAGCCCCAAACTTCTGGATGATGTACTGCGATTAAAACAACATCCGCGATTGCGGTTTGCCGGACAAATCACCGGTGTAGAAGGCTATGTCGAAAGCGCCGCCATCGGTTTGCTGGCCGGGCGTTTTGCCGCTGCTGAAAAACTGGAGCAAGCCATTGTGCCGCCGCCGCCAACAACTGCACTCGGCGCCCTGTTGGCCCATATCACCGGCGGAGCGGAGGCAGAAACATTCCAACCGATGAACGTCAACTTCGGTTTATTCCCGCCGCTCGAGGCAAAAACAAAACGTGGTGACCGCAAGCAAGCCATGGCGGCACGGGCTTTAGACCATGCCGCGCAGTGGCGCAATGCAGCCAGAACGGTTTAGCTGCTCGACAATTTCATCATGACCAGACCCGTAACGATCAACGCCGCAGCGGCGATCCGCATGGGACTGGCAAGTTCACCCAGAACAAATACGCCAACAGCAAAAGCACCGACGGCGCCAATACCGGTCCATATGGTGTAAGCCGTGCCAAGCGGCAACGTTTTCATGGAAATCGACAGCAAACCAAAGCTCGCTACCATGAAAACAATGGTCACAACTGTTGGCACAACACGTGTGAAGCCATCCGATTGTTTCATCGAATACGCCCACACGATTTCCAATATTCCAGCCAAAATCAAATAAATCCAGGCCATAGAGTTCCCCTAAAAATTTGGGCTAAAAATTCGGGTCGTCCCGTTTAAAAAATGCGCAGAAGCGTCGTCGCTGTCTACACCCACTTATCATTCAATCTATCAGTAACCGGCAGCTTAATGCTGAGGATGATGAGCATCCTTCAAGTACATACATGTCAACATCGTGAAGATATAAGCTTGTACCAGACACATCAAAAATTCGAGTCCGGTGATAGCAATCGTTAGAGCAAACGCACCAAGTGCCAAGAACACACCCAAAAATCCGGCGCCCCCTAAGCTCACGACAAAGCCCGCGAACACTTTCAGCATGATATGACCGGCGAACATCACTGCAAAGAGCCGCAACGAATGACTGATCGGCCGCGAAATATACGATACCACTTCAATCGGGATAATAACAGGTGCAAGCCAAAACGGCACCCCATGGGGTAGGAACAAACGGAAAAAACCAAGACCGTTACGCATGATCCCATAAACAGTGACGACCAAAAACACCATCATCGCCAGGGCAAAGGTCACAATGATATGGCTCGTCACCGTGAATCCATAAGGCAACATTCCAAGCAAGTTCGCGACCAAAATAAACATAAATAAGGTGAACACCCACGGGAAAAAAACGCGGCCTTTTTCCCCAAGATTGTCGTCAATAATTTTCAGAATGAACTCGTATAAAAGCTCTGCTGTCACCTGCCAGCGCCCCGGAATAACAGCGGCGCGACTCATCGAGAAAAACAGAAAAGCAAAAATGACCGTAACCGTCAGAACCATGAACACGGCAGAGTTGGTAATCGGAATCTCAAAATTTCCGATTTGGCCCAATACGGCATAGGTTTTGATTGAAAACTGCTCCATCGGCCCGGACATCGGCACCCCCATAAATGAGAATGGGGCCGTCCCCGATGA
>JBBCIP010000043.1:0-12503 GCA_037189785.1 Alphaproteobacteria bacterium
GAAAGTCCCAAGTGCGGTTTTGATTTCAACCGGAATAATGACGGTGGTATGTGACATAAATTTAGCCCGTTATATCTCAAGCCCATATATGGTTTGAGCCTGTTCAAGATCGATATATCCGTTTTTGAGATCATCCAGCACTTTTGCGCGGGATCTTTTCTTCGGGTCTCCGTAACCACCGCCGTTCGCGGTGATGATATGCAGCACATCACTTTTTGTTAACGCCAATTGTGAAACACTGGAATAGACGTGGTCTTGACCGTCCGCGTGGGCGATGCGCAAATAATTTCGGGATCCATCACGGCCGCCGCGCATGCCCCACGGTGGAACTTGCGTGCGGGTATATTGGGCTGTTACCCAACCGTCCTCATTTAAAAGGCGATACGCGATATGTAATCCTTTTCCGCCGCGAAACTCACCTTCGCCACCCGGTTCGGAGTTTAATTGGTAGTGTTCGACAAAGATGCCATTGCGGGCTTCATTCACTTCCACGGGGCAATTATACGTTTCGCCATGGGATCCGCTGAATTGGGCGTTTTCGCCATCTTTAGTCGCGCCTGCGCCCCATCCGCCGGGTTCTGGTTCGATAAAATTATGCGGCGCCCCAGTGAGCGGACGTTTGCCGCCGATCAAAGTTGCGCAGATCGAACAGAAGTGACCGGCGCTGATGCGATCATAAGCAACGCCGGACATCGCTTTCCAAATAAGATCTGCCGAGCGGATTTTATTTTCATAATAAAGACCCATGGCGGCAGGACGACGGGCATTGAAGATACTGCCTTCGTTGCAAATGAGTTTGAGCGGGCGGAAACTACCGGCATTGGCCCGTGTATCTGTGGCCGTAATGCCGCGGAAGATGATCTGTGCGCTGACCATGGTCGCATAATAAGAGGCATTATATGGCCCGCTATCTTGATCTGGATTGCCGCGGAAATCGACGATGAAGTCATCGTCGGTTATGGTTACTTTGACATGAATTCTGCGGCCATCATCGAGCCAGTCTTCGGCTTCATAAACACCCTTTGGAATGGTTTTGAGTGCTTTGCGAGACACCATCTCGCCATAGTCTAGAAAAGTTGCGATGGCATAGGTGACTGTATCTTGGCCGTATTTATGCACCAAGTCCAAAAGCCGCTTGCGCCCGATCCGTAAGGCGGCAATGCCGGCCCACATATCGCCGATCGATTCCTGTGGATTGCGGATATTGCTGGTTAGAATGTCGTGAACGGCGGCAACCGGTTCGCCTTTCGCAAACAATTTCACTTCCGGCAGCAGCAAACCCTCTTGATATAATTCTTTGGCATTGGGATTGATGCTACCCGGCGACATACCGCCGACATCGACCCAATGACCTTTATTGGCGGTCCAGGCAATAATATCTTGGCCTGAAAATACCGGCATGATCAAAACCACATCATTCATATGGCTGACCCCGCCGCGATAGGGATCGTTGGTGATAAAGATATCGCCATCATGAATGTCGTTGCGGGGGCCGAATTTCTCGATCACGGCTTTGACGCCCGGATCGAGCATGCCGATAAAGCTTGGAATCCCTGCGCCGGAATTGGCCAGATTGCCGTCCCCATCGGTAAGCGCCACGCCGAAATCGAGGACCTCGTAAATGACGGAGCTCATGGCGGTTCTGCGCATGGCGATGAACATTTCGTCGGCGATGGCTCCTAACGAATTCTGAATGATTTCGATTGTGATCGGATCTTGCAACGGTGTTAATAATAACTCAGCCATGATGTGCGCCTTCAACCACTATATGAAGGTTGCCATAATCATCCACCGTGGCGGTTTGGCCGGGCAGAATGACGATGGTCGTACCGGGATCTTCGACAATGGCGGGGCCTTGGATGTGCATATCCGGTCCAAGGCGTGCGGTATCGTAAATGGTTGCTTGGTGTGTACCGTCCACATCGAAATCAACGGGACGCCACCCTTTGATTGCCCCCTCGATCGATTGGTTCTGGCGCGGAAGCTTAGGGATATCGGGTTTCGGGATATGGATCGTTGCGGTGATCTGATAGCTTACGATCTCCACATCGTTTGGTAGTCGATAGGTATATTCACGCTCGAAGTTATCATGAAAACTGTCGATGATCGATTGTACATTTTGATCGGTCAATTGATCCCCGGTAACTTTAACGGCGACACTATGTTCTTGGCCGATATAGCGGATATTGGCGTGGCGGGTGAACACGATATTGCCAGGGTTGAAGTCTTCAGCTTTGTATTCGGCCTTGGCATGATGTTCCATATCATCAAAAACCTGGCGAATGATTGCGGCGCTGTTTGGACCTAAGGGCGTAAGCTTGGTCATCACATAATCGCGCCGCAGGTCCGACATCAACATCCCGAATGCCGAAAAGACGGATGCATTGATTGGAATGATGACTTTGGGAATGTTAAGTTCTCGGGCCAGGGTTGTTGCATGCATGGCGCCGCCACCGCCAAAGGCAATCATGGTGAAGTGGCGTGGGTCGTAGCCGCGATTGACGGACACCAGCTTTAAGGCGTTTATCATATTGTGATTGGCAATACGAATGACGCCGCGCGCCGTTTCTTCGACCGATAAATGCAAATGGTCTGCAATGGGTTGGAAGGCATTATGCACGGCATCCATATCGGCTTTGCGCTGACCACCCATAAAATAATTGGGATCAATGCGGCCGGTTACCAAATTGGCGTCGGTTGTTGTCGGCTTCGATCCGCCACGGCCATAAGCAGCTGGGCCCGGAACGGCGCCAGCGCTTTCCGGTCCGACATGGAGCTTGCCATAATCATCGACCCAGGCAATGCTGCCGCCGCCATTCCCGATTTCAACAATATCGACAACCGAGGCCATGATCGGATACCCCGCGCTTTTGGCGTTTTTTTCGATCATGTATTGGGTGGTGACACGGACTTCGCCATTGTCGATCAAGGAACATTTGGCGGTCGTGCCACCGATGTCGAAAGCAATGATGTTGGGGATGCCGAGTAACTGGCCCAATTCCGCAGCCGCCCGCACACCACTGGCCGGGCCGGATTCGACCAAAGAAACGGGTTTGCTTTTGGCTGATCCGACGGTATCTATTCCGCCATTGGATTGCATGATAAAGGGCGAGCGTTGTAACCCATTCTGCCGTAACTTTTGATCAAGAGCATCAAGATAGCGTTCGGTCAAAGGTTGGACATAGGCCGATAGAACCGTGGTGTTGCTGCGTTCATATTCCCGCCATTCCCGGGTGATTTGATGAGAAGCCACAACGGCGACGTCTGGCCAATATTTTTTGACCTCATCATAAATCGCAATTTCATGACTGGGATTGGCATAAGAATGAAGGAGACAAATAGCAATAGCCTCAACACCATCTTTTTGAAAATCGTCAAGGATTGGTTTTATCGTGGTGAGATCTATGGCGCTATGAACATGACCGTCATAGGTCATCCGTTCCTTCACTTCGCGGCGCAAATAGCGCGGCACGAATGGCGGCGGCTTTTTATAAAGCAAGTTGAAAAAATCAGGCCTATTGCCGCGGGCGATTTCTAAGACATCCCGGAAACCTTGGGTGGTGATCAGGCCGGTTTTAACACCCTTCCGTTCGGTTAAGGCGTTGATGACAACGGTTGAGCCGTGGGCGAAAAAAGTTATATCCGACATCGTCAGGCCGGATTTCTCCAAAGCATCCATCACGCCTTTTTCAAAATTCGGCGGTGTGGTGTCTGTTTTCGTGCACTGCATCGCTTCGAGCCGGCCGGTGGTGCGATCAAGTTTGTAATAAATAAGATCTGTGAACGTACCGCCGACATCCGTTGCGACGCGATAAACAAAAGTCATCTTTTCCTCTGGCAATCCGAATATATTAATACTGACACAGTGGTGCAGATCACGGTTTTCTAACGGTTTTCCTTTGCGTAATACGTATTCTCATACGACACTGGGAAAATGCGTTGTTAGACAAGCCTTCTAAACGTCGAACCGTCGTTGTACTCTTGGCTCTATTTCAACTGCGTTTTTTGGGGAATAAAATAACCGATCCCACCCATAAAATTTCCGCAGCCTTCTTCTCGTCATTGTTCAATTCAAGTGGGTTCAGTAAGTCGTAATGCATACTGTCGCCTGGATTAAGGATAAATTTTTCCCCACGATATTCACCGTGTACCTTGCCTTTAAGGATATAGAGAAATCCTTCACCCTCGTGACCTTCCTGATTGCGGCCGGTCAATGATCTGTGATTGGGGGGTAAGATAAAAATAAATGGTTCAAGTTTTTGCTGGGGGAAGGGATTGCTGAGGCGAATGTACGTAATTGGCGAGTCAACTTCGATATATTCCGGGTCATCGCCGCGATGAATGATTTTTTCTTCCTGACTGGCCGTTACGAAATAATTCATATCGACTTCGAGGGATTCAGAAAGTTGCAACAGGGACATGATCGACGGGGTAGTTTTCCCGCGTTCAACTTGGGAAATAAAAGCGACGGAAAGTCCGGAACGATCAGCCAATTCTTGCAGCGTTAGGGATAAAGATTTGCGTCTTTCTCTTACCGCCGGTCCGATGTTGATCCGATATTTTTGCGCTTTAGTCATTGTTGATGCGTTTGCCATGTCTTTACAAATTTAACTTTCTCACTATTACCAGAATTTTGTTCTCGGCTTAACTGTTATTTGTCCTCAAACTTAAAAAGAACAGGTGGTTGGCTATCGAATGCTAATCAACCACCTGTTAGTCAAGCGCGTTCCTTTCAGCCCATGATCGTCTTTGTCCTAGAAACTATAGGTGACATCGACACCATAGGTGCGTGGTTCAGCAGGAAAAGCAAAGCCGCCTGCAACGAATTCAGCATTGTACCGTTTATCGAACACATTCTTCATCCATCCGGCCACTTCCCAAACACCATCAGTGTCGCCGAGGCCGATACGGATTTCTGTCAGATCCACTGTACTGCGAGCGCCGTTATTGGCCACATCCCAGTATTGTCGGCCCATTTGTTGCCAGTCGACACGGAAGCGGGATTGTAAGGAGTCAGTGAGCGGCTGCGTGTATTGAATCCCAGCGTTCAAACCAAGTTTTGGAACATAAGGAGCTTTGTTGCCAACCGTTGCGGGGGACGCGGAATAGGCTTTGATCTTGCTATTGGTGTAACCGATGCCACCAAAGATTTCCAAGCCTTGCATCGGTCGTGCATGCAGTTCAATTTCAAAGCCTTTGAGATCCACCTTGTCGATATTGGTCACGATTTGAGCAGCAGCGGACGGGATGAACGAGAAAAATTGTTCGTTCTCGAATTCGGTGTAGAAGAACGCGCCATTGATCGTCACCATGCGATCAAAGAATTGCGACTTCCAGCCTATTTCGTATCCGGTTGAATCTTCTTGTTTATAGTCGTCCTGAACCAATGTGTTGGGATCGGTCAACAACGCCCGGGCCCGGACTCCGTTCTGATTAAAGCCGCCGCTGCGGAAGCCTTTGGCATAGCTTGCATAGACCGAAGAAGAATCGTTAATCGAATAGCGTAATGTGACTTTAGGCTGAAAACTATCAAACGTTCTTTCCCTGCTCAGCCCAGATGTGGTTGAGAACGCGGGTGGAGCAACGTCGGTTTGCTTACGTTTATCCTTGTCGTAGCGAATAGCCGCGGACAATTCCAATTGATCTGTGATGTCGAAATTGAATTGACCGAAAAATGCATAAGCTTTTTGATCATTTTCATCTTGGAACGCGGTGAGTGTTGGGTTTTGACTGGTTGGCCCATTGATACCCAACAATATGCCTTGGCCGAGATCTTGGCCGGTGTTCCGGTTGATGTAGCGATCTGTACGCAGGTAATAAGCGCCAAAGATATAACGGAACCGTTGCTCGCCATTGGATGTAAAGCGAAGTTCTTGGCTTTTCGACTTAATGTCGCGTTCGGCTGCTTGTGTGGTGCCTAGAGTTCGGGTGTAGGGAGAGTTATCGGCTTTGGTCCACTCATTAACCCAATCATAAGCACTGACCGATGTTAATGTTCCTAAATCGAAGTCCCAATCTAGTTTTAAAGACGCTGTGAAAATTTTACGCAAACCTTCACCACGATTGTTAGACTCGATCGGTGGTCCGATATCATCCGGATGCGATGTGTTCGGTGATGTCAGGCCAAAATTATAATTACCATTGATGTCCCGGTTATTGCGGACAAAGTACAAGGCCCCACCGCTGGTTTCACCGTAACCAATACGAAAATCGGCCCGGAAATTTTCGGTTGGTTTAAAGATAAGGCGCACCCGACCGCTTTGATCTTGATAATAATCGGCAGCTTGGTTCAGGAAAACATTTTGTAGATGACCGTTATGGCTTTTATGTGATCCCGATATGCGGGCGAACAGTTTGTCTTTGATAAGTGGCCCACTGACGCTGGCCTGCGCTTTGATCAAACCATCATCCCCGGCCCCCAGCATGATTTTGCCGTTGAAGTCATTGCCGGGCTCTTTGGTTTTAATGACAATCGCGCCCCCAATGGCATTTCGCCCATACAAAGCGCCTTGTGGTCCTTTCAATACTTCAATTTGTTTAACGTCGAACAGTTCTTGATTGAATTGACGGGCTTCGGTTTGCAAGACGCCATCGACAACAATTGCAACAGGTGATTCGCCGTTTCTCACTTGCGATAAACCGCGAATGGTGATGAAGCTGACCCCGGCACTATCGGTTTCCACAATGGAAACATTTGACGTCATGTTGATGAAGTCTGCCGGCGTTTCTATGCCTGCATTTTGAAGATCGGTTTCTGTAAACGCGGTGACCGCAACCGGAACCTGTTGTAAGCTTTCACTGCGCTGACGGGCGATAACGGTAATTTCTTCAATTTGGAGGACATTTTTATCGGATGGTTCTGCCGCGACCGCGGTCGTTGCCATATTCAGACCAACAGTCAGGCCCGATGATAAAGTCGATAGTAGTATAATTGCAGTCGTTTTGTACAAACTGCGTTGAAAAGCAGGCTGCATGTATCTCTCCCTGGCATAGCAATATAGGAATTTGGAGAGCTTGAGCCCCCGCTTCCCCCTTTAAATTCCACTTAAAACTACGCGCTGATTATTTTATTTTTATAGGATAGCATAATTTTCACTGATTTCATCATAAATTTTGATATAAAAGAATTTATGGCAATAATATGCGGCTTGCTGTACAGTGTGTGAGAGTATTCATCTTATCAGAACAATTTAAAGTTGTAGAGAGGGGCGCGTGCCGGATCCTGACAAAGCTGTACATTCGCTGTCCCAGACTGTTGGCGACGCCGGCGGATCAAATAAGACGCCATCCGACCCCTTGTCTCTATCAGACGGGGCGAAGGACAACGATCTTTATGCCTGGTATGTGGTTGGCGTGCTTATGCTGGCCTATATCTTTTCTTATGTCGATCGCACCATTCTGACCTTATTGGTGGGGCCCATCCGCGCTGATCTGAATATCAGTGACACCCAGGTCAGCCTATTACATGGCTTGGCATTTGCTATATTTTACACGGCTTTGGGGTTGCCATTGGGGCGCTTGGCGGATCGAACCAATCGCGTCCGTTTGATTTCTATCGGTGTTATTGTTTGGAGCGTGATGACGGCGATATGCGGATTGGCTCGCAATTTCTGGCAATTGTTTTTGGCGCGTGTTGGCGTTGGTGTGGGGGAGGCGGCGTTGTCTCCGGCCGCCTATTCAATCATCACCGATTATTTTCGCCCGGAAAAGCTATCGCGGGCGTTGAGTGTTTATGTGTTGGGCAGTTATCTCGGCATGGGCGTCGCGTTTATGCTGGGCGGGGTGATCACTGCAGCCATTGCCTCGATGCCGCCGTTGGATTTACCGGTACTCGGGGACGTGCGCGGTTGGCAAATCGCCTTCTTCCTGGTCGGTATTCCCGGAATTTTGGTGGCGTGGTGGGTCGCAACGCTTAAAGAACCCCCGCGGCGCGGTAAGAAAATGACCGAAGGTGCTGCAGCTGTTCCCCTGAAAGATGTCTGGGCGTTTCTGAAAGCGAATGCCGCCACGTTCAGTTGCCATCTGTTAGGCTTTGGATTTTTAGCGTTGCTGGTCAACGGTGCAGCGTTGTGGACGCCGACATTCTTCGAAAGAACATATGGTTGGTCGGTTCCCCATGCCGGGCTGGTGTATGGCGCTTTGATTTTCGTATTTGGTGGATTTGGGGTTTATTCTGGGGGGTGGATTGCTGATCGATACGACCGCACTGGTGCGGCTGGGGGGCCGTTCTTTGCTGCTGCCGTTGGGGCGGGTTTGGCGATTGTACCATCGACATTGATGCCGTTGATGTCGTCTGATTGGGCGGCTTTGGTGTTATTGGCGCCGACAATTTTCTTTGGCAGCCTACCTTTCGGACTGGCCGTATCCTCCATTCAACAGATTACGCCCAATGAAATGCGTGGGCAAATTTCGGCGATTTATTTGTTCATTGTCAATTTGTTGGGAATCGGGCTGGGGCCGACGGTGATTGCTTTGATCACAGACTACGGTTTTGGCAATGATATGGATTTGCGCTACTCAATGGCCATTGTCGGCGGCATTGCGGCAACGATTGCGGCCACATGTCTTGGGTTCGGGCTAAAACACTTCCGGAAAAGCTTGTCGGCTGCCTCCCAAAATCGAAGCGTGTCGCCATAGCAGGAGGTAGGATGGATTCGATTTACGCGTTATATCGTGAGCATTTAAATACGGTCCACTGTTTGTGGGACCGGGAACTGGCGCGCTGCGGTTATGACGCCGCCGTTATTTTTTCTGGATCACCGCAGCCGATACTGTTTGACGATAAATATTATCCGTTCAAGATCAATCCTCATTTTCAACAAATCATTCCGTTATTGCAGCCTATCCATTCGGCATTGGTGTTGCGTGTTGGCGAAAAACCATGCTTGTGGTTTTTTGATCCGGTCGATCATTGGGAATCCAGCGAAAACATTGTTGCAGACTATTGGGCGTCTCATCTTGAGATCGTGAAATTTGGTGATAAATCTGAACTACAGACGTTAACGTCATTGTTGCCGCACGGAACAACTTGGATAGGTGACCGGCCGGCATTTGCCATGCCTGATCACTGGTCACTTAATCCCGCCGACCTCCTAAATGCTGTTGCCTATGCTCGCGCGATCAAAACGGCTTATGAGCAGCAGCAATTACGGGGGGCTGCGTCCCGGGCGGTTAAGGGTCATAAAGCTGCGGAGAAAGCATTTCGTAAGGGCGGTTCCGAATTTGAAATCCATATGGATTATCTCGCAGCAAGCCAGCATACGGAAAATGAACTGCCCTATCAGTCGATCATTTGTCTGAATGAGCATGCAGCCTGCTTGCACTATCGGAACAAGGTCAGGCAGCGTGTCGACTCGGTGCAACGACGATCATTGTTGATTGATGCCGGAGCTCTTCACAATGGCTATATTGCAGATGTTACACGAACCTATGCGCAGGCGCCCGGAATATTTGCTGATTTGGTTGATGCGGTCGATCGTATGCAACTCTCTATTATCGATACTGTACGCCCGGGAATAGATTATGTCGATTTGAATTATAAAGCTCATATCAGCCTTGCTCATATCCTGAACGATATGCAGTTGGTGGATATGGAGCCGGAAGACATGGTCGTATCCGGTGTGAGCGGTACGTTTTTTCCTCATGGGCTAGGTCATTTCATCGGTGTGCAAGTCCATGATGTGGGTGGGCATTTCGCATCCCCACAAGGTGATCTGCGAATGCCGCCAAAAGAATTTCCGTATTTGCGATTAACCAGGGTGCTGGAAGCGGGTCATGCCCTAACCATCGAGCCGGGACTTTATTTTATTCCGTCCCTGTTACAAGGATTAAGGGAAAGGTTGGAAAGTCGCTTTATCAATTGGCCCAATATCGAGAAATTAGTGCCCTACGGCGGTGTTCGGATCGAAGACAATATCATTGTTGCTGATGAGGGTGTTGAGAACATGACCCGCTTGGCTTTTGCGGCATGATTAAAATGATGGGCGTGGTGAGCGCCCATCATTTTGAGCGGGAGTTACTGTTTCTTTTTAAAGCGATCCTTGTTGAAGCTTGGTAGAATACCGCCTTGATTCTCAGTTCCTATCAAACCTTGCATCCCGATGAACGTCTTTTCGGGTGGGAAGTCATAGGCTTTTTTACTATGACGCAAATTGCATAATACAGAGGATGCTGCGGTTAAGACGGTAATTGGGACAGCATCTATCACTGGAATATAGACCCCGAATTTGTTCTCGAGGGCAATTTCCATCTTCCGATCAACGTCCTGGAAACAGCCACAGCCAAGAACAATGGTGTCTGCATGATCATTTTCGACGGCGGCCGTGGCTTTGTCCATCAAAGTTTTAAAGGTATTTTCAAAGTTGTGATCAATCGCCAGAACAGGAATTCCGGTCGGGCGAACCGACGCCAGTTTGTGGCTGATTCCATAGAGTAGCGCATGATGTTCATAGGTTGATCGGCGCCGCTCCTTGGTCGGTAGAACGCTGAATTTATGACCAAACATACAAGCATAATGCATAGCCGTTTCGCCGATGCCAAACACTGGGATCGAAACAGCTTCACGTGTTTGCAGAAGCGCAGGATCGCCCATGCAGATAATGACGATGGCGTCGGCATCTGTTTCCCGTTCGACACGGATCGCTTCTATGACGGTGGCGGGGCCGGCCAAAAGCTCATCAAATTCGCTTTCGATCGATGCCGGGCCATGTTCGATCCAAGATTCTGTGATCGTCAGTGTCGGGAATGTCTCGGCAAAGCGTAGCCTTAGGCTTTCAGCAAATTGGAATTTGGTAACAGTCGGTATAATAAGATGGATACGGGGCATAATTAAGCTTTCCTATCAAAAATCCTGTGTCGTGGTGCAGCTAAGCTGATCCTAGCGGCGATACGCGCTTAATTATCGTCGCGATAGAAAGAGTCTGTGCCGTTGTTTTGAGCGTCTTTAAAGCTATTGGACGGATTGGTGTAATTGATCAATTTCCCTCCTTTATAGTTCTTAGATGTCGCTTTGGCCTCTTCCACGCGCGCTAAAGATACAGCATAGGTCGATGGGAGTATATGGGAGATCCGGAAGAAGATATTCTTATCATAACGATATTTGTAGTTGTTATCGGTCTCGAACTGGTCTGGGAATTTAACCGGACTATGGTAAGTGACCGCTGGTGCGTTGTCACCTTCATATAGCATACCGCAGAGTTTCGATTTTTCGCGGTGGGTATCAAATTCCTGCGAGAGATTTCCCAATTGGTCTATATTAATATTAACTAGGTCTGTTGATTCGAGTGACGGTAGACCGTGCGCTGGCACATTCGTACAAATTTTATTCTGAACGTTTTTAATATACGCGAGCCCGCTGTCGTTCAAAAACGAATAGGTTTTCTGCTCAAATGTTACTTTGCCGCGATTAGACATGGGAGGATGTGAGGCAGCATAGAGTAAGATAAGTTTTGAAATGTCACAGGCTTTGAACGCCGTGAAGAATGCCTCATCGTCTTCACCGAGCAAATCGTCCGGAATCCCCGGTACTTTAAATTTAGGGGCGTCTTTTGAATATATGCTGTAACATTCATAGACCGTGCATGGGGTGTTTTTCTCATCTTCGTTAGGGTTGTCTTTTAGGGTGTAGGTTCCATTCATTGGATCGGGTTGATAAAAGATTATTTTGGATTCGAAACTACAAATTTCCATATTTTCTAGTGGTTCATTCTTTTTCAGAAGAGCCTCATTCTCTTTCTCAGAAAATTGCATGGAGACTGAAGACTTTTTTGTTTTAAGCCGATTAAGGATAATAATGATTGGACGCTTTTGACTGCACTCATAACTGAGAAGCAGGCGCATGGCTGAATAGATAGGTAGCACCGGCACCTGTATAGTATCCGTGGAAAAGAGCGCTTTGCACTCCTTGAACTCTTCTAAAACTTGATTTAGAATATATTTTTTATCTTCTCCACCAATTCTGTCAGCTATTTCACGCATATATTGAACGCAAAGATCGCCTAATTTCTTTTTGTAAGTTCCACGAATTTTATCATTTTTGAACGGGTTATTCTGCTCATCACCCAGTGATATCCCATAGCGATCATATAACATTTTCCGCGTTCGGGTCAGTGTTTTGCATAAGCCCAGATAAAGATAGTGATCATCTTCAGTTTCACTATATTTGGGATCAGGCTTAATAGTGACTTTAGCTTTCTTACAGAAAGAAGCAAAAGACGGATGGTTTTTTTGTAGATCTTCGTAGAATTTATCGATTTTATCGATATTATAGAGAGGGGAGTCTTGGTTTTGTTTTTTTGATGCGCCTTCGCTAACATCCGATTTGGTTGAACTTTTTTCCTCTTTGAATTCTTTGACTTTTGAACAGTATGATCGTGCTTGTTCCTGAACTATTTTGGATTCACTTTTTAATTCATTGAATATCGGGATAATTTTTTTGTGCATATCCAAAATAAATGATGGTCGCATTTCGCAAGCTGCGTCACCTATTACAGGATCAAGGCGAT
>JBBCIP010000044.1:0-2910 GCA_037189785.1 Alphaproteobacteria bacterium
AACTTAGCGTTGATGTACTCATACTGAACGGCGGGGTGTGGCCACAATCACAAGGGTATCAGGCGAACGTCTGATCGAATGGTTTTACACACAGAAAGCGCCAGTGCCGCAGGCCATGCGGAGAAAAAACTCAGCGAACAATGCGGTTATTAGCGGGATTATGTAACCCGCGACAGTGGAGGTGGATATGAATGTGACTTCATGGGAAGTCGGAGCATCAGGCTCCGGCTTACGGTCAACTGCGGCCATGTCTTTGGCACTTTTTGTTCTTGGTGTTCAACCTATTTCTGCTCAGCAGGTTGCGACCAGTGGAGCGTCGTTCGAAGAAATTATTGTCACGGGCTCGCGTATTCAACGATCTGATGCGACCAGCCCTGCGCCGATCTCAGTTTTCAACGAAGACTTTCTGCAACAACGCGGTTCGCTGTCGGTCGCTGATGTTTTGCAGGCGATCCCCCAAATGAGTGGATCGCAAACAACATCGCAAACAAATAATGGGGGGCGTGGCACGGCATCCGTCAATATGCGCGGGCTTGGAGAACAGCGCACGCTTGTGCTTATCAATGGGCGCCGTATGGTATCGACCAATAACCTTGGGACATCCCTGGTTGTCGATTTGAACAATATTCCGCAAGCGATCATTGAACGGGTCGAAGTTTTGCGTGATGGCGCTTCGGCAATTTATGGATCGGATGCCATTGGCGGGGTTGTCAACATCATTACCAAAACGGATTTCGAAGGGATCGCGGCCAATGCTCAATTCGGCATGACCGATGAAGGCGACGGCGAAGAATATTCGGCAGACATCACGGTCGGGGGTAATTTTGCCAATGACCGCGGGCGGGCCTGGGTCAATGTCGGTTATTATAAACAGAAACCGATTTATTCACGGGATCGGGCATTCTCAGCCGCGCCGAAAGACGCCGATTTATTGGATGATGGAACGGTCGATATCTATAGTTTCGGCAGTTCGTTTACGCCGACTGGCACAGTCTTTTTCTTGGAAAGCGATGGCGATCCTGTTTTGATGAACGCCGATGGTCTTGGTTTCTCGCCCTTGACCGATGCCAACCGATTTAATTATTCCGATTATCAATATAATTTGACGCCCCAGGAACGGAAAATGTTTTCGGGGCAGATTGAATATGATCTGACCGATACCGTGACGGCGTTTGTCGAAGGATTGTATGTGAAGCGACAATCCAACCAGCTGTTGGCGCCGCCGCCATTGGTGGTGCCGAATACCACGGGCTTTGTTGTGCCATCCGACAATCCGTTCAATCCATTTGGTGAGGATGTGTTGTTGATGCGGCGTTTGGCTGATGTCGGCGGGGCGCGCGAATATCGTCAAGAGGTCAATACCTATCGGGTTGTTCTTGGGCTCAAAGGTGAGATCAGTGATCGTTGGAAGTGGGATGCGTCCTACACCACAGGGCGTAATGAAATGAGCGCCAATGTGTTTGGTCTTGGTCGGTTGGATCGGATCAATCAAGGCTTCTTGGATCCAGTCGGTTGTGCGGCGACGTCTGGGTGTATTCCGATCAATTTGTTTGGCGCCAATCTTAATCAAGAACAAGCCGACTTCATCCGCTATACCGAGTTCTCAAAACAAACGGTTCAGTTGGATGTGGGGGAGATCAACGTCTCTGGCGATTTGTTTGAACTGGAATCAGGGGCGGTCAGCTTGGCAACCGGTGTCGCCTGGCGCCGTGAATCTTATCGTGATGAGGTTGATTCCATAACCGCCAGTGGGGCATCAAGCGACGGCGAACGATTGCCCTCCAATGGCCATTATGATGTCAAAGAAATTTATGGCGAATTGAGTGTACCGTTGATTGCTAAGAAACCGTTTGCAGAATACTTGGGCCTGGATATTGCCGGTCGCTATTCCGATTATAGCACCATCGGGGGTGTGTTTAGTTGGAAGGCCGGCGCGCAATATGCGCCGTCAACAGCCATCCGGTTTCGGGGTGTCTATTCCAATGCGTTCCGGGCGCCGGACACACTGGAGTTATTTGCCGGACGAAAAATAAATTTTCCAACATTCCAAGATCCCTGCGGCCAACCGTCTAATTCCACTGTGGTTGATAATTGTATTGCCCAGGGCGTGAATAATCCGGCGACGTTTCAACAACGCGACACCCAGGTCAATAGTGTTGAAGAAGGCAATCCCGATCTGACCGAAGAAAAAGCCAAGACCTGGACGATTGGGGTGGTGTTGACGCCTAGTTTCGTCGACAACTTCTCGTTATCGGTCGATTACTATAATATCAAAGTCGATGACTCGATCGATGTCATGGATGTGCAAACGGTCCTGGATCAATGTTTATCGAGCCCCGGGTTGTCGAGCCCGTTATGCGCTTTCATCGAAACCCGTGATCCATCGGGACAGTTGACGCGCATTCTCACACAAACGGCCAATATCGCCACATTCAAAACCAGTGGTATCGATATTGCCGCCAATTATGCACATGGTATCGGTACGGCCGGGACCCTGAGTTATAATGTCAGTGCAACCTATTTGTTGAAGTATGAAAAAACCCCGTTCCCCGGTACGGCCCCTGTTCAATATGATGGCTATACCGGCGGCTATGGTATCAACGCCTATCCGAAATTGCGGATGAGCTGGTCTGCGGCTTATGTCCAAGAGGCATGGCAGTTTATTTATACCGGGCGTTTTATCGGCAAGTCGCAGTCGTTCACGACCCGTGACAAAACAACCACCGGTGAATAGGTGCGCTCACGGCTGTCGGCCTATACCTATCATGATCATCAGGCCGGGTGGCAGGTAAACCAGAATATCGAACTGACGGCTGGGGTTCGCAACGTCTTTAATAAAAAACCGCCCTATTACTTTGATTATGACGATGCCAATACGGACCCATCGACCTACGACACGGCCGGCCGCTT
>JBBCIP010000045.1:0-4942 GCA_037189785.1 Alphaproteobacteria bacterium
ACCCATAATAAATATATTTGTAGCATTTTAGGTTAGATGGTTAACGCGCGCTTTTCATGACCCTCATGGCGGATTTGGCATGATTTCTGCCTGTTACTAAAGGCGAAGTGACTCTAACCGTGAGTTTTTTGAGGAGGTCAAGATGTCTAATTCAATGTTCAAACTACAATCGATGAGAGCGGTTTTCTTAGCGGCATCTATGTCTTTGGGTATAGTGGGAGCTGCCCAAGCAACAGTGATGTCAGGCACCAGTAATGCCTATGGTGAGTACATTAATTTGACCGTCACGCCGCTGATCGGTGTGACCGGTTCGGTGACAAGCGGTCCTCTGCCATCCGTCGGTGGGGCTGCCCCCAATCCTTATAATTATTCCGATTCTTTACTGTCGATCTCGCTTGGCGGCGTATTGAATACGAGCGTTTTGGAAGTCAATGCATCGTCGAACGTCAACGGTGGGGATGGCATTCGTTACGCATCAGCGGATACCGCCGTTAATAACCTTGCCATTGGACTGTTCAGCAGCTTAGGGACACCGGATGTTCAAATTGGTCCGATAACGATCCCGGGCATTCCGGCAGTTTCTTTGCTGAGCTTGACAGCCGGCACGATTACGTCAGACGCTACGGTCACTGGTGACTACGGCGCTTTGGTTGCCAGCGGCGGCACGATCATTGAAGGTCTGAATTTAAACGGCATTCTAACATTGGAAATCGTACCTGCTCCGAACACCGTCTTGCTCGACCTTTTGGGCATCAAGATCGTGTTGAACGAGCAAATTGAAAGCGGCGATGGGATCTCGAGCAAAGACTTTATGGTCAATGCGATCCACGCCAGCTTCGATAACGTGTTGGGCCTTCTGAATGGGACGCTTGGCCTCATTAATGGCGATATCATCATCGGTCATTCTTATGCCAGCATGTCAGCTATCCCGACAGTTGTTGATCCGGGCCCAGGCGGCACCGAAGTTCCAGCTCCGGCCTCTCTGTTGCTCCTTGGTATGGGCCTTTTGGGGCTGGCTGGTTTGAAGCGCAAGTCAGCTTGAGGTCAGTCCCCCCATATCTCAAGGTGACGAAAAACGGCGGTTTCACTTGAAACCGCCGTTTTTTCTTTATGCATTCTAATATCTTAACTGAAATTAAGTTAATATTAAAAATGTCATGGAATAACAATGACTTTGTCTATATTTTGGTAACATAAATAATCATAAGATCCGATCAGGGGCGGGTGCGCCTGTTTTTTTGTATAACACTATTGGGATGCGGATCGTCTTGCATGACAAAATCTTCTGCGACTTCAGCGCGGCCGGCTAAGAAAGCGGCCCGTAAACCTTCTGCGCCGGCACTTTACGACGCCAGCGACAAAGAACTTCTGACCTATTATCGCAATATGCTGTTGATGCGCAGGTTCGAAGAAAAAGCCGGTCAAATGTACGGTATGGGTCTGATCGGCGGCTTCTGCCATCTGTATATTGGCCAGGAAGCCGTGGTGACCGGTATTCAAGCAGCCTTGAAGCCGGGTGATAAAGTGATCACCGGTTATCGCGATCACGCCCACATGTTGGCGTGTGAGATCGACCCGAAAATTGTCATGGCCGAATTGACCGGCAGGGCTGGCGGGATCTCCAAAGGCAAGGGCGGATCGATGCATATGTTTAGCGTCGAAAAAGGCTTCTTTGGTGGGCACGGTATTGTTGCCGCTCAGGTACCGCTCGGCACCGGGCTCGCGTTTGCCGATCAGTATAACGGCACCGATAACGTCACCGTGACCTATTTCGGCGATGGCGCCGCAAACCAGGGGCAAGTCTATGAATCGTTCAACATGGCGGAACTTTGGAAGCTGCCGGTTCTTTATGTGATCGAAAACAACCAATACGCCATGGGCACCAGCGTCAATCGTGCCTCGGCCGAGCAGGAATTGTTCCGCCGCGGTGAAAGCTTCCGTATTCCCGGCAAAACCGTGGACGGCATGAATGTGCTGGCGGTCAAAGCGGCGGCCGATGAAGCCGTGGCGTCGATCCGCGCCGGTGGCGGCCCTGTTTTGTTGGAAATGAAAACCTACCGCTATCGTGGTCATTCGATGTCCGATCCCGCCAAATATCGGTCCAAGGAAGAAGTGCAGAAAATGCGTGCCGAGCATGATCCGATCGATCAAGTCCGGGCCATGCTGCTGGACCGCAAAGCCATCGACGAAGACGGTTTGAAGGAGATCGACCGCGAGGTGAAAGCCATTGTTGCTGACGCCGCGGAGTTTGCCCAAGACAGTCCCGAGCCCGATGCGGCTGAACTTTACACTGAAGTCGTGGCGTAGGGGGATCTTTCACAATGCCGACAAATATTTTAATGCCCGCAATGTCACCGACCATGGAAAAAGGCAACCTATCCAAATGGCGCGTCAAGGAAGGCGACAGCGTAAAATCCGGCGATATTTTAGCCGAGATCGAAACCGATAAAGCGACCATGGAGCTTGAAGCTGATATGGACGGCACCATCGGAAAAATTCTTATTTCCGATGGCAGCGAAGATATCGCCGTCAACACACCGATCGCGGTGTTGTTGGAAGACGGCGAAGATGTAAGCGCCATCAGCGATGATAAATCTGAAGCAAAGGCTGAACCGAAAAAAGCGAAAGCTGCCGATAAACCGGCCGAAGCCAAATCCGAAGATGTGAAAAAGCCTGCCGCCACTCCGGCGCCGCAAGAAACCGAAATTCCCGAAGGCACACAGTTCAAATCTCAAACCGTGCGTGAAGCATTACGCGATGCTATGGCCGAAGAAATGCGCCGTGACGGTCGCGTGTTTTTGATGGGGGAAGAAGTCGCCCAATACCAAGGCGCTTACAAAGTCAGCCAAGGCTTGTTGGATGAATTCGGGTCTAAACGTGTGGTCGATACACCGATTACCGAACATGGCTTTGCCGGTTTGGGTGTGGGCGCGGCCTTTGGCGGCTTGCGTCCGATTGTCGAATTCATGACGTTCAACTTCGCCATGCAAGCAATCGATCAGATCATCAACTCGGCCGCGAAAACACGCTACATGTCGGGCGGACAGATTACGTGCCCGATTGTGTTCCGTGGTCCGAACGGTGCGGCATCACGGGTGGCCGCACAACATAGCCAAAACTACGCGTCCTGGTATGGACATGTGCCCGGCTTGACCGTATTGGCGCCATACTCTGCGGCAGATGCCAAGGGGCTATTGAAATCGGCTATTCGTGACAACAATCCCGTTGTTTTCCTTGAAAATGAAATGCTCTATGGCCGCAGTTTCGATGTGCCGGACTTGGAAGATTACACGGTGCCGATCGGCAAAGCAAAAATCGCGCGCCCAGGCAAAGATGTGACCATCGTTGCCTATTCGATCGCGGTTGGTCTTGCCCTGCAAGCTGCGGAAACTTTAGCAGATGAGGGCATCGAGGCTGAGGTGATCGATCTCCGCAGCATTCGCCCGCTTGATATCGACACCGTTGTGGCCTCGGTCAAAAAAACCAATCGGATTGTCGTCGCTGAGGAAGGCTGGCCGCAATACGGCGTCGGGTCGGAAATTTCGGCGCAGGTCGTCGAGCAGGCGTTCGATTATCTCGATGCGCCGGTGGTGCGTGTGACCGATGAAGATGTGCCGCTGCCGTACGCGGCCAATTTAGAAAAATTGGCGCTTATCGATGCGGCAAAAATTGTGAAAGCGGTCAAAGCCGTGTGTTATCGCGATTAAGCGGGGAGATCACAATGTCCATAGAAATTAAAATGCCTGCTTTGTCGCCGACCATGGAAAAAGGCACATTGTCGAAATGGTTGGTCAAAGAAGGCGATACCATTGCATCGGGTGACGTCATTGCGGAAATCGAAACCGACAAGGCGACCATGGAAGTGGAAACAGCCGATGAAGGCACAATCGGTAAATTGATTGTCGCCGCCGGAACCGAAGATGTACCGGTCGGCGAAGTGATCGCCATAGTGTTGGAAGAAGGCGAGAGCGAAGTGGCTGCCCCTAAAAAGGCTGACAAAAAAGCCGAGCCGTCAAAGACTGTTACTGAGGAAAAGGCTCCAGATAAAAAAACTGCGGAGAAATCTGCACCGGAAAAAATCACGTCGGCCAAAGCATCAACCGATACGGATGACCGTGTTCTCATCTCGCCATTGGCACGCCGCTTGGCCAAGCAAACCGGGCTTGATGTCAGCACTATTCAGGGCTCCGGTCCGGGCGGGCGGATCGTCAAGCGCGATTTGGATGGGGCAAAACCGGCATCCAAAACGGATAGTCAAAAAACGGCGTCGAGCCCAGTATCACAAGCGGCATTACAAGCGGCACCGATTACCTCCGATATTCCGTTCGAGGAAGTCAAACTGTCGGCCATGCGCAAAGTGATTGCCGCACGGTTGTCGGAATCCAAGCAAACCATTCCGCATTTTTATCTGACTGTCGATGTCCGCATGGACAAGCTTTTGGCCATGCGCAAAGAAATCAACGACGGCGAGGGCGTCAAGCTGTCGGTCAATGATTTCATCATCAAGGCTTTGGCCGTGGCGTTGCGGCAAACACCGGATGCCAATGTTCAGTTTGCCGGTGATAAATTGCTGAAGTTCAAGCGTGTCGATATTTCGGTGGCGGTGGCGATTGACGGTGGCCTGGTGACGCCTGTTATTCGCGATGCCGGGGCCCGTGGGCTCGGCAGCATATCGGATGATATGAAGCAACTGGCCGAAAAAGCCAAAGCGGGCAAACTGGCGCCCGAAGAATACAAAGGTGGCAGCATTTCGCTCTCTAACCTCGGAATGTACGGCATCAAGCAATTCGATGCCGTTATCAATCCGCCGCAAGCAGCTATCCTCGCGGTCGGGGGGGCGGAACAACGGCCAGTCGTCACCAATGGTGAGATCGGCATCGCCACGGTGATGGAAGCGACGCTGTCCTGCGATCACCGGGCCATCGATGGGGCGGTCGGCGCC
>JBBCIP010000046.1:0-9792 GCA_037189785.1 Alphaproteobacteria bacterium
CGAAGATCATCTGCCCGGTGTGCCCTATACCTTGTCACATGCGCTTAACCCTGTCCCGCGGGAATACCGACGGGCGTCGTCGGCAAGCATCGACGCGTCGCTCAAACCGCTGATGGGTCGCTATCTCGGGTCGCTTAATGATCAATTGCGCCGGGCTGGATTTTCCGGGCGGGTGTTGATGGTGACCTCGCAGGGTGGTGTCATGGATGCAGCTGATCTGGCGCGGGCCCCCATTCATGTGCTGAATTCCGGACCGTCCATGGCGCCTGTGGCTGGACGGCACTTTGCCGACGCTTTTGGGCATGGTGATGTGATCGTCGCGGACACCGGCGGCACCACGTTCGATGTCAGTGTCGTGCGTTCCGGGCGCATTCCGTTAACACGGGAGTTGTGGGTCGGGACGCCGATCCTGGGCCATCTGACAGGCTTCCCTTCCGTTGATGTCAGAAGTGTCGGCGCCGGCGGTGGCAGTATCGCGCGTGTTGACAGTGGTGGTGTGCTACATGTTGGTCCAGAAAGTGCGGGGGCGCGGCCAGGCCCTGCGTGTTATGGACGGGGCGGGACGGAGCCGACGGTGACCGATGCTGCGCTTCTGCTTGGATATCTTGAACCCGGTTTTTTCCTGGGCGGTACCATGGCGCTTGATGTTGCTGCATCCCATGCGGCGATGGCGCGCATAGCGACGCCACTTCGGTTAAGTGTGACGGAAGCGGCGGCTGCCGTGATCGAACTTGTGACTGAAACGATGGCTCAGGCCATTTTGCAGATCACAGTCGAACAGGGTATCGATCCGGCGCGGGCGGCACTTGTCGGCGGTGGCGGCGCGGCCGGTATGAATCTGGTGTTCATCGGTCGTCGTCTGGGCTGTGCGCGGGTTATCGTGCCCGAGGTCGGGTCGACCCTGAGCGCCGCTGGTGCGCTCATGTCTGATCTTGTCACCGAACGGCGGGCAACGGGCCGTATGAGCACGACAGAATTCAATCTAGAAAAAGCGAACACCATTCTTGATGGTCTTGAACGGGACTGTGAAGCCTTTGCTGACGCCCAGGGTGGTGCGGATAGTGCCGAGGTGCAGACAGTACGCTTCGCCCGCATGGTCGAGGCCCGATACGCCGATCAGGCATGGGAAATAGAGGTCGAACTGCCGGTCCGCCGCTTTCAGTCCGTCCAGGATGTCGCCGCTTTCCGCGAGGCGTTCGATGGCGAGCATGAGCGCCTGTTCGGGTTCTGCGATCCGGCGAGTGCGATCGATATCGTCGGCTGGCGCGTCAGCGTCGCATGCCAATTGAAAAGTGCCGGAGCCCGTCGTCTCGCGGATCTTGGCGCCGGCAGAGATACGACGCAACGCCCGATCGTTCTCCCGGATGGGACCGCTGTTGATGCGGCGGTCCATCGCTGGGCCAGCCTGCCGGTCGGAAAAGTGTTCGAGGGACCGGCAATCGTTGAGTCCTTTTTTACGTCCGTGGTGGTGGACCATGCACGGTTTCATCGCGCACAAGATGGCAGCCTGGTGATAGAGCTATGACGCAACATACCCCGTCAAATATCAGCGTGACACCACTTTCCGGCGCCCGTCTTGCCGTGCTGCGCAGCCGGCTTGATGGTATTTCCCGTAAAATGGCCAGCGCCCTGACACGCGCCGGCCGTTCCGGCGTGCTGAACCGGGCGAAGGATCTGTCCTGTGCGATCCTGTCGCCGGACTGCAAGCTTCTGAGCGCGGCCGACAGTCTGCCGATCCATGTGTTAAGTGGGCCGGATCTGATGGCGCAGACGATGCATGCCTTTCATCCGGAACTCCGCCGTGGTGATGCGTTCCTGCATAACTGTCCTTATCATGGCTGTTCTCATGCTGCGGATCATTCAATCTTATTACCTGTGATTGACGACGATGGGGTGCATCGTTTCACGGTTCTGGTCAAGGCCCATCAAGCAGATATCGGTAACAGTGTGGCCACAACCTATTTTGCCGCCGCCCGCGATGTGTATGAGGAAGGGGCTTTGATATTTCCCGCCGTTAAGGTGCAGGAGAATTACGAAATCAATCAGGACATCGTTCGCATGTGCCGGGCCCGTATCCGCGTTCCGGATCAATGGTACGGTGATTTTCTGGCGATGATCGGCTCCGCGCGATGTGGTGAAAATGAACTTCTGGCACTCGGTCAGGAACTCGGCTGGTCGACTGTGGACGCTTTTTCCCATTCGCTGCTTTCTTATGGTGAGCAGCAGATGCGGGAAGTTATCGCAGCACTTCCTTCAGGTCAGGCAAGCGCCAGCAGCCGCCATGATCCGATGCCGGGTACGGATGCTTCCGGTGTCGTTGTCTCGGCGCGTGTTGAAATCGATGCAGCAGCCGAACGCATCATTGTCGATCTGAGGGACAACACAGATGTGCTGCCTTGTGGTCTCAACGTTTCTGAAGCCTGTGCTCGAACGGCGGCGCTGATCGGTATTTTCAATACGCTTGCGCCTTCCGTTGCAAAGAACGCGGGCAGTATCGGGCGGATTGAAATTCTAATACGTGATGGCAGTTGCATCGGCGGCGGTAAACATCCGACATCGTTTTCGGTTTCGACAACCAATCTTGCGGATCGTATCGTGGCGGCTGTCCAGCTTGCAGCAAGCGCACTGGTGCCGGGTCGTGCGGTTGCTGAAATCGGTGCCGTCAATCCACCGCACAAGGGCGTGGTGTCCGGCGTCGATCCTCGTGATGGGCGCAGTTTCATCAATCAGCTTTTCCTGGGTAGCACGGGCGGCGCGGCGTCGGCATCGGCTGATGGCTGGCTTACATATTCCCACGCCGGTAATGCTGGCATGTCCTTTGTGGACAGTGTCGAGATGACGGAAATGCACCATCCTTTGCGCATTCATTCGCGCGGGCTGGTCCGTGACAGTGAAGGCGCCGGTGAGCATTGCGGTGCCCCCAGTCTGAAAGTTGAGCTTGGGCCCATCGCGGCTCCCGTTACGATCGCCTATGTGAGTGATGGCACCATCAATCAGGCACAGGGTGTTTGTGGCGGTCAAGAAGGCGGACCATCCCAGCAAATGAAGCGTGTACACAGCCAGGCTGTCGTGCCGTTACCGGCTTATGGTCGGCTGACGCTTGAGCCCGGTGAAGCGGTGATATCGGTCGGCACCGGCGGTGGTGGTTTCGGATCTCCTGAGCGCCGTGCCGTGGATTTGGTCCATGCCGATGTTCTCGACGGTCGTCTGTCGATCGAACGGGCGCGTAGGGTTTATGCGGTTGTAATTCAGGAAGATGGATCGCTTGATGATGAAGCGACCCGCAATCTTCGCAAAACAAGGGAAGTGGCAGGATAATGAAGCTCGTAAAACAAACGGCACTTGTTTTTGGTGGCAGTTCCGGTATCGGGCGTGCAACCGCCTTACGGCTGGCACGTGAAGGGGTGACTGTCGCGGTGGTGGCAAGTGGTGATCTTGCCAAGGCTCAGGCTGTTGTCGATGAAGTGACGGCATTCGGTGGAACGGGGATGGCGTTTACGGCGGATGTCACGGATGTGGCGTCTATTCGCAATGTTGTGGCATCCGTTGCGCGGGAGCTCGGTGGTCCGGATATTCTTGTCTATTCGGCAGGCGTCTATTATCCGACAGAAATCGGCGCGACAGATGAGGATGCTTACGACAGAATGGCTGACATCAATCTCAAAGGCGCCTATTTTGCGGTCGATGCGGTCACACCCTTTATGAAGAACAGGGGCGGCGGGCGCATTGTTCTGGTTTCCTCAGTTGCCGGTTTTCGGGGATCTTCGGCCTATCCGCTTTATGCGGCGACAAAGGCAGCGATCATCATGCTGTGCAAGTCTTTCGTCGGTAAGCTTGCGCCCCATGGCATCCGGATCAATGCGGTTGCACCTGGTAATACGGCGACGCCATTGAATGAGAATGACCGAACCGGAGAAGACAGCGCTCGGATCCTTGCGGCCAAGGCCGCAGTCACGCCCAGCGGCCGCACCTACTCCCCACCTGAAGAGATTGCAGCGACCATATATTTTCTGGTTTCCGGTGAAACGAACGCCATTCACGGCACTACATTGCTAGCTGATGAAGGATTGTTCGCCGGATTCTGACGAGGCGCCGCCAGCATTGTGCTGGTTAGGGAGGATTGGGTCGGTGCTCACAAGGCACCGGCCCAATTTTTTACACCTTTATAATGTCGGGAGCAGCCTTTGCCCGAATACGGAGGCGACGGTTCATTCACCCCGAATGATATTTTCGAGCTGTCGTGCAACGGATAGCAAAAGCCCGTCCTGATTTTTTCGGGCCATCAGCGTCAGCCCCACGGGGGCGTTGTTGTGGGCAGGGCAGGGAATGGTGATGGCGCAGCAGTCGGTCAGATTGGCGATCACGGCATTTCTGTATATCTTTCCATTGGCGGCAAAATAATTTGCATCCACAGCCATATCCGCAAGTCGGGGCGGCAGGATGGAACATGTCGGATGGATTAGGATGTCCCAGGAGCTTTCCTCATTGGCCCAACGCACCATCTGCCGATGCAGATCAAGCATTGTTTCATAATCTTTCGCACTAACCTTTTCTGCGGCTAGATAACGGCCAAGCACTCTCGGGTCGCAGTGCTTATCCAGCGTTTTTGCGAGTTCGGCGTGTGTTTGCCAAGCTTCAACCGCGGAAAGACCACCAAGTTCACCAATACGACGCATGGTTTCGCCCAGTGGCACAGAAACAGCTCTCAGTGTGGCCCCAGCTGCTGCGATACGCCTTATGGTCTCTTGGAAGCTTTCTGCAATCACAGGGTCAAGATCATCAACCAGAAATGTATCAGCGACAGCAATATCCAGTGATCTGAAATCCGTTTCTGTGTCTGTAAGCGGTGACGCGATGACACGATCGATTGCCGCACAGCAGGATACGGTTTGAGCAATTGAGCCGATACTGTCGAGCGAGCGCGAAATGGGAAAGCAGCCTTCATCCGCAACTCGTCCCTGGCTTGGCTTGAAACCGACAAGCCCGCAAAAAGCAGCGGGGATACGCGCTGATCCCCCAGTATCGGTGGCGATGGCGGCAACAGCCATGCCGTCGCTCACGCTTGCGGCGGCCCCACTCGATGATCCACCGGTTATGTGTTGCTGATCGCGCTGCCATGGTGATAGCGGTGTACCCAGATGGATATTCACACCGAGACAGGAAAGGACAAACGGCGTCATGTTTGTGGTGCCGGTGATAATGGCTCCAGCATCTCGCAACAGTCTAATGACGGCGGCGTCTCGGGTTGCTATCGCTGATGTGCGCCGGGAAGGTAGGCCTAGCGTCATCGGTGTGCCGAGAATATCAAACATGTCCTTTATGGAAAATGTGATCCCATCGAGCGATGACAGTGGTGCCTGTGCCGCATAACGAAGATCTGATGCCGCAGCTGCATTGCGGGCGCTTTTGTCATGGCGTTGGGTGTATATGATGGAACCCTGGCCGTCCGGATCGTCTGCGCGGGCGATGTGCGTTTCAAGCCGGGCGACGACCGAAGTACCGTT
The DNA here is from genome assembly GCA_037189785.1 of Alphaproteobacteria bacterium. Classification (GTDB taxonomy): domain Bacteria; phylum Pseudomonadota; class Alphaproteobacteria; order Sphingomonadales; family Govanellaceae; genus Govanella. The sequence continues at coordinate 5,505 of JBBCIP010000046.1, forward strand.
CCGGAACTCTTTGACGCTACGTTCAATAGTTTGATGACGATATGTGGACATGCTCTGCTCCGGCTCGAGTTACGGGACGCGTTGTAAGGCGAACGAATCATTTACCCAGTTCTGATATAACATAATGCTATCTTGATTTGATAGACGGCAAGACGCGCCGAAACGGGTCTATCGGGATTTGGGGAGATCCAACGACTATGGCAATACAAAAAGATTATTGTATATATATCAATAAAATAGGATATTTATTAAACGTTATGGAATGGCTGTTTAGGATATTATGAAATCAGTATTAGAAGCCTTGAAAGCCTGTTGGGCGTTGACAAATACTGTTATAACATATATCAAATAACGAATTCACAAACACCATTTCAGGGAGAGGGGAGCGCCATGCGTTTCGGAGTTGTTGTTGGACTTGCTGCTTTTTCGGCTTGTAGCGGGGCCCTGTCAGCCTATGCCCAAACGGCCACGGGTTTCGATGCAGAAGAAATCGTGGTCACCGCCACCAAGACAGGGGAAACCAGAATTCAAGATACGCCGATTGCTATCAGTGCTTTCGGTGGTGATCAATTGAGCCGGCTTGGCGTCAGTAATATTCGCGGTATCGCCGAAATGACACCTAACCTGGCCATTTCTGAAAACACGGGGTTCTCTCAGGTCTTCATCCGCGGTATCGGTTCCAATAACGTCTTTGCTGGTTCGGACCCAAGCTCGACGCTGCATATGGATGGCGTCTATCTTGCTCGTCCCGTGACATACTTCTCGGGTCTTTTCGATGTTGAACGGGTCGAGGTCTTACGTGGCCCACAGGGTACGATTTATGGCCGTAACTCTGTCGGCGGCACCATCAATGTCGTATCGCGCAAACCGCATGATGAGCTTTCCGGCAAGGTCGAGCTTGGCTATGGCAACTATGATGCCCTCCATGCGGGAGTCTATGTCAATGTGCCGCTCGGCCCCGATCTTTTTGCGAGCATTGCCGGTCTTTACTCAAAGCACGACGGCTATGTGAAGAATATCAATCCGTCAGGCAATGACATTGATGATGACGACACGAAAGGTGTCCGCACCCAGTTGCGTTGGAATCCAGGCCGAGTTGATGCTGTCCTGCGTGCGGATTATTCCCGGAGCGAAGGGGCGATCATGGGTTTCAGCAAATTGCTTGAACCCCGTGGCAATGCCATGACGGATAATTTACTGGGTGATTATCATCGCATTGCCAACAATGTTCCTCATGAATACTACGTAAAGAATTATGGTGTTGCGGCTGATATTACGGTTGAACTTGCAGACACTGTGGATCTTCGTTCATTAACGTCTTATCGCAAGTCACGCTATCATGCGTCCTTTGATACGGATGCCAGTGCTCTTGACCTGCAGCGCAGTCTACTCGATGAATTCCAGGATCAGTTTTCTCAGGAATTCAATCTGACCGGAAAGTTCGGGCCGTTGTCGATCATCGCCGGTGCTTTCTATTTCAAGGAATCGATGGATTATCCTATCGCCATTGAAGTGAGAACTGCGGGGACAGCGGTCACCGCAGCTCCTCACGTGGTGACAGAAAGTTTTGCTTTCTTCCAGCAGTCTGATCTCAGCCTTAGCGACAGTTTCAAGGTGACGTTCGGTTTGCGGTATACGGAAGAAGAAAAGAAGTTTTCCCAGAACCACGCCATCAAGTCACTGGTAACCGGCCTACCGGTTTCAGCCGTCACGGTCTATGATACAGAAGGCAACTACAAGGCCTGGACACCGAAATTCGGTCTTGAATGGCAGCCGGCCGATGATATCATGCTGTATGCCTCAGCCTCGCGCGGGTTCAAAAGCGGTGGTTTCGTGAACGGCAGCACAAACCCCAATCAGGGTTTCGGCCCGGAAAAGCTCTGGGCTTATGAGGTCGGGGTTAAGAGTGAATGGCTCGAACGTAGATTGACGCTGAACCTTTCGACTTTCTATTATGAATATAGCGATCTGCAGGTCAACTTCTTCTTGGCTCCCGGAGTGGTTGATATCCGCAATGCGGCGGACGCGACCGTCAAAGGGCTAGAATTTGAATTCGGCATTCGTCCGTTTCCGACAACACGGCTACAGGGTAGTGTATCACTTCTGGATGCCAAGTATGATTCCTTTCCGAATGCGCCACGACGCGGCAATCAGGCTGTGTTCGATGCATCGGGTGCTTACTTGAACAATGCCCCGAAGCACCTTGTGGCTTTATCACTGGAACAAAAATTCCCGGATATCGCAGGAGCCCAGCCATCACTCCAGATCGATGGAAGCTGGAACGGTCGACGGTACTTCACCCCAGAAAACAACCTTCTGGAAAGTCAGGGAAATTATTTCCTGTTGAACGCATCATTCCAGATGCAATTTGAAAACGGTGTTGCTGTGACGCTCTGGGGTCGTAACCTCACCAATAAAGAATATGTCACGGGGACTGCAAGCTTTGCGTCCGCTCTGGTCGCCGGACGTGTCGGCAGCCCAAGAACTTTTGGTGCAAAAGTCGGCTATAACTTCTAGTATCAGTCACGATGAACGGACGGGGATCCGCCCCGTCCGTTATCCTCGTGGACACAGGCATGGGGATCGGGCGCTATTGCGCAGCGGTCCTTTTCTGTTTGATGGAAATGTGAAGAAGACAATGACAGTATCTGGATCATGCGATGATCGGTTCAGACCGGTTCTCGAAGTGTTTAGGGAAAATTTTCTAGAGCGAGAGGAAATCGGCGCATCATTTTGCGTCTATTTAGATGGTCGCCCCGTTATCGATGTATGGGGAGGCCACGCTGATGTCGGCCTTACGACGGTATGGCGTAGAAACACTCTTGTCTGCATGATGTCGGTGACAAAGGCGATCATGGCCCTTGCGGCACATCGCCTGATAGAGCGTGGACTGTTGTCGCTTGAACGGCCTGTTGCACATTACTGGCCGCAGTTCGCACAGAATGGCAAGGCGGAAATCACCGTCGACTGTCTACTCAGTCACAGGGCCGCGATCATCTTTCCAGACGAGGCACCGGTGGGATCGATGGCCGACTGGGCTGTCATGGCCGATGCGCTTGCCCGACAAAAACCGGCATGGGATCCGGATACACGTGGGGCTTATCATTCATCGACCTATGGGCATCTGGTGGGGGAGCTACTGCGTCGTGTGACCGGCAAAAAGATTGATCAGATTCTGCGGGACGAGCTGACAGGGCCTCTTGATGCTGATTACTATATTGGTGTGCCCGATGATTGGGCGGAAGGTGTGGCAGACATCATCGTTAATCCGGGGACGATCAGCACGCGGCTTATCGGCGAAGATGTGGACGTGCCGCTCAGTCGTGCTTGGCGGCCGCTGGATCGCCAGCCGAATGTTTTTAATTCGGCAATGTGGCGGCAGTCGCTTCTCCCCTCTGCGAATGGACATGGTAACGCCCGAGCGGCGGCGCGTATTTTCGCGGCACTCATAACACCCGTAAACGGTGTTCGTCTATTGTCTGATGAAACGGTGGATGTGCTGCGAGAGGATCGCTGGTTCGAAGACTGTGGTCTTACAGGACGGGCCTATCGGTTTGGTCGAGGTGTAGCCCTCAATAATGCTAAATACCATCCCATGGGTAACAATCCGCGTGCTTTCGGTCATGCTGGTGTCGGGGGCTCATTTGCATTTGCTGATCCCGAAGCAAGGCTTTCATTCGGCTATTCGATGAATCATACGGCCGTCGGAGAAGGCGTCGGTGCGCGGGTGGAAACTTTGGTGAACCATGTTTATCAGGCCCTTCAGCGATAACGGGTTTGGTGACAGATGATCACGGTCTGTAGCAATATACTTCACATTGCGTTCCTTCGCTGAGGCCAAATAGGCTCGCCTGATCGAGGCTTGACCCGAGAAGTCAAGTTTAATTGATGCTGCTTCTAGCGTTTAAAACGGACCTAGGTGGAGGCTACATCAAAAGATGATGTCGCTTAGGGTGCGCAAGTGCTGTTAATGTCGGTCTTTTACTGAACTGAAATCTAGTGAGGGTTTGCCATTCCACTCATAACAAAGACGAAAGCGAGAGCAAGCAGACCGGTCACGGCTGTATAATCATGCCACAACTTGCCTAGACGAAGATCGAGAGTCCTGACTGCCGATACGTATCCTGCTCTTATGCGGTGGATACCGTAAAGCGCGAATATCATACCCAGGAAGCTGTGAAGGGCTGCATAGATCAGGATCGTGGCGCTGGTCGCGAAAAGGGCATGCGTGGCCCATTCCGGGACAGCAGAAAAGGCGAGCCACATAATAGTGCTGCTGGCCATGCCG
>JBBCIP010000047.1:0-16927 GCA_037189785.1 Alphaproteobacteria bacterium
GGTGAATTTGAAGCAATCGGCGAACTAGAAAGCCGCATCTTGCCTAGCGAGAAAGATATCAGCGGTGTCTATGATCATGAGTACGGAGAAATTGTATTGCGCCAAATAGGCAACCGAGTGCTCGGTTGCTACGATGATGGCAAAGGCTATTTAGCTGGTGTTTCCTTGGGTAGAATTTTGCGTTTGTCGTTCTATGAACCAGAAAAGCCAACGATTGGTGCTGCAACATTTTCTTGGGCCGGTGATAAGCTTTATGGTTTTTGGTATCGGCGTACTAATCAAATGGGAAGTCCATGGAATGCAAAAAAGGTATCTACGCTTGATGGTGCCGAATTAGGGAACTGTGCAGCTATTATTTATCCAGAAAATAAATAACAAGCCAAAAATATTTAGTTTGAATTGGCTATGAATGATAAATTTAGGAGTAGGAAATGAGAAATATTAAAAAATTGACGAACAATCTTTTTCTTTCGACCATTGTTCTTTGTGTTGGAAACACCTTTGTATATGCGCAAGATGCGTTAGGGTCTTTTGGACTAGAAGAAGTTGTGGTTACAGCACAAAAGCGTGCCGAAAATCTTCAGACGGTGGCTCTGTCAATCACCGCATATTCTGGGGATTTCCTAGAGAAGTCGAATATTGCTAACTTTAATGATTTGCAGTCGAGAACGCCTGGTTTAGTATACGAAGAATTTTCTGCAGGTATGCCGCGATATTTTATTCGCGGTATTGGGAGTGCTAATAAATCTTCTGCTGTTGATAGTGCAGTCGGGATCTTTGTAGATGAGATCTACATGGGGCGACCAGAAATGGTCAATAATAGTTTCTTTGACCTTGAGCGGGTTGAGGTTCTACGTGGACCGCAAGGTACATTATTTGGGCGGAACGTTGTGGGGGGAGCTATTTCTTTTTTTACAAGAAAACCCGATGAAGAGTTTCGTGCCCGCCTATCTGCGACATATGGGAATTATAAAACAATTGAAACTAAAGGATCTGTCAGCGGCCCATTGTCAGATAATGTCTTTGGTTTAGTGTCGATTTCAACGCGAAATCATGACGGTTATGCTTTTAATGAAACTACTGGTAATGATATTGAGGACGAGCAGTATGTTTCGGCGCGTGCAGCATTACGATTTGTACCAAACGAAGACTTGGAGATTCAAATCAATGCTGATGTATCTCGTCGTCGAGGAACAGGTGGTTGGTGGGATCTTTATAGAGAAGGGCCACGTTCAGCGGGAAAGTCTAATAGTGAGCGTCGTCGAGGAGCTAACCATGCAGATGACGGTTTTGGAAATGTCGATAACCATGGCATAAGCTTAAACGTACAATTAGATACGTCTCTCGGAACGCTAACGTCAATTACTGGATATCGTAAATCAGAAACAGAACAGCGTGCGAACTCAACAGGCTTGTTTGTTGCGTCACTGACAGCTGCTGATCGTGCTAACTATTTTCATACGCTTTTTATTCAAGAAGACAATCAGTACGCGAAACAGTTTTCACAGGAAGTTCGGTTGTCATCGGACGGAAGTGGGCCATTCAATTGGGTCGGTGGTCTTTATTATTTTCATGAGAGCGTAGAACATTTTAAGATTACTGACTATCGATTTATGTCTTTCAATATTGAGGGCCGTGTGCAATCGGATGCAGAATCAAAAGTTGATGCTATTGCAGCTTTCGCTAATGCATCATACGCATTTGATGAGCAGTTCAGCCTTCAAGTAGGCTTACGGTGGAGTCAGGATAAAAAGAAACATGTTTTGATATCTCATGGGAAGCCTTTTTCCCCGTATACGGCTTATGGGGTCGTTGTTCCAAATTTTACAGCTTATGGTTCAGATACTTGGAGCGCGCTTACGCCGGCGGCCTCTTTAAACTATCAAGCGACACCTGATCATTTGCTGTATGCGACTATTTCGCGCGGCTTTAAAAGTGGTGGATATAATGATGAAGACCGAGAAAAATATGCAGCTGAACGTGGTTTTGCGCCAGAATATGCTTGGAACTATGAGATTGGCGCTAAGACAGAATGGTTTGATCGTCGTGCTCGGTTAAATTTTTCTGCTTTTTATATAGACTACACAGATCTTCAGGTAGGTATCATTCAGCAGATTGACCCAAATTTGCCTCCGTTGAGTTTCACCGGGAATGCGGGTAAAACAGTTGTTAAAGGCATTGAGCTTGAGTGGAATTTGATACCTTTGGAGGGTCTTAATTTATACGGAAATTATAGTTACACGCATTCGAGGATTAAAGAACTGATACAATCAGGTGTAGATTTATCTGGAAAAGTCTTGCCTCGTGCTCCCAAACATAAAGTCTTTGTAGGAGCTAGTTACACAGTTATAGTTGGTGAAGGTAGTAGTGTTACTGGTCGAGTAGATTACACATACAGCACTGAATATTTCTCTACTATCGTTAATAATCCTGTTGAACTCGTACCTAATCAACATAATTTAGATGCGAGTATTTTGCTAGAATTGACAGATGCTAGATGGGGGTTCGAATTATGGGCAAAGAATCTTACTAATGAGACTAATATAAATACAATTGCAAATGTCTCTGGTGATGGATTCGCTACATTCCAATCGCCTAGAACCTATGGTGCTACTATACATTTTCGATACTAATTATATCGCTGATATCATCAAATGATTCGTTAGAACTTGAACATTCTTGCTGATATAACATAAGATATACACTGTATACTTTATGTTAGTTTGATTGTTTATGATGGATCATAGCTAGAAGGGTATTCAGAAATTTGAATATTGAATGAGTATTCTTTGCTTGGAACAGAGGAAAGCTTCTGTTCCAAGCAGATCCAAGCAGAGTCTTTTTTCAATTGAATCGGACGGATCTTGATTGAAGTAGCGTTCGATGTTTAGGCTAAAATATCAAATTTCAACAATTGTATACGGTAATAGCGCGAAATAGATTCTAGACTAGAAAGCTATTACTGAGAACATATTCCTATCCTTAGCATTGTATCGGCTGTCTTTATACGTTAAGTATTTTAACGATGTAATGATAAAACCTATCGATACGTATACCTTAGTTCTTTTCGTTATATTAGAATTTAATTTTCCTGCCTGTATTAAAATATATTTTTTGATAAATTGTTTTGTATTTTATTAAAAAATTTTGTGTAGGTGAATTATTTCTCAAACAGTATTACGAATTTTATTATATTCACACTTTCCAATTAATACAAACAGCCATGGTATTATTATGTAGAGACTGGTTCGGCATTGACTTCGAGGCCCACCATTCTTTTTCTGTTATATATTGCTGTATGGGTTTTGATCCGGGATATCGCGGGAGAAGGGGCCTATATCTGACGTTTAAGGCCGTGTTCTCCGTTGTGCTGGACATCAGCAAACGGTGGCTGAGACCGCCGACAGTCCGCGATTCAATCGGATGGTTTAAAGAGCTTTTAAAGCCAATTTAAAGCCAATTTAAAGCCCTTTTTATTGTGATGAATTTACTGCCTCAGTTAACTTCTGGGAAGCCGAGGAGGGCTCGCTTTTGCTGCCAGTCGAGGGGTAGTTTAGCGATCCGCTTGAGGCGATGGGCGGTGAGATCTTCCGGCTGTTTGTTCTTTGCAATGGCCTCTACGATATCAGGGGCGAGGAAGGCGAGTGGCAGAATCCGACTAACATCGCCAAGATCGATGTTCTCACGTCTGGCAATATCCTGAATGCTGACGACCTTACCCGATGTGATGTCTTTGAACCAGGTATGAGCCTTGGCGACTAGCCTAAAGAGATCATTCTTCTGGTTTGGACCAGGATCTGGTTGCTTGCCTTGAATAACGAGCTTCATCTCCACCCCTCGACGTTTGATCTCGAGCAGCAGGGTGGCTGTGTGTTCTATCGGTGCGCTATCGCCGTAGGGATGTTAAGTGCTCTCTGCAGAGCTGCGAGATCCATGGTGATGCTGATCTGATGGTGCCTTACCTGCACATGGCTAATGATCGGCCTCAGGATATCTTTCAAGGTCTCAGGCGATGAGGTCTGAAGCTCGCGCAACACAAGGGTACAGGCCCGCCCATCCACGTGCCCTTCTTCTTAGAAGCGGCAATCTTATCCCGGATCCGTTCGGCTGTAACCTCGCGCTCGAATTGGGCAAAAGACAGAAGAACGTTCAAGGTCAATCGCCCCATGGAGGATGTTGTATTAACGGATTGGGTGACGGAGACAAAGGATGCTCCTTTCTCATCCAAGATCTGGACAATGCGTGCAAAGTCCATCAGCGACCGGGTCAGACGATCGACCTTATAGACGACGATGATGTCGACCTTGCCAGACCCAACATCCAACAACATTTGCTTTAGTCCAGGTCGCTCCATGCTGCCGCTTGAGAAGCCGCCATCGTCATACATATCCGGCAGCACCACCCAGCCTTCTGACCTCTGGCTCAGGATATACGCTTCACAAGCCTCCCGCTGCGCCTGCAGAGAATTAAAGTCCTGCTCGAGGCCGTCCTCGGTTGACTTCCGGGTATAGATCGCACAGCGCAGCGTTTTCATGCGGATGCTTGAACAAGAAGCTGTGTAATAGTATTATTCTACTGTTTACCGTTGAGGGAACTTTTTAATATCTGATTCTGCACGTCATTACATTATTAGAATTCTAAGCGGTGGATAATTCATCCGAGTAATGTTGTTTTTATAACTTAGAGTTATGATTGTATAGGATTATATATGTAGTGTGTGTGGGAAAACTGAGTGGTAGTGTAGATCCCTTAGTTTATACAGGCGTTCTGTAGAGTGTTTGTGGTGGACATGACCGCTTGTTAATTTTTTGGATTTCAGGCAGATGATACTTACAGCATTTTTTGCGTACATATCCAAATTGACTAATATTATAAGAAATACTGCTTCTCGGTTGGTCCAAGAGAGATGTAAGAGTGGTTGTTGAAAATGACATTTTATCAGCTTAACATGGATGATGAAGCTTCAGGAATATAGAGTTATTATCGGAGAGCTTAAGTAGTTCTTGATAATGTGAGCTTTCTCTTTCTCAGTCGTCGCCATCCAATAACGATTCCTGTAAAGGAAAGGGCCAGACCGAAAAAGGAAAAGATCCAGACGACAATTTCTCGGGCCAGGTTATATTTTAGCAAGATCGGTAAATCAAAACTGTGCAGAGCACTAAAGAGCCAACGATAGCCGCGTCGGGACGATCCCAATTGATTGAGAAGCTCGCCAGTCTGCGGGTTGATATGGAGCCATGTTTTGTCGGAGTTATCGAATTTCAAACGCCAGACTGGGAGAGGGCGCGCATCTTTTCTTGGGTCGTTGGTCGTGTACCAATAGGTGTCATAATCGGTCAGTAGGCGCTGATCGATCAAGCTTGCGTGGGGAACTGCGGCTTTAGCGATGGTGGTGATGTCCATTTCGGACAAGGTGATCGATTGCCCGCTATCGACATCAAGCAGCACGCTGTGGTTGGGTGCAAAAAATGCCGTCATGACGGCACGACCAGATAAATACCAGAAATGCACTTCGCGGATTTTCGCGTCGTGGGCATCCACGGCTGTTTTTAGGTCGGTTGCAGCGAATAAAGCTTGGGTAGGGCCACGGTAGCGATCAGCGATAGCCGATGTTTCTTGATCCTGTAGCCCACCAAAGGGGCTCATGGATAACCAACCGCTGAAGGTCCAGGTAATAACAAAAATGCCACCGATTAAACCTGTGATGTGATGCCATTTCATCCACCCGCCATAGGGTGACGCTGCACCATTGGCATAGCGTTTGCCGGACAGGCGAATCCGCAAAAGCCCGATCCATAACCCGGCAATGGCGCCGATAATACCGATGCCGGATGCCCATAAGACGGTTTGCCGCCAGGGTTCTTGATAAACGCGGATGACTTCAAAATAAAGCCAATGGGGCACTGCACCCAGCCAGTTCCAAAATCGTTCTTGGGCTGTGGTGTTTTGAACGATTTCTCCTGTGGCTTGGCGTATGTAAAGATCAGTGCGCTCATTGTCATCCAACCGGACGCGCCAAAACGGGCTGATCCGCGCGTAGGCTTTGGTGGTGGTCCATTGATCGCGTGCAAGTGGTTCGATGTCTAATATATCTGTGCCAGAGTATGATTTGGCAATTTCCTTGGCGCGGGTCTGATCAACCGCCGCCATTATTTCACCGGTTTGTGCGGACACGGCATACCGCTTTCCGGCACGTGTCATATGATATACAGGATCATGCCCAAGCATAGCCAGCCGCATGTGGTCGGGAAATGTATCAAGATCAAGTTTCGATAAGGCCTGATCGGGGCCTATCATGACATGATCCCACGCAATCGCTTCGGCTCTTTGCAGGCGCTCTGTGTCGCGGAATGATGGAAAAGATACGTATAACATCACCACGCCGGATGTAAACCAGATCACAAATAGAATTGATAAAACGATACCGATCCAGCGATGACTTATGTACAGCCATCGCTTCATTGTTTTGGCGGAAAACAGATTAGAAGTTGGCATTCAATGTTAACTCGATAGTACGAGGGTCGCCCAATACCCATTGTGATCCATATGTGGCGCGAGCATATGTTTCATCAAACAGATTACGGGCGCGTAGGCTGACGTTTGTGCTGTTGATGAACTGCCAACGCAGACCAAGATCGCTGACGATATAGGATGGCAACTCCCGTGTATTGGCGGCATCTTGATAGCGTTTGCCGACATAATTGATGCCGCCGTCGATAGTCCAATCCTGTGCGAAAGACCAACTGACAAAAATATTGCCCGCTTTTGACGCAACATTGTTGGGTTTATTTCCGGTGCGATCAAATAATACACCGCTGACAGATTCCATGAAATCGTCATACCGGGCCTTTAACAATGACCCGTTTGCTGTGATGGCCAAGCTGTCTGTGGCTTGGAGGAAGAAAGAGGCTTCAAGCCCTTGTGATGATTGTTGACCCACTTGGATTTGGATCGTCGAATTCAACGGATCTGTCGTCAAAAGCTTTTTCTTGACGATATCATAAGCGGCAAAAGTCCATTGAGCGCGTCCATTCCAGAAAACATGTTTGATCCCGGCTTCCCATTGCCGACCTGTTGACAGATCGCGTGTGCTTTGAGCTGAGGATGTGGAAACCAAAGCCCCCACAGGATCTGCGGCTGTCGAAAATAACCCGTAAAGTGAAAGATTGGGAACAGGGGTATAAACAATTCCGCCGCGCCAGGTCACGGCGTCGGGAGTAGTTGTGAAATTATTGTTAGGGTTTACATAATCATCCTTTTTAATTTTCGGACGATCATAGCGCAGTCCGCCGATCGCGGATAAAGCGTCGCTGATAACAAAGCGATTTTCTATGAATATAGAATATTGATGAATGTTATTGGTATAACGCGCCGTAGTCGGAAGGCTACTGATAAATTCACCGGGTAGGGGATTATCAATATCCAAAAGCCGTGTTGCGCTGTTCCCAGCGTTGCTGATATTTTTGTAACTGATACGGTTGACATCAAAGCCTATGACAAAATGGTTCTCACGCCCGGCCAAGGTATGGCTGTAATCGACCGTAGTGCGATTCCCGGTCTGTTTTTGAATGTGATAAAGCTCGGTCATACTACTTTGACGAATGGCTGCAGGTGTTGTGTTTGTGGCCGCAACATGTGTCGCATTTTCTGCATTGCGCCAATATTTATTAGCCCATAAGTGATAAAAATCACTGGTGATTTTTAGATTGTCAGCGGGTATCCATTCGGCTTTGAACTGGCCCCAATTATCAGTAAAACGAAGGTCCGCGTCGGTTACGTTATAATTCTTTTTTTGAATGGTTTTATCGAGCGCACCATTGATAAGCGGCACACCAAACCAGGTCCGCGGTTTCTGGCGGCTGAAGTCATGCGATATCATGAACAATAGATCATCGGTGGCTTTGTAGCGAAGAGAACCAGAAAAAGCGCCGGCGCTCATGTCACCCCGATCCATCCAACCATCAGATCGGCGATAACTACCATCCATGCGGTATGATAACTGATCTGTGATTGGCCCACCGCTTCCTGCCGCTAGTGTGAAAAAGCCATATGATCCGAACCCTGCACGCAAGGCATGATTGGCGGTATCACTTGGTTGCTTACGAACAACATTGACGGCACCGCCAATAGCCCCTTCACCATACAGCACCGATGCCGGACCGCGTAGTATTTCCACGCGTTCGGCCATCCAAGGGTCGGCAGGGAACGTCAACGTGTTGTTGTACATCCGCATACCGTCATAAAGCTGCATGACCGAATTTACGCCTACAAAACCTCGTGCGCTGAGGCCATAGCCGAATACACCGGAGGTATTGACAATCCCCGTTGTTCTTCCAGCCGCTTCTTGAATGGTTAGATCACCACGCAGTCGAATGGCTTCTCCATCGATCACATCGACACTGGCTGGTGTTTCTAGAAGTGTTAGACCGAGCCGACTTGCGCTTTCTGAAGGTTTGGTGAGTTTTACACGATCAAAAATACCGATGACGATGACTTCATCACTGGCGCCGTCGGCAGATTCCGCCAAAAGCTGGCTGGGAAATGCCAAAAGCGATGTCGATAAACATAAGCCAGACATCAATGTCCGTGTTTTACGCGAAATTAGAAATGATATTCTGTCCTGCATCGTGCAATCTTCTTTCTTGATACTGCAAACATGGTTTGCCAATTACCCGAACAGCACGATGGGTACTGCATCTTTTTAAAGTTGCAGGAAGGCGCCATAGATACTGTAAAGATCCGGAACCAAGATCGAACCGGACCAGAATCTGGTTCCATATCGTGCCTTAGCGATAGCGCTTGATCTTTACCAATGAATACGCTGAGGATGTCCTAATCCCTCATGATAAGTGCTATATTTTGCAGTATGATAGGAATGGTCGCGTCGGTATTCTGCGGTACGCTGCCGGGTTCTTATTCCCTCACAAATAATGTCTGTTTTAGGACAGATTTCTGCCCGTATTTCGCTCCCTGTCGCTATTCCGTCATTGTGGCATATTTTTTTTTGATTTTGGTACTTGTGCTGTCTGCCACCTGCGCAAACGAAATCTATTCCAGTAATGTATTTTTGCGGGAAAAGTTTTAGCCGTGCGTAATGGTATATATTTCTAAAGGGTTTTTATGCGGACATTTATTGACGATCTGAAAGCACGTGGCGAACTGCTGACTGTGGGCCGAGAGGTGGACCCACGGTTTGAGCTCGCAGCTGTTGCTGTGGCCGTGCAGAAGGCAGGGACGCAAGCTGTTCTGTTTGAAAATGTTCGTGGTACAAAATTTCCTGTTGTGGCTAATCTTTACGGTGATCATAACCGGTTGTGCCGTATCATCGGTGCCGATGGAGAACATTTTGCTAAACGGTGGTTGGATTTAACCGATACAAAAGGTGGCTATGGAGAGATAGTCACGAATCTAGGCGATCATGTGGTTGGCAAACTCGGCGACTTACCAGCCATCACCTATCATGGCCGCGATGCAGGGCCTTATTTTACTTCGGCCATCTATTTGGCACGCCACCCAGATAGCGGTGTACCCAATTTATCGTTTCATCGATCAATGATCGTCAATGACCAAGAACTGCGTGTAAGGCTGGGGTCTAGCCATGATTTGGCAAAATACCAAGCTTTGGCGGAAGAGCGCGATCAACCGCTTGAAGCAGCCCTGATTTTAAGCGGTCAACCGCATATTTTCATGGCCGCTTGTGCATCCGTACCGATGGATGATGACGAAGTGGCCTTGGCCGGACGTATTTCCGGTCGCCCGCTACCGATGCGGCGGGCATTGACGATTGATCTCGATATCCCGGCTGAAGCAGATATCGTGGTCGAAGGCCGATTCCTGCCCCATGTACGCCGTGATGAAGGACCATTTGGTGAGTTTATGGGGAACTATGTGGAAGTCGGCAAAAACCATGTGTTTGAAGTCACCGCCGTCACCTACCGCCCGAATGCAATTTTCCATGCCTTGGTGTGTGGGTCGACAGAAGATCTAAGACCGTTAGAGGCAACGACTGCGGCGCGTATATATCGCCATCTTCGGAATACGGTTCCCGGCGTGGTCGATGTTAGTTGTCGCCCGAATGTATCGATCACCATCATCAAACTGAAGAAACAATATGAGGGGCATGGTAAGCATGCCTTGTTGGCTGCATTGGGATCTTATCTCGATTACAATAAAGTTGTTTTCGTCGTTGATGATGATGTTGACATTTATAATCTCGAAGATGTGATGTGGGCCTATATGACTCGTGGTCGGGCCGATACCCGGGCCATGATCTTGAACGATATTCCTGGCTTTTATCGGGATGAGTTCAAGGACCATTGGGGCCGCTTAGCGATTGACGCCACAATGCCGTGGGGCCGTGAAGCGGAATTTGCCCGGAAATATGTACCTGGTGCTGACGATATTATTTTGTCTGACTATGTGAGTTGATCGTGGCATCGCAAAATAAAGTCATCGTCGGTATCAGCGGCGCTTCTGGCGCGATCTATGGGATCCGGTTGCTCGAAGCTTTGCAAGCATTGGACTTTGAGACTCATGTCGTCGTCTCGAAAGCTGCGCGCCGCACAATCGCTGAAGAAACAGAATATGTATACGGCGATCTGCGTGATCTTGCGGCTGTTTTATATTCGATTGATGACATCGGTGCGGCTATAGCGAGCGGGTCATTTCGTACCCGTGGTATGATTATAGCGCCTTGCTCCATTCGAAGTGCTGCAGAAATTGCAAACGGCATAACTACCAGCTTACTGACACGTGCCGCTGATGTTACGTTGAAAGAACGGAGACCGTTGGTCGCTATGGTGCGGGAGACACCCTTTCATACCGGTCATTTGCGTATGCTGACAGCCCTTTCCGAGATCGGCGCCATTGTGGCACCGCCGGCCCCAGCTTTTTATGCCCGGCCTCAATCACTAATGGACATGGTTGATCACAGTATCGGTCGTGTTCTTGACCTGATCGGTATTGATAATTCATTGGCACATCGTTGGAAACAGAATGAGTGCCGACCAGAGATGCAAGTATAAAGTCGAATAGGAGTATTTATGAAAATGATTTCTGTAAAAAACCCACGGACGGGTGTGGTGGATTATGAGTTCACAGCAACCACTTCAGACGAAATAAAAATCATTAGTGAACGAGCTCGTAAAGCGCAAAAATCCTGGTGGAAAAAAGGTCTAGAGTACCGCACCGAAGTTTTGATGCGTTGGGCTAGTGTGATTGAGAAAAACTTTTCGGTTATTCAAGACGTGCTGTCTGTCGATACCGGTCGTCGGAAGATTTCGGGAGAAGAGGTCGGTGCCGTTTACCATATGATTCATGGCTATGGTGCTCATGCGCCGCGCGTCTTTACGCCGGTTGCAAAATCATCTAGCAATGTGAAGGATGTCGATTTCCAGCAGCAATATGTGCCTTATCCGGTTGTCGGAATCATCAGCCCGTGGAATTTTCCCATGGTTCTATCGTTTATTGATGCCTTGCCCGCCTTATTTGCCGGTTGCACGGTCATCGTTAAACCAAGCGAAGTGACACCGCGCTTTGTTGAGCCGTTGCTTGCGACCATTGCTGAAGTTCCAGAACTACTAGATATTATATCTGTAATCCGCGGCGATGGCGAAACTGGTGAAGCGTTGAGCAATAACAGTGATTTAATCGTTTTTACCGGGTCTATCCCGACCGGGCGCAAAGTTGCGGCTGCCGCGGCTCGCAATATGATTCCTTGTTTCCTTGAGCTTGGTGGAAAAGATCCGGCTGTGGTGTTGCAGGGGGCTGATCTTGATCGGGCCGCCACATCGATTATCCGCAGCGCCATTTATAACACCGGGCAAGTCTGCTACGCCATTGAACGTGTTTATGTCGATAATCGTGTGAAAGACGAGCTGGTCAATCGCCTGGTCGAAAAATGCAATACGCTTGACATTAACTATCCGGAAATGTCGAAAGGAGCAATCGGCCCGTTCATTTTCCCGCAGCAGGCAGAAATTGTCTCTGCTCAGTTAGCCGATGCAACGGCTAAAGGTGCGCGCATCCTATGTGGTGGTGAGGTTGAAAATCACGACGGCGGCCTGTGGATGCGGGCAACCGTTATTGATAATGTCGATCATTCCATGCGGGTGATGTCCGAAGAAACATTTGGTCCTGTTATTCCGGTTATGGGCTTTAACAGTTTGGATCAAGCGATCGAACTTGCCAACGACAGCGATTTTGGCTTAAGTGGTGCCGTTTTTGCGGCCAACATTGACGAAGGCACGGAGGTTGCGGCTGAGATCAACGCTGGTGGCATGAGCATTAACGATACCGAATTGCCGCGGGCGATTACATTCGATGGCGAGAAAATGGCTTTTCGTTATTCCGGTTTGGGGGGCTCGCGCTATGGTGCGGAAACGATGCTGCGCTATGTGCGGAAAAAAGCGCTTATTCGTAATCAAGGCGGCGTCAAACCATTGACAGCTCTTGATGAAAGTGTCGCGTAAATTTCAATAGTTTTGATGGCGGGCTGTGATGAGCAGCCCGCTATGACAGTCGGTATTTAGGAAAAAACAATGACGACATCTGCAAAGTATTCCGGAAAAAAAGAATACGTTCATGAAAAAATGGCTAAAGCGTACGCGTTTTTCCATGTGCCTTCCGCTTGTGAAATCGATGGTTGGGTTTATCTGACCGGCGTTATCGCCACCAAAGAAGATGGTGATCAAGGCGACCTTGAAAAAGGTTTCACGCGGGCGTTTGAACAAATTACCGAAGTTTTGTTGCAAGCCGGTTGTGGATGGGACGATGTGGTCAAAATCACGTCATTTCATATAGATTGTGGTACAGAAATCCCAGTCATGGCAAAGGTTAAAGATCGCTATAGCCAAGCGCCTTATCCAGCATGGTCTGTTCTTGGTGTGGCAAGTCTTGCCAATCCACTTGGTGTTTGCGAAATTGAGGTGATCGCGCGGAAGCGTGGTTAACCGACGGCGGCTCCTTTACGACGGACGTCGCGTGGAAGTTCGCCAAAGAAGTCTTTGAATGCAATCGAAAAACTCGCTTGGCTTTGATATCCAACAAGCCGAGCGACGTCACTCACCGGCAGATGTTTCTCGGCTAATAATTTTTGGGCATGCATCATGCGATGATGATTTCCAAATTCGAAAATAGTCATGCCATAGAGTATTTTGAAGCCCGTTTTCAATTTATTGGTATTGGTGCCGACGGCCTTGGACAAGGAAAGAATGGTCGGTTGCGGAAGAAATTGTGTCGATAAGATCTGGCGAGCATTGTTGAACATAGCAAGGTCACGTTCGTTGAAGACCATGCCAGCACCGTCACTTGGGACCAGAGCCGCTAAATCGCGCGCGCACAAGCACAAGAGATCAATAATTTTAGAAGCACAAAAATGCAGACGTCGCATCCCTGTGAACGGGGTATCGAGTAATTGATAGATGGTGTTTTGCAAATCCAGTCGAATGGGCAGTTGTTGAATGATCATTTCGCTCGGATCACTGAATAGACTTTTGGCTAGATCGGGCAAAGCCGTAGGGTCGACGCCAAGTCTTTTGATCATAAACTCAGGTCGAACATAGAGGCTGATCAAGCGGCGCGGGCCAGGCGGACAATACACCTCATAATCAGCTTTGCCTTGCCGGCATACAAAGATATGAGTCTGATGTACAGGAATTGCATCGTCTTTTTCAGCCGATAAGGTTGTTTCCCCATCCAAACTAAAATGAAACTCGAGGAAGGATTGCGACGGCACCATCTCGCGTCTGGTTGTGGTGTAGTTACACTTGGTAATGACAGCGAAAATGCTGTCGTGAACAGATAATAATTCCCAAGTATTGTTTTTATCTTCACCAGGAACAGGGATCAGAGTCTGTGTGATATTAAAGACGTCATCCTGCAAAGACATATCCTGCCACGGCGGTTGCCTTAAACGTTCGAACGCGTCCGTCAAAGTACCATGGGGGCCGCAAATAACGGACCGGAAAAGGCCATTTTCCAACTCGTCATCGTTTTTCGATATATCTTTCACTAAGCAAATCCAGTTGGTCGCACTGTATTTGCTCATCTTAACAGCTCTTCCTGATGGCGGCCAGCCCCCACGGCGCGGACCGCCTTTATGCAATTAACTGTTTACCATCAAGCCAAGAATAGCCAGCGGCGATAAAAACTTTAGGATAGTGATCCACAGGGTGTAGAACACACCGCGTCCCCCAAACTCTTCCTCGGTCACGGTTCGGCGCATGGCCCAACCGACAAATAAGGCAATCAATAGGGCATTCAGCGGCAGCAAGACATTGGCGATCCCCATGTCGAGGATATCGAAGAAATTGCTGTTGGCGAAGATAGGGATAGCCGATAGCGGCCGGGCATCGGCCAAAACATTGAAGGAGAGCAATGATGGGAAGCCGACTATCCAAACACCTAAGCCGGCCCATATGGCCATCAAGGCCCGGCCTTTTTTGGCACGTTCTTGCAGCCACGATACAATCGGCTCAAGCATGCCAACGGCGCTGGTAAAGGCGCCGATGGCAATCAAGCCAAAAAACAGGATACTGACGATCCAGCCCCCGGTCATTTGCCCAAAGGCAACCGGCACGGTGACGAAAATTAAGTTCGGGCCTTCCGCAGGTTCCAAACCATAGTGAAATACCGTCGGGAAAATAGCGAGCCCCGCCATCGTGGCGACAAAGATCACGGCAATGGCCAAAAGCGCACTGGACTGGGGTAGCGAAATATCTTTCGGGACATAGGAACTATACGTCATCAGCACGCCGATGCCGATACCGGTTGAAAATAGAGCCTGCCCGAAAGCTGTCAAAACTGCCTGTCCGGTCAATTGCGAGAAATCAGGACGGAATAGAAAATCGATGCTGCTGCCCAGGCCAACGGTTGCGGCGTTATAGATCACCATAAATATTAGGACACCGAACATAACCGTCATTTTGATGCGGGAAACCCACTCGATCCCCCGCTGCAAGCCGCGGGCAACAACCCAAACGACAGCCGCGATAAAAATGAACTGCAGCAGCATCAGAGTCAAAGGAGAGCTTATTAAAGCATCAAAGGTTGCCTTTGATTCCGCAACGGATATATCAGAAAAACTATCGAAAACGGCAAGGCGGGCATATTCAATGCCCCAACCGGCAATCACGCTGTAGTAACTCAGGCCGAAGAATGGAATAAGCAAGCTAAGCCAGCCTATGGTGCGCCAAGCGGATGAGGCCTTTTCTTCCTTGACCAAATGATTGACGCTGCCGACCGTGCTGCCGTGACCACGTTTTCCGATCACCATTTCCGCAAGGATAATCGGAATACATAATAAAATGACAAATCCGATATATAGCAGAACAAATGCGCCGCCGCCGTTGGAGCCGGCGACATAAGGAAAGCGCCATAAACTTCCAAGTCCGATGGCGGCAGCCGAGGCTGAGTAGAGAAAGCTAAATCTGGAAGACCAAACAGCTTGTCTGACAGACGGCAGCTCGGATGCGCTCATCGTTTACTATCCTATGGTAGGGGCGTTATCAGTGAAGAACAGAGCCATCGGGGCCGAGTACGGTCGGCTCCCCGTCGGCTCGGGTCGGGTTACGGTTGTTCTCGACGCAAATGGCCTCCATCAATTCGAGGTCACTACGCCGTTCCATGGTCCGGGTTACGACCCAGGGGGCTGTCATAATACCGGGGTCGGTCATGGTGACCTCGACATCGATTTTATCTGGGCCGTTTGGCGTCCAACGCTCAACCACATGCATGGCTGATGTGAACGGAATATGTGGCTCGATTTGCATTTTGTCGCCACCGCGAAGTCCGACTGTATCCACTACGAAAGTATCGCCTTCCCAATGGCCGATGGAATGGCCGAAGAAACCCGGCTCTATATCGTCCGGCTCAGGGTGGCCGCGGCCGTCAGTGTATATAATCCGATATTCTCGGTTATCATAAAGCATCATAGCTCGGCCCTTTGAAAATTGGATTTCAAAAGTTGCAGGATAGGCCAAAAGATAAGGGATGCCGATCGGCATGCAATCTGCTGTGGGATTGAAAAGGGCACGGCCTTCTTTGGCTAGGGTTTCGCGTACCTTAACCCGAAAAGCGCGGGCTTCTGCATTCAGCGGTGGCGGATTACGCTCAGCAACGCTTGGGTCAAGGTATTCTTGTTCAGATAAAAAGCCGCTAAAGCCTAGCAGTGGGTATTCCCAGACGCCGCGCTTGCTCCAACTGTCTTGGATGGCGTGTTGCTTAGCGGTCAAAGCGGGGGCTTGAGATTGGGGGGCGCTGATGCTGCTGCTTGATAATCCGACAGTTGCCGCAAATAACGTCGTGCCTAACAACAGGCCAAATGCTTGTGCATGTTTTGATTTAGATCGAGTGGGATAGCTCATGTTTTGCTCCCTTTGCTAGCCATGGTCGCAACGCGACATCAAAAGATTTTAGTCTAATGTTGTGATACGCGGCTCGCCATTAGAATCCCTCAAAATTGCTTAAACGATCTTTCCCAAGGGCAGTTCACATGTTGGGCAAGACGTATAGTGCATTGTTAGGTCACAACGGGGAGAAAAAATATGGGATCGTCCAACCGAACGATCCCATAAGACTTACAAGGAATGAACGTTGACTATGCTCATATGATTAGAAGCCAGTCGACACTTTGATACCGAATGTTCTCGGACGGATCGTCGCCACTGAAGCTTCCTCTGGTGTGACAACGCCGGTGAGCGGAACCAGACCTATTTGAGCAACTTCATTGGTTAGGTTCTTGACGAACAAGTTCACATCCCAGCTACCGAGAATGACACCGACTGACGCATCAGCGCGGAAGTAGCTTTCCAAAGGCATATAGGTGTTGCTGGTATGGAAGTCGGTATAGGCGCGGCCACGATAGTTGAAGGACGTGTGAGCATAGACCGAGTTTGTGTCGCTGATCGGCACTTCATAGCGAATTTGA
>JBBCIP010000048.1:0-5944 GCA_037189785.1 Alphaproteobacteria bacterium
GCTTCGGTTAAGCCGCCGGTTTTATTGAGCTTGATATTGACCATCTGATAGCGACCGATGATGTGGTCGAGGCTGGCGGTGCCATGGCAGCTTTCGTCGGCACAAAGAGGCACCGCGAAGGTCAGACCGGCCAGCGCTTCATCTTGCCCGGCCGGTAATGGCTGTTCGACCAAGGCAACCCCCGACGACGCCAAACTCGGCGCGAGCGATTGGAGATCGTCCAATGACCAGGCTTCATTGGCGTCGACGATCAAGCGCGCCTGGGGCGCACCCCGGCGCACCGCTGCGATCCGATCCGCGTCACCGCTAGCCGTGCCACACCCAAGCTTTACCTTGAGCAACGGATAGTTTACGGCGTTCCGGGCGGCGGTTTCCATCACCTCGGGCGCGCCCAAGCTGATGGTGAAAGCGGTGGTCACCGGTTGCGGTTCCGGCAGCCCGGCCAATTGCCACACCGGGCGGCCCTGACGCTTGGCCCCAAGATCCCACAATGCACAATCGACCGCCTTACGCGCAGCACCGGGCGGCATCAAATGCTGCAAATCATCAATGCTTAAGTCTTGGGTGAAATCAGATTGATGCCGTTCGATATCCGCCACCACACCTTCGACCGTCTCGTTATAGCGAGCGTAGGGGACGGATTCTCCGCGCCCGATATGGGGGCCGTCCTGGAGTTCAACCACCACCACTTCGGCCGTGGTCCGCGACCCGCGCGATATGGCAAAGCTGCCCCGGATCGGCCAGGTTTCCGCAAAGATACGCAGTTTCAATTTTGATTTCATAAATCAGCCAATAGATCGACGATAGGAGCCACCCCGGTCCGCACCGGATCGACTGCAGGCAAGCCGAATTGCTGCGTTAAGGCTGCAAGATAGGCCGTCGCCGCGGCGTCATCCAATTTGGAGGTATTGACGGCGATCCCCGCACAGCGCACTTCCGGATTGGTCAGACGGGCCGCGGCAAGATTGGCCTCGAGACAGCGCTGTAATCCCGGCAACGGAAAATCCGGCAAACCACGCATGTTTTTGCGGGTCGGCTCGTGACACAGCACGATCACGTCGGGTTGGCTGCCATGCAGCAAACCAAGGCTTACCCCGGCAAAGGCCGCATGGAACAACGAGCCCTGACCCTCGATCACATCCCAATGGTCGGGATCATTGGCCGGGGCCAAGGCTTCGGTCGCGCCGGAAATAAAATCGGAGACGACCGCATCCACCGAGACCCCGCTGCCGGCGATCAGAATACCGGTTTGACCGGTGGCACGGAAATCGGCGGCAATTCCGCGCTTTTGCAGTTCCGCTTCGATGGCCAGCGACGTGTACATTTTCCCGACCGAGCAATCGGTCCCGACCGTCAACAACCGCTTACCGGATCGAGGTTTGCCGGTGCCGGTTTTGAAATTTTCCGTTGGATGGCGAACATCGTGCAGGGTTCGGCCCAAGCGGGCGGCGGTATCGCGAATATCCGGATTATCGGTCAGCTTCATATGAAGGCCACTGGCTATATCAAGCCCGGCTTCCAAAGCCTCGAGTATTGTTGCGTTCCAATGATCCGGTAACACACCACCAGCATTGGCGCAGCCGATGACCATCGTGCGAGCCCCCGCCGCATAAGCTTCCTTAGGAGCCATAGCCGGTAGCTTGAGATCGGCGACACAGCCCGGCAGCGTCAATTGTGCCATGCACTGTTCGGGTCGCCAATCTTTGATGCCGTTGGCGGTTTTCGCCGCCAAGTCATCCTTCACATCCCCCAAAAACAATAGATAGGGTGTGGTGATTTTCGTTAGGGCCGTCATCGTGAGTTCCCCCATTCGTCGCGCTTACGCGCTCCGGATAGACCATTGTTTTGCTGCACAGTAGCGAAGCACGGCCCGAAAAGCCAGATTTCCCTGGCATGTTTCATAACCAGTTGCCGCAAATCCGTTGTCATCGTGATTGACGAGCCAATTCTTGGACACGGAGCCACGCCTTCGTCACATGTCCTTCATCCACAGTGGTTTGCCCAATCGACCACCGGATTGCCATTCTGCCGGCAACTTTGGCGCGGGTTAGATAGAGCGTGCCATCCGTATTGATCGCGGTGAGCAACCGTTCGTTGGCGGCATCAAGATCGTCTTCAGGAAGACCGGGCGGACGATAGCGAAACACAAAAAGCGCCAACCGTGGATTGACCATGATTTCAAAATCCGGCTCTGCCGCAATGGTTTTTGCAAGATTTTCCGTAAGCTCGATATGCAGACGAATTTTCTCCCGCAACGCCTCGAGCCCATATCGGCGCAGCACAAACCAAAGCTTGAGTGCACGAAACCGGCGACCCAAGGCAATGCCCCAATCGCGATAATCGGTCACGGCCCCGGTATGCGCCGTCTTCAGATATTCCGGTAAAATCGAGAAGGTCCGGGTGTAGGCCTCGACATTCCGCACATAGAGCACGGAACAATCGAAACTCGTCATCAGCCACTTATGGGGGTTGACGACCAAGCTATCGGCATGCTCGACACCATCGATCATCCACCGTTGCTCGGGCAAAATAAGCGCGCTCCCGGCCCAAGCGGCATCGACATGGAGCCAAATCTTATGTTTCCGGCACAGGGCGGCAATGGCTTTGAGATCATCGATCCCGCCCAAGGCCGTCGCGCCCAAAGTCGCGACACAAAAGGCCGGACAGCGGTCCTCCTCGAGGTCGGCTTCGATCGCCGCTTTCAACGCATTGACATCAAGGCCGCCGGTGGCCGTCACTGGAATTGGGCGGAAATTAGCGCTGCCGTACCCGGCGATCCGGATGGCTTTTTCAATCGACGAATGGGCTTCGATCGAGCCATAGGCGGTCAGGTGCGTGAACGCTTCGCCGCCGTCGGATAGTCCGGCATAATCAGTTGCCCGCTCCCGCGCCGCAAGCGCCGCGCATAACGTCGAAACAGACGCCGTATCCTGGATAACACCTTGCAGTTCCTGCGGTAATCCCATGGCTTGGCGCAACCAGTCGAGAACCCGGGTTTCAAGTTCGGTAACAGCCGGAGACGTTTCCCACATCATGCCATTGGCGCCGATCCCAGCCGCGAGAATTTCGCCCAGAACCGACGGAGGGCTCGAAATCGACGGGAAATAGGCAAAAAAGCGCGGATGTTGCCAATGAGTGATGCCCGGCATAATGAGCTTATCCACATCGGCCAAAATCGCGTCCATGCTTTCACCCTGCTCGGGCGCTGCGACCGGTAAAGCATCCAGCAGATCACCCGGTTCGACTGTGGCCCTGACCGGCATGGTTTCGACGCTATCCATATAGTCCGCAATCCAATCAATGATCGCGTGACCATGACGGCGGAATTCGTTGCTATCCATCGTTTATATCTCTTTGCAAAACAGCCCCAGAGCCATAGTCTTCATTTCGGCCCATAAACACAAGTGTGGGCTAAATGATTACCTCTTGTGATGATAGTTCATGATGAAGACCTATTACGATGCCGTTTATGACGTCGTTCGGCAAATTCCCAAAGGTCGGGTCGCCAGTTATGGACAGGTCGCCGATTTCATCGATGGCTGTACGCCACGTATGGTTGGCTATGCATTGTTTGCCTTGCCAGCCCACACCCGGGTGCCGTGGCAGCGGGTGATCAACGCCCAAGGTGCGATAAGCCCGCGTCCCGGGTCGGACCGCCAGCGCCAAGCGCTTGAGCAAGAAGGCGTTGTTTTTTCTGCCGCCGGGCGGATCGAATGGAAAACATACCGCTGGAAAGGTCCTAAAACGCAATGGTTGGCCAAACGCGGTTTATTACCCTGACCCATTAGATATTAAGCTTTTAGACTGGGTCGGGCCGCCACCGTTTCATACCATCGTTTGATATGCAAATGATCGATCAACGGACTTGCCTTGATCCAGGCTGAAAAATCAACAGCAATGAATGCAGAAATGTCAGCCATGCTAAAATTGTCGCCGGCTACATAGAGATTTTTGGCCAATTGATCATCCAAGGTCCGGAAAAATCTTTGCGCACGGCGTTGGCCACGCTCCACTAATTCCGGGATTTGATCATAATTCTCTGGCCCCGCCAATGCACGTTCTTGGAAGCCCGCGGTTCGATTACGAAACGCTTCAGCGATGGCCAAAAAGCCCTCGACTTCAATTTTATGATCCCACATAGCGATCAAGGCTTTTTCCCGCGCGGTCACCCCCAGTAAAGGCGGCAACGGGTGGATGTCTTCAAGATAGCGGCAAATAGCAATGGTTTCTGTGATGATGGTCCCATCGTCCAATTCAAGCACCGGGACTTCGCATTGTGGATTGATCCGTCGAAAAGTTTCCGTCAATTGCTCGCCGTTCCGTAAGTCCACTTGGACCACCGGAACGTTCAATTCTTTTTCAGCCAGGAAAATGCGTACCCGGCGCGGGCTTGGTGCTGTTGAACAATCATAAAATTTCATTGCGCATCTCGTGTTACAACTGACAACAACCGATACAACGGCACGATTATACTCTATGCAGCTTAATTGTGTTTTCATTGAACAACACAAATTTTGTCACAGAAATGTTTCAAGAATGAAGACCCATGCTGGATATTCTGATTTTGGTCCGGATAAACCATTGTCGGACTATGTAAAGGTATTGAAAAAAGAATTTGTCAAAATGAGTATAATTTATATATTTCAATCAGTTAAAATATATGTCATCGATACTCTGATTTATGCCTTTGTTAATAAAGGTTGCAGCTCCCTTCATAAAAAAGACATAAATAGTTGCAACAATATATGACATAGGCTTTATATTCGTACTCGTATGGGTGTGTTCTGTTAATGTGCGGTAAAGGTTCAGTTTGAAAGTATCTGACCTGCTCTGCGGAACTTCATAAACCGTGAGCTCATTAGAAGCTCATGTAAAATTGCAAGACGGTCGGAAACGCATGCTAAACTTAAGCGGTCAGTCGCATACACGTAGCGCTCAGATAGACGAAACAGTTCATGAAAACGGTCATGTTATCTCTTTTCCGAA
Source organism: Alphaproteobacteria bacterium (assembly GCA_037189785.1). Lineage (GTDB taxonomy): Bacteria > Pseudomonadota > Alphaproteobacteria > Sphingomonadales > Govanellaceae > Govanella. The sequence goes on from JBBCIP010000048.1 coordinate 4,987, forward strand.
ACAGCTCAGCGTGACTCCCATCGCCATTCGTCCGCAACCTTTGTCTGTTAGATTGGTTGACATAGTGGGCGCTATCGTTGGCCTTATATTGACAGCGCCTCTAATGATCATCGCCGTTTTGTTGATCTGGCTAGAGGATCGGCAAAATCCTTTTTATGTCGCTAATCGTATCAGTGCCGGTGGAAAACCATTTAAATTTATAAAATTGCGTTCCATTTCACGTCGCCGGGGTGTGAAGCCCGATGAAATAATCACATCGGACGATCCACGAGTGTCAAGATTGGGTCATTTCATTCGTGCCTCCAAACTTGATGAGTTGCCACAATTTATTCATGTCTTGCGTGGAGAAATGAGTCTTGTTGGCCCCCGTGCCAATGTCCAAGAGATTGTCGACAGTTTCACGGAGGAAGAGCGCCAAATTATCTCCGTGAAGCCTGGGATCACCGATCTTGCGTCGATCGTATTTCTAAATCTTGGAAAGGTGCTGGAAGGCAGTCCAGATCCCAAAGGCGATTACAATCGCTTGGTGAGACCATGGAAAAGTCGCTTGGCACTTTTATATGTTAAAAATCAATCCCTGGGCTTGTCCCTACGTATTATATGGCTAACCATTTTGGCCTTCATCAGCCACAAAAAAGCATTAGAAGGTGTCGCCCGAATAGCTCAAAAATACAAAGCGAACAGCAAGCTTGAACGAATTATTAGGCAAGAAGTGGATTTATTCCCTTATCCACCGCCGGGCGCTGAAACCGTGGTTTCGACTGAAACCGTATCCTTACGTGCTTAATTTGACGTTCGTTGTCTCCGCTCAGACACCGCATTGTCATCCTCATATTGATCAATATATAGACGCGAAAAATTACTTAAAATTTTAATCGAGTAAGATTTCATAAGGTTTTGTTATGGTATGTCATAGGCACAGGATCGAGGCAAATTGATGTGCTATTGCGGATTCTGC
>JBBCIP010000049.1:0-4936 GCA_037189785.1 Alphaproteobacteria bacterium
CCGTCAGTTCCGCAACTTCATTCGGCAACATTGTTGATTTGAATAGGCCATGCTCCGCTTTTTTACTCATTTTGAACAAAGGCTGACCATCTTGTATGCCATCAAAGAAAATGATCGTATTGAGCAATTGACCGTCTTGCGTCCACAGTTGACGGCCGAACACTTTGCCTGAAGCTTGATTCCAAGATTGTGCCGGAGATACATTGAAATCGCCGACAGCAACCGCCCCAGGATTGACCAGATTATAGGACGCGCAAGACGCCATAAAAATTCCGATTATGACAATAGCAATTTTACGCATCATTGATCCCCTATATAACTCAAAATCATTTCCCGATCGCTGGCTTCAGGTTTGAGCTGCAAGTAACGTTGGAAAGCATCATTGGCTTTGGCTTTGTCACCTTGTTTCAAATGTAAGATGCCAAGCGCACGGTGAGCTTCAAACGGTGTGTCCGTATGCTGCAACGCATTCGCATAATGCCCTTGCGCCCGTTGTTGATCGCCCGCTTCATCGCGCATGCGATAAAGCTCCCCCAAATAATATTGAGTTTCTCCCAAGCGTGTTTGCTCTTCCATCATCCAGTTTAAGATAAGCTCCGTTTGATTATATTGTCGGAGCTTTAGTTGATCCTCGATCAACATGGATCGATGCTTACCGATAATTTTTTGAAATTCGCCCGTATCGTTCGAGGTCTGATGTTCAGAAAAGCCCAAAGACTGAGCATAACCTTCTAAGTTTTTGACGCGCTCGGCTTCACTGGGGTGAGAAGCGTAGAACGGATCCCGAAAACGTTTATGTTTTGCCACTTCATTTTCAGCGATCAGGCGCCGCCAAATCTTGGGCGCTTGCCATGGATTGTAGCCTGCACCGCTCATGACCTTGACACCATAGGCATCGGCTTCACGCTCATTTTGGCGGCTATGACTAAATATTAGTCCCATACCCGCCAGCTGTGCGGCTTGTGCTAATTCTCCCAATCCACCAACAGCTAAGCCGAGCCCTACAAAACTTAAAAAATTAGCTGTATTGGACGCCGATTCATAATGCTTAAGTGTGTGGCGCCTCATGTAATGGCCCATTTCATGGCCCAAAACAGTCATCAACTGTGCTTCATTGGCAACGCGCAATAGCAACCCGCTCCACACTTGCATCATGCCGTTCGGATACATTGTCGCATTAAAGAGAGGGATGCGCATAGGATAGACACGAAAGTCACGACAATATTCGGAATCCAAACGACAGACCAAATCCGCCAAATACAAGCGAAGATCATCATCCGCCATTACCAAATGTGACGTTTTGACATTCCGTTCGACATCCTCGACTTGTTGCCAAATACCTGCTTCTAAGCTGCTCGAATCTGGCCGATAGCCCGGCGCAAACTCAGCCGTCAACTTCATGCGATCCAGTGTATTTGCCAATGTCATTTGGCGCCCAAAGCCTGCCATTGCCGCACATATTGTGCAGCCGGCAACGAAATGGCGTCTGTTCATTTCGGCATCTCGCCCAACAGATTTTCGACCGTGGCGACGGCCCCTTTTTCAGATCTTACATCACCATAGCTATCATGCAAAAAATTAAACCAAACGACGTTACCCGTATGCAGGTCAACGAGAGATGCAAAACCAATTTGTTGCCCACCTTGGTTTGCCCATCCCAATGTAACAATATTGAAGGCAACGCGACCGGCGCTGCTATAGCTATCTCGGACAAATAAAAATAACGCATAGTCGGCATTATATTCTTGACCAAGAGCTTGAACACTCGGCCCCAAAGACCAATCGAACACACCTTTCTTAGTCGGCAGCTCATATGTTGCTTCATAAACCTTATGCATCAAAATACTTTGCCCGACAGAGCGATGGAGCTTCTGAATTTGGACACTCGGCGCTGTCGGCGAGACATCACTTTGCGTGATGTTATATTCGAGGATTGCGCTGTCGCGATTACTCCCCAAATTGCGGATCGCACTTAACATCAGCGCTTTGGCCTCAGTCGTCCATTCGGCATTGGGTTCGGTATGACCGGCCGCCTGCAACGAGCTTAGCTCCACATCCAACGGCATCAGTAAAATTTTTACGCTGTCCCACCTTTTTTCAAGGGCCGAAATTTGCGAAAAGTCTTTGGTATTTGAACAAGCTGCGACAACAAATGCCAAACAATATAAAATAATATAGCGCAACCCAATACGCCGCATTACTACCCCCAATATATATAACCCACGCCCTATTTCGAATTTAGACATAAATAAGCATAGCAAGCAACTTTAACGAATAAAGCCTTGATCTTATTCGCGGATAAATGGTCACATCAGAGCCGAATCAGATAAAACGCTACTTCGGCAGATGATACAGCGGATTGACGGCACGGCGGCCTTGGCGGATTTCGAAATGGAGTTGTGGCGTTGTGACGCCGCCGGTGCGCCCGACACGGGCGAGGTATTGGCCGCGATCTACTTTTTGGCCGCGTGTGACCAGGATCTCATCGGCATGAGCATAGGCCGTCACCCAGCCCCCTTGATGCTGTACCAACACAAGATTGCCATAGGCTTTCAAATCACCGCCGGCATAGGCCACAACGCCCGCATCGGACGCCCGGATCGGGGTGCCGTGAGCAACGGCGATGTTGATGCCGTCATTATGCAAGCCCCCGGCTTTGGGGCCATAGTTCGAGACCAATCGTCCTTGCACCGGCCACATGAAACCTTGGCGGGCTGATGGCTGTGCAATCGGTGTCTTTGGAGCCGCGGTTGTTGTTGTCGTGGTTGCAACTGATGTCGATGCTGCACCGGCCACAGGCACGGCCAAACGCTGGCCAAGATTGATCGCATAGGGTGGAGTCAATCCGTTCATGCGAGCAAGTTCTGTGAGATCGACGCCATAGAGGCGTGAAATGCTATAGCTGGTATCGCCCTTGGCGACGATGTGATGGCGAACGTTTGGAATCTGAATTTTGCTACCGACAATCAATCCATAAGGCGGCTGCAGATTGTTGGCGCTGATGATCGCCTTCACATCGACACCATGACGGCGTGACAGCGCATAGACGGTATCACCACGCGCTACGGTGACAACACCTGGGCTTTGCGTTTGTGCAGCGGCTTGCGCATTTGCTGGTGCGGTCGGTGTGATCGGTGTGACGCCTGTGGACACCCCCCGCGGCGGTGTCGGTTTTTTAACCGGATACGGCACAGGAACAGGAGAATTCCGGACATTCCATGTTGTCGGTGATCCAGACTTAGAAGATGAGCCAGGCTTGGAAGATGAGCCAGCACAGGCCACAAGCATCAAAGCCAGCCCTGCACACAACCCGTAACTTGCATATCCCCTAAACAGTTTCGTCATCGGCCGCAGTGTATAGACTTTTCACGGCAGACCAAAACCGTAAATTGGCTTTACGCGTCCTTGGCAATGCCTTCGACCAATGGCACAAAACGGATCGGCAGCAGTTCTTCTGTTTTGATACCGTCCGCGGTCTTGGTCAGACGGATCAAAACCTGCGATCCGGCTTCGGGCCCTATGGGCGCGATCATGATGCCACCGTCTTTCAACTGATCGACCAAGGTGCCCGGAATTTCTGCCGCCGCTGCGGTCAGAATAATACGATCGAACGGGGCTTGTTCGGACCAGCCTTTGCTGCCGTCGCCAAAGCGCGTGGTGATATTATGAATATTGAGCGCAGCAAAGCGGGCTTCGGCTTCCTTCAGCAAGGTGCGATAGCGTTCGATACTGTACACACGGCGACATAATTTCGAAAGAATGGCCGCTTGATAGCCCGATCCGGTGCCGATTTCCAAAACCTTTAATCGCGGCCCCAAAGTCAACGCTTGCGTCATATACGCCACGGTATATGGCTGGCTGATCGTTTGTCCATTGGCGATCGGTAAAGCCGTGTTCTCATACGACCGGCTGCGGAATGGCTCCGGCACAAAGAATTCACGCGGGAATGCTTCGACGATATCGATGATGGCGCGATCAATACCGCCGCGGCGCAGATCCATAATCAACGCCATTTTCTGACTGTGGAATGGATCAACGGCGACGGTATCTATGCTCATGTTAAAACGCTACGTTCAGACGGCCGGCCAACAATGCACAGGTCGGCTCGTGAGTCAGGTCAAGATGCAGGGGGCCGACGGAAATATAGCCATCGCGCACCGCTTGCAGATCGGTCCCTGCCCCCGGATCACCATAAGCGCGGCGCAGTCCAAACCAATAATAATCAAACCCCCGCGCATCGACCCGTTTGTCGACGATCAATTCTGATTCATCGCGGAAACCTTGACGCGTTACGGCAATGCCTTTCACATCATCAGTATAAACGCCCGGAAAATTGACATTCATCAACACACCACGCGGCCATCCGGCCCGCAATAGATCTTGCACAACACCAAGACCGAATTTACGCGCCGTATTGAAATATTCAGGCTTGCGTTCGCGCCCGACATTTTGACTGAGCGCGATCGATGGAATACCGCACAGCAAGCCTTCCATAGCTGCCGCAATGGTACCGGAATAGGTCACGTCTTCGGCCAAGTTTGAGCCACGATTGACGCCCGACAAGACAAGGCTCGGTTTTTTATCGGTGATGACTTCGTGGACCGCCAACATCACACAATCAGTCGGTGTGCCGCTGATGGCGTAATGTTTTTCGCCAAGCTGACGGACCCGCAACGGCTCCGACAACGTCAGACCATGCCCGGCCCCGGACTGCTCATATTCCGGTGCGACGATCCAAACATCATCCGACAACCCACGGGCGATCTCGACAAGAACTTCAAGTCCTTCGGCATTCACGCCGTCGTCATTGGTGACCAGAATACGGTGATGCGCAAACTCAGACATCGGCGGTAATAACCTCCAGACCATTCATGTAAGGCTTCAAGGCTTCCGGCACCCGCACGCTGCCGTCTTCTTGCTGATAGTTTTCAAGAAT
>JBBCIP010000050.1:0-12522 GCA_037189785.1 Alphaproteobacteria bacterium
AATTTTAAGCGATGATGCCCCAAATTGGGGAATCTCAGAGACTTATGGTGCCATAGTGAAAATACTTCTTGCGGAAGATGATGATTCAATGCGCAATTTTTTGACCCGGGCGTTGGAGCGGGCCGGATATGGCGTGACCGCCGTTGACCGGGGCACGTTGGCCCTGCCGCTGATCGCTACGGGTGATTATGATTTGCTGCTGACCGATATCGTCATGCCGGAAATGGATGGGATCGAGCTGTCGCGCCGTGCCGCGTCGTTGGCCCCCGATATGCGGGTGATGTTCATCACCGGCTTCGCCGCAGTCGCTTTGGATAAAAGCGGTGAAACCCCAAAAAACGCCAAGATCCTCTCCAAACCATTCCATCTTCGGGATTTGGTCAGCGAAGTGGACCGTTTGTTCGCGGCATAAATCGATTGTGGGGCTTGGTTTAAAAGACTTGCGTCATTAGGGAATTTGTTTATAAAACCGGCCTAGGCGCTGATAGCGCCGCCAGGGCCTAGGGCCTGTACTGGTAGGCCGTATGGCTTATGGACGCGTAGCTCAGCGGTAGAGCACCACGTTGACATCGTGGGGGTCACAAGTTCGATCCTTGTCGCGTCCACCATTTTCTACAAAATGTAAATTTCCCTGACGCAGTCCACTCACGTGCCATTTATTTCTTATGACTTTGTTTTTAAAGTCTGAGAGCTGTGGGTCTGGCGGCCTTATCCATCCTTAAAAATGTTAAACGCATCGCCCACTGGGTGCGCTTTAAACAGTGCCGTTGGGATCAAAGAAAGTCCCGTCATGACAGGACGTTCCCTGAGTGGAGGCGGTATGATCGCGACACTGTCGAATGTGGGTGTAATGTGGGTCTAATGTGGAAAAATAAGGAGAGGAATGACTATATGCGGGAATTACTAAAAAAAGCGGCCTCGTATCGGTGGGGCAAAACTGCAGCGGTCTTGTCTATCGGGGTGTCAATTGCTGTCGGATTGGCGGTGCAGGCGGAGACCCGCGCCGTGACAGCTATTAAATGCGGGACCGTGCTGGATATGACCAGTGACCGCGCCCGTTCAAATATGGTGATCGTGGTTGAGAATGGACGCATCACGGCCATAGGCGATGCCACACCCGACGGAGCGACAGTCATTGATCGCTCCGGGGCGACCTGCTTGCCTGGTCTGACCGACCTCCACACGCATTTGATGATTTCCATGGATCGCAGTGTGTCCAATAACTTCACAACCTTTTCGAGCGCCGACAAGGTTTTGATGGCGCTGCGGAATGCCCAGACCATGTTGCATCACGGCTTCACCACTTTGCGGGTGCCGGGTGACTTGGAATATGAATTCGGTAATATCGCGTTACGTAATGCCATTAACCGCGGTGAGTTTGTCGGCCCGCGCATGCTGGTGGCGCCCCATATGTTGTCGGAAACGGGCGGGCATGGCGATTTGAATGAAATTGCGCCGGATGTACCGGAAATTCCAGGGACCGTTGTCAAAAGTGGCGTTGATAATGTGCGGGAAGCGGTGCGTCGTGAAATAAAATATGGTGCCGATTGGATTAAGATATCGGCCTCCGGGGGCGTGATGTCGCAGCATGACGATCCAAAAGTACAAGGTTTTACCGATGAAGAAATCAACGCTTTTGCCGAAGAGGCCCATCGGCGCGGCAAGAAAATAACAGCCCATGTTCACGGCGATTCCGCCGGCTATGCCGCAGCCGCTGCTGGTTTCGACAGTATCGAACACGGCACGCTTTTGAGCGACCGGACATTGCAGCTGATGAAAAAGAATGATGTTGCTTTGGTGTCGACAAGCTATGTGGTGAACTGGATCTTAAATCAGGGTGTGCAGGGTGGAATTTCCGCTGACAATTTGCAGAAAGCCCAAGAGGTCAGTGTCGTTCAACGCAAAGTGCTGAAGAAGGCCTATGACATGGGGATTAAGATTGGTTTCGGCACCGATCAGATTTTCCCTCATGCCGAAAGCCCGCGTGAATTTGCGACCTTGGTCAATCTCGGTTTTAAACCTATCGATGCTTTGAAGGCGGCCACCATTAATGCTGCCGAGATATTAGGGCTTGAGGCTGAGATCGGCACCCTTGCCGTTGGCAAGGCGGCGGATATTGTCGCGGTTCCCGGCGATCCGTTGGCGGATATCACCATTATGGAAAAAGTCGATTTCGTTATGAAGGGCGGCAAGGTCATTCGTGCCGACTAAGGCACAGTTGAGGCACTGACGGTAGAAGGGCGGGGTTTGGTCGTGAAAGCGGCAGAATCCCGCTCTTCTTTTATTCTAGCCCTATTTCATAGGGTGAATATTACGTGTGGTCTGCTTTATTTTTATTCTAAAGCATACTATGTCGTATTTTTTTGATTGAGATTATTCGCTGGGTTCTTTGTTGGTTCTATTGATACATAGTCTTAAATAACAAGTTTATTGGCACTTTGACGACAGCGGCGGCTTGAGGCCGCGGGTGTGGTTGAGCGTCGATATCCGAATCATTCTTATGATTTTATATTAATTTAAGTACTTGGTCGTATTTTTTTTCAAAAAACGATCACGTACATTAACGATTTTGATCGTGTCAAATTTTAAATATTGTTTTAAAACAGTATTTTATGATTTTTTCTGATTAGCCTAAGGGCAATGCGTTGTTCTTGACAAAAACAATTCGTATCCGTATGTTTTTAAAACAGAGACTTTTCTATACAGAGTCCACAAGGGAAATGACGGTCTGGCCATAATGGGGGCGAGAGTGCTCGCTTTGGCCTGGATATTTCAAATTAGGTCAGGGAGGATGATCATATGATTCAAGGGTATTCTATAGTCCGATCGCTGTTGCGTGGGGAAACCGCCTTGGTGGCTGTGATGATGGCGTCTGCCGTCACTACGGGAGCGATGGCGCAATCCGCGAGCAATGCTTTAGAAGAAATCGTTGTCACCGCACAAAAGCGGGAACAGCGCCTGATCGAAGTGCCGTTCGCGATCACTGCCTTGTCGGGTGATGCGTTGAAAAAATTATCAGCGTCTTCCTTGTCTGATTTGTCCAGCACGATTCCAAGTTTGTTCATCAGCAATCAAGGTATCGGCAATACACGAACGGAAATTCGCGGTATTTCAAACCGTATCGGCGTGCCGACCATCGGCTATTATATTGATGAAGCCGGTGTGTCATCGGAACAGGGCGGTCAAGATATCGACGTTCGTTTTATCGATATTGAACGGGTCGAAGTTCTGCGCGGTCCACAGGGCACGCTTTACGGCCAAGGATCGTTGGGTGGCACGATCCGCTTCATTACCGGAACGCCTGATTTAAATAACTACAGCGGCACTGTAACCGCCGGCGTTAACACCGTAGCCCGTGGTGGTGAAGGCTATAAAATCAATGGTATGTTCAATGCGCCGTTGGTCGAAGATCAGCTGGCAATCCGTTTGGTCGCCGGGCGTGAAAAATTACCGGGCTGGATCGACAACACAGCTTTAGGTGTAAAAGACGCCAATAGATCAGAAGTCGATACATTCCGCGGTAAAATACTGTGGCAGCCGAGCACGGACTTCCGCGGCACATTCACGGCCATGCATCAAAAGTCCCATTACCGGGCTGATCCGGCATCTGACAATGGCCGCACCACGACATCACCGATTCTGACCACCGGTCGCGATCAATACACGATGCTGAACCTTGATTTGGAAGGTGCTGTGGGTGAGGTGAAAGTCGTCAGCTCCTCGACTTTCCTGGACCGCAGTAATAAAACGCTGACCGATGCCACGGAGTTGGTGTTTCTTTTAGAAATGCTGGGTCTTGCTGACGCCAGTGATTATACGTCGATTGCGTTGCCATCGAATTTTACCGGCAAGATGTATAGTCAGGAACTGCGCCTGTCGTCGGCCAACCCCGGGCCGCTGCAATGGACGGCGGGGATGATTTATCGCGATAGCAAACAAAATCTGTCTGGCACAACCTATGGCGAACCGATCCCGCTGCCTGTGGATGTCATTGCCCAGGTTGGCGAATTTAGGTCGAAATCGTGGGCGGCTTTTGGTGAAGTGACGGTCCAACCGTTCGGTCCGGAATTTGAAGCGACCGTTGGTCTGCGTTACTTTGAAGACAAGAAAACGTCGTTGTCGGATACCATATTCTTAGGCGAGGGTGGCCCGGAATATGGTGCGGCAAAATTCACGACCTTAAATCCACGTTTCAATTTGTCGTGGCGGCCGAATGCCAATGCAAACGTCTATGTGAGTGCGGCTAAGGGCTTCCGCAGTGGTGGGTTTAATTTAACATCGGCCGCGCCGACAGTCATTCCGCCGACCTATGATGTGGAAAATCTTTGGACCTATGAATTCGGTACCAAGCAGAGGCTGTTTGATGGTGTGCTCGACATCGAAGCGGCGGTCTATTACAACGAATACAAGAACGTTGTAACGATCTCGCGCTTGACGACCTTCCCGATCAACTACCGCTCCAACGCCGGTGCGGCGTCGGGTTTTGGGACCGAGTTTAGCTTCGTTCTGCGTCCGACCGAAGGGTTGAGCTTCAGCGGTCAGATCAATTGGAATGATTTGCGCTTTGATGAAGATTCGATCAATCATATCAAGGGCGACCGTTTGGACTTTGCCCCGGATATGACCGGATCGATCGCGATGGATTATCAGATGCCGATCACCGATAGTTTCAATGCCCTGTTCCATATCGATTACCAATATCATGATCGGGTTTATGTGATCGCGCGGAATGCGGTCAATCCAGCAGCCGGACAAATCACTTGGTCTGATAAAATATCGACCTTGAATGCCCGGGTTGCTATCGTGACCGACAGTTATGATATTTCGGCTTATGTCCGGAATATTCTGAATGACAACAAACAATCCGAACCGTTCTATTCGACTTTCACGCGTCCGATTTATCAAACGCCACGGACTGCTGGCGTCGAAGTGCAATTCCGGTTCTAAGCCCGGTTTTATGTGATGACGAAATGTGCTCCTTATCAGATTTTTTATTCTGTCAAAAGGCCCCCCAGCTTTGTGATAGGTAAGACATTTCTGATAGGGGGCGCGCTGTTTTGGGCTGTTCTGGCGGCTGCACCGGGTTTCGCCAGTGCCGCCTATGATCAGGACCCAGGCGCACGTTGTGAAGCACTAACGGAGGTTGGCGGACGCGCGTTGGGAAATCCGACAGCCACGGTGATATCAGCCAAACTGCAAGCGGCAACAGGTGAATTGCCGCCGGATTACCCGAGCCAGTTTTACGATCCCATTGCGCCGTTGCCTACCCATTGTGAAATCTATGGACGTTTGAACGAACGGGTTGGTATTGATGGGCAAGCCTATGCGGTGAACTTCCACATGCGCTTGCCGGTCGACTGGAATGGTCGGTTCTTTTTCCAAGGCGGCGCGGGCAGCAATGGGATCATCGGCAATGCCGTCGGTTATCTGCAAGGGCGGCAAACGACCCACGCACTGGGCTTGGGTTATGCGGTTGTCACCAATGACGGTGGCCATGACATGGTCGCAAACAATGACCCTGAGCGGAGTGGCTTGGGCGCGTTTGGTTGGGATCCACAGGCGCGACGCGAGTATGGTGGTGCGGCGCTCGGTGATGTGACGACGGCAGCGAAGTCGTTGATTACAGCGTTCTATGGTCGGGGCCCACAATATTCTTATTTTGTCGGCTGCTCCAAAGGCGGGCAAGAAGGTATGATGGTGGCCGAACATTTGCCCGAAGAATTTGATGGGGTGTTGGCCAATGCCCCGGCCATGAATATTCCGAAAACCACCCATATGGTGGCGATTGAAAGTCAACGTTTCGCGCGACTGGCCCGCAAAAATAATCAAGTTGGAACAGATGGTGATGCGTTAATCGGCAATAGTTTCAGCGATGCTGATCTGGCGCTGGTGTCGCAATCGATCCTTGCGGCTTGCGATGGCAAAGACGGTGTTGTCGATGGGATCGTCAGCAACTTAGCGGCATGCAAAACGCGGCATGTGCGGAAAGAGTTTGCAAAAATTACCTGCACGGGCACCAAGACAGAGGCTTGCTTAAGTCCAGATCAAATCGATGTGTTGTTGGCCAATAATGCCGACACGCCGGTGACGCCATGGCCGTGGGACGCTGGGATCGGTGGCGAGAAAAATGGCGGCGGCTATTATGATGGCTGGCGGTTCTGGAAAATCGGTGCGGCTGGAGCAGTCAACAGTGGTGTCAATGTGACATTGGTCGGGCCTTTGATTGCATCGTTGCTGACGTCACCACCGGTCGCTTTGGCCGATAAACCGGCAACAGTGATGAATTTTCTGGAAACACTCGACATCAGAGATGCGGCGCGCTTCGGCGCTGGCGGACATGGCTTTGCTGCAGCGGATGACTATCTGGTGACCGATCAGTTTCAATTGAGCAAGTTTCGCGCGCGTGGCGGAAAATTCATATCATTGCATGGCGCCAGTGACCCGATTTTTTCGATGAACGACACCATCAATTGGTGGCGTCGGTTGAAGGGGCAGAAAAAGGATGTTCAGAAAACGGTGCGGGTTTATGCCGTGCCGGGTATGGCCCACTGCACCGGTGGACCGACCACGGATGATGTGAACGCGTTCGCGGCACTGGTGGCTTGGGTTGAACAGAACACAGTGCCGGATCGTCTCGTGGCGAAGGCTCGTGCGGCGTCGCCGTGGCCGGGCCGGACACGCCCACTATGCCCATACCCAGCCTACGCCCATTACAAGGGCCACGGCAGCATCGAAGACGCAGAAAACTTTGAGTGTCGTTAATGGCCGTTGCTGAGAGATGGCGTTGAGTACGATTTTTATCAAGGACTTTAGACTATGGCAAAAACTCCTCCCGTTCCCACTCCGGAGTCGCGGCATTATTGGGATGGCGCCAAAGCGGGCGAGTTGCGCTTGCAACGCTGCAATGATTGCGAAAAGCCGTATTTCCCACCGCGGTCTTTTTGCCCGAAATGTGGGTCGCGCGATGTATCGGTGTTTGTCGCCAGTGGGCGGGCGACCTTATACAGCTATGTGATCAACATGCGGCCCCGCCCCGATTGGCCGCAGGAGCCGTTTTCGGTGGCGACGGTCGAGCTTGAGGAAGGCCCACGGATGACCAGCAATATTGTCGGCTGCCCGCAAACGCCGGAAGCGTTACAGCTTGATATGCCGTTGGTGGTGGACTTTGAACCGATCTCGGATCAAATCAGCTTGCCTGTTTTTCGTCCGGCGGAGAAATCGTGATGCGCAAAGGGGCGGTTGCCATTGTCGGGGCGGCGGAGACGACGGATCTTGGTGTCATCAAAAACCGATCACAATTGGATTTGCATGCGGATGCCGCGCTCAATGCCTTGGCCGATGCCGGCTTGACGGTGGCCGATGTCGACGGTTTTGCGACGGCTCATGAATCGGCGACGGACGTGGCGGGGTATCTTGGTATCGATCCGACCTGGGTCGATGGCACGACCATCGGCGGTTGTTCTTTCATGGCGCATGTGCGCCATGCGGCGGCGGCGATCCAGCAAGGGTTGTGCACAACGGTGTTGATTACCCATGGCGAAAGCGGGCGGTCGCAGATCGGCTGGCATTTTGGCTGGAGCCCGGCGGGATTGCTAGGGCAGTATGATGTGCCTTATGGCTTCAGTGGCGCGCCGTCTTTGTTCGGCATTCCGATGCTGCGCTATATGAAAGACTATAATATTTCAATTGAAGATATGGCATCGATCGCTGTTGTGCAGCGGCAATGGGCCAATCTCAACCCGCGGGCTTTTCAGCGTGATTTGATAACCGTCGACGATGTGTTGAAGTCGACCCCGGTGGCTTGGCCGTTGACCAAATTGATGTGTTGTTTGGTGACCGATGGCGGTGGGGCGTTGGTGTTGACGTCGGCCGACCGAGCGCGGGATATGCGCCAGAAACCGGTTTATTTCTTGGGCGGCGGCGAAGCGGTTGAAAGCAACACGTCCGGAGTATCGTATATCGCCGACGGTGTGCGGCCGGGCGTGGTTAAGAAATCCGGGCAACGCGCGTTCGATGCCGCCGGTATTACGGCGAGCGACGCCGACCATGTGATGATCTATGACGCGACCGTGCAAACGGTCGCGGCCGGGCTTGAAGGTTTGGGATTTGTCGATTATGGACAGGCCCCGTCTTTTATCGCTGCCGGTCATACGGCACCGGGCGGTAAGCTGCCGGTCAACACCAATGGTGGCGGGTTGAGCTATGCCCATTCGGGCATGTACGGCATGTATGCCTTGCAGGAAAGCGTACGCCAATTGCGCGGGACGGCAGCGGCACAGGTTCCGGATTGTAAAATCTCAGTGGCCCATGGTTATGGCGGATTTTATTCCGTCTGCGCCACCGTTGTTCTGAGTAATGGTGTTTAAGATATAAGGATATAAAAACGTGACCGTAAAAAATAAGACTTCTGATCGGCGTCTGGCGGGTCGTGTGGCGATTGTAACCGGCGGTGCGGGCGCCTTGGGCCGGGCCCATGCGTTACGCTTGGCGGCTGAAGGCGCCAGTGTCGTTGTCAACGATTTGGGCTGCGACTTGGGCGGTGTCGGAAGTGATGACAGCCGAGCCGCGCAAGTGGTGCAGGAAATTCGCGCAGCCGGTGGCGCAGCTATCATCAGCGGTCATGACGTATCCGATTGGGCGCAAGCCGAAGCGATGGTGCAATTGGCGATCGAGACCTTTGGCGGATTGCATATTCTGGTCAACAATGCCGGTATTGTCCGCGACCGTTTGTTCGCCAATATGAGCGAAGCCGAATGGGATGCGGTTATCGCCGTGCATCTGAAAGGACATGCGGCGCCATCCCGGGCGGCGGTCAGTTATTGGCGGGCGGAAGCGAAGGCAGGCCGTGGCGTTGATCGCTCGATCATCCACACCAGTTCGTTGTCCGGCTATCGCGGTAGTTTCGGCCAGGCCAATTATTCGGCGGCGAAGCTGGCGGTTGTTGGTCTGTCGCGGGTTATTGCTCTTGAAGGTGCATCGATTGGTGTGCGCTCCAACACCATATCGCCGGCGGCCCGGTCGCGGCTTGGGGAATCAGCCCCCGGTGTGGTGGAAATCTTGAAGAAGCACCAAAACGCTGATTTCGATTATTTCGATCCGGCCAATGTGTCGGCCTTGGTGGCGTGGTTGGCAGGCCCCGATTGCCCAGCAACCGAACAAATTTATCATATTGGCGGTAACGATCTTTTTGTATTCTCGTTACCACCCATTACCCAGCATTTGAAAACCGAGGGGCAATGGTCGCTGGAGGAATTGGATCGTGTCGTGCCACAACATTTGGTAAAAACGACGATCGAACAATTTTTCCCAGAGTAATGTGACCATTTACTGATGCGGGCAGAGACTATGACTTCGAGTATAACGTTTTCAGATCTGACCGCGAAGGACTTGGTTACAGTCCCGGAACGCGTGGCGATCCATGCGGCGACCCGACCGAGTGAGACGGCCTTGGTGCTGGGTGACCGAGGGCTGTCCTGGGGTGCCTTGTGCGACCAGATGTATCGGGTCGCAAATTATTTACAAAGCCGTGGTGTCGGCTTGGGCGATCGTATCGCGATCATGACCGGCCATAATTTGGACTGGCAGGCGGTTCATCTGGGGGCGAGCGCGGCTGGGGCGACGGTGGTGATGATGCCGACGGCGCTGTCTCCGGATGCGATCCAGCGCATGGTGGTGGACTGCGGCGCGAAAGTCTTGTTTGTGTCGCCGGATTATAAAGATCTTGCCGATGCGGTGGTTGGTGATGTGGCGATCACCAAAGTCTTGCTGACGGATGCGATCATTGCGGCGGCCTCGTCTCAGCCATTAATCGTGCCGCGGCGGCTGACCGACGAGGCAGAAATCATTTATAGTTCCGGGACCACCGGACAGCCAAAAGGAATTGTCGTCGGCACCGGCGCGCGCAATCGGTCTTATCTGGCTTATGGTCAGTTCGGGATGGATAGGACCAGTGTCATGCTGTGCACGACGCCGCCTTATGCCAATCCGACATTGGGGTCGACTTTCGGCACCATGGTCATGGGGGGCAAGGTTGTTTACTTGGCCAAATTCGATGTCACGGTATTTTTGACGACGGCCGAGATGATGCGGGCGACGCATATGTTTTTGGTGCCGACCCAAGTCATTCGTCTGCTCGCGGATCCGGCATTCGACCGCTACGACCTGAGCGCCACCAAACTGAAACTGACCGGCAGCGCCGCCTTGCCGATTGACGCCAAGCGCGATCTTTTGGCGCGCTGGCCGGGGGCTTTTGTTGAAACCTATGGCATGACCGAAGGCGGGCCCATTGCCGTGCTGTTGGCCGATCAATTTCCGCACAAACTGGATTCTGTCGGCATGATTCCGAACGGCGCGGTTGTGAAGATTATCGATGATAGCGGTCGCGATGTGGCAGTGGGCGAAGTCGGTGAAATCGTGGGGCGGTCCGGCGCTATGATGCTCGGCTATAACAATCGGCCCGAAGACAGCAAAGCCATCGAATGGCGTGGGGTTGACGGCCAATTGTATTTCCGGTCGGGTGATCTAGGACGATTTGATGCTGATGGTTTTCTTTATATCGTCGGTCGCAAAAAAGATGTGATCGTATCCGGCGGGTTCAATATTTATGCTGTAGATTTGGAAGCTGTGTTGATGGATCACCCTGATGTTCTGGAATGCGCGGTGGTTGCCTGCCCCGACCCTAAATGGGGCGAAACGCCGGTCGCGATTGTGGAGCCAAAGAATGGCCAATCCCTGAATGCAGACGCATTGAAAACATGGGCCAATGCCCGCTTGGGCAAGCATCAACGGTTGTCGGCGGTCGATATCCGCAATGATTTGCCACGTGGCCCCATGGGTAAGATTCTAAAAAACGTGTTGCGCGATGAATTGACAGCCCGTGTGAGCAAATCGTGATGACGTTACCAAAAGATCCGTCAGCAAAAGATCTGTCACAAGAAAATCCGCCGCAAGGTAAGCCGTTAAAGCTGACCAATCCGACGGTGTTGATCGCCGTTCTATTTTTTGTGAACATTATAAATTATATGGATCGTATGATCCTGTCGGTGCTGTTGGTACCGATCAAGAGCGAGTTCGAGTTGACCGATACCCAGGTGGGTTTGGTCACGGGATTTGCTTTTGCAATTTTCTATGGTGCTGCCGGTTTGGTCGTAGCGCGTCTGGCGGATCGCATGGATCGCGTCAAACTGATTGCTGCAGCACTTGGGTTCTGGAGCTTGATGACGGCGGCGACCGGTATGGCGCAAGGTTTTTTTCAATTGCTTTTGGCGCGGATCGGCGTCGGCACTGGGGAGGCCGGGGCGGTGCCGTCGAGCTTTGCGTTGATTTCTGATTACTTTCCGTTGGAACGCCGTGCGGCGCCGATGGCAATTTTTTCTGCGGGGGCCACGGTCGGCACCATCGTCGGCATGGCGGCGGGTGGATTCATAGCCAGTTTATGGGGGTGGCGGGTTGCGTTTTATGTGGCGGCCATTCCGGGGTTGGTGTTGGTGCCGGTGGTGTTGTGGTTGCTGCGCGATGCGCCGCGCGGCTATAGTGATCAACACTTAAAGCCATCTGCGGATATGGTGCGGGGTGGTTTGGCGGCGCTTATACAAGATGCCGTTTATTTGCGATTTGCCATTGGCGCCTCATTGTTTTCTTTGGTGTTGTTTGGGATTTCGACCTGGATGCCGGCCTATCTTGTTCGGAAATTCGATTTGGGGCTGGATAGCGTCGGGCTGTATTTGGCATTGGGTGTGGGTCTTGGCGGTGGTATCGGAATGGTGATCGGCGGTTTCCTCGCCAATTATCTGAGTCGTATGGATATCCGCTGGTTATGCTGGTTGCCGTGTCTGGCATCGTTCAGTTCGCTGCCGTTTTACTATGGTGCTGTCTATGCCGACGCGGTGCCGATCTTGATCGGGTGCCTGTTCATGGCCACTGTTGTGGGTGGGCTGTCCTATGGCTCGGTTGCGACCGCATCATTGGCCGTTGTCGATGCTGGACTGCGGGCACGGGCGGCCGCATTGGCGACAGCGTTCGGCAGTCTGATCGGCATCGGCGGCGGGCCTTTGTTGGTTGGTGTGATCAGCGATCTGGCGCGACCAAAGATTGGTGATGTTGGCGGTTTGCAATTGGGGCTGACGATTTGTGTCAGTGGCATGGGTGTGGCTGCGATCTTATTCTGGGGCGCGGTCAATGGACTTTATGCACGGTTAGGAAAACCGGTGGCTGTTGAAGGACCGGCCCATGGTTGACCACTATTTTGCCCGAGACTATACAACGGCTCGGCAGAAATTCCTGGATGTTTGCCGCACTCATAAACGAGATGTTGAAAGCCATATCCATTCGCTGCGTGGGTTGCTCGGCGAGGTGCTGGCGGTTGATGTCGTACATTTCGGGGCGCGGGATGCGACCAAAGTGTTGATTGTCAGCTCTGGTGTCCATGGGCTTGAAATGTTGGCGGGTGGCGGTGTGCAAACCGGCTTGGTTGATGGTCAAGCGTTCGACAATGTGCCAAATGATACGGCGGTGGTGTTGATC
>JBBCIP010000051.1:0-8925 GCA_037189785.1 Alphaproteobacteria bacterium
CATTGAGCCAAAACCCAATAATCAAATTACCTCACCATCCAGCCAAAGCCAGATAGCAACGCATCAATGTCCAAACTTCAAATGGATAAAACCCATCCGCCGTCTGCACATCTCTTCCATATCAACAATGTAAATGAGCGAGGAGCCGAAGCTCCGGAACCCGAAGGCCCCCCAAGAATTTCGCCGGCCTCGTTTCCGCGACCGGCGTCTTGTGGAGGCGGGTTATAGGCAGGTGTTGCAGGGTTGTCAAACCCCAAATTTCAGAATTATTTCATTTAGTTCTGAAACCCCGAAATTCAAGGGTTTCAGACCCAAAAATTTTCCTAACCGCAGATCTTTAGACAGCGATCACGCCATCAGGACACCCCAAATTAATCCACTTTTTCGGCTTACCGAACTTTTTTGGATTATCCTTTGGATTATCCGGTGGCTATGTAACTCTTTAACGCTTCAGCCTCCATTTCGGTTTCAGCAATACGATGCTTAACGACATCGCCGATACTGATGATTCCGACTAAGTGCCCGGCGGAATATCCAGCCAAATGTCCAGCGTCGAGCACCGGCAGATGGCGAATACGCCGGTCGGTCATCAACCCCATAACGGTATCGATGCTATCTTCCAGCGAACAATAGATCACATCTCTGGTCATCAACGTCCTGATCGGCTGGTCCAATACGGCAGGACCCACATCCGCCAAGGCCCGAACCAGGTCGCGTTCGGAAAAAACCCCAAGAATCACATCGTGCCCCGAATCATCTCCCTGGCTATCTCCCCGGCTATCTCCCTGGCCGCACACCAGTACGGCCCCGATCCGTTTTTCTCTGAGCACATGAATGACCGCCGCAACGGTCTGATCGGGCCCGACTTTAACGACGCTGGCCCCTTTGATCTTCAAGATAGATTTAACGAGCATGGAGTCTCCCTCTGTTGTTTAACAGTCCAGATCGTTCCTTTTAACGCCCTAAAACCCGCCTTGGCTTTTCTCCCTATTTTTTAGACCTCCATGATGGCACATTACGGCCCAATGTTCAAAATTCTAGCCAAAGCTCTGGTTAAGAGTTTTTATGTCTTCGATAAATTCAGCCGCTAATTCGGTGGCTTAAGCTTGGAGCCCAACAATGCCGACCGCCCCTTCCTCTCTTCGCCCACCATCTTTGCTTGCCGTTTGGGGCTTTTGGCTGGCGGTCATCTCCGGCGCCATGGCAATTTTAGCCGGACCGGCCCATAAAATCGGCCTGCTCCCGCTGGCGACAGCCTTAAAAGCATTAGAAGTTGGGACTTATATCGGCATTGCCGCCGGTATTCTATGCGTGGCCGGCCTGATTCAGACGAGTGTCGGCCCCTGGAAGGGCATTCAGGGCCGGAACCGGGCTCTGATCGGCATCGTCATCTGCGTATTCGTCGTCGGCTTTGTTCTATCTTTGGCCGAAGCGGCCCGCACCACCCCGAAGATCCATGACATTTCAACCGCCCGTTATCCTGGCGGCGACGCAGCCAACTTGGTCGCTGCCCGTGAAATATACCCCGATGTACAATCGATTATGGTCGACGCCGGCCCGACCGAGGCATTTTCTCGGGTTGAGCGCACGGCCCAGGCCCTCCGCTGGCGCGTGACCGAACGCGACGTACCGACCGCCACCACGCCAGGTCGCCTGGTCGCCATTGACCGCTCGGCCTGGTTCGGCCTTGAAGCCGATGTCATCGTTGTGGTCAGTCCCGACGGCGACGGCACCCGATTAGATCTGAGATCGACATCGCGATTCGGCGCGAAAGACGGCATTGAAAGCGACATGGGCGCCAATGCCAACCGCATCTTACGGTTCGGCGCCATTTTTGCCGACATCACCGACGATGCCAATCACGGTCGTTAGAGCATAAGCCCGATCGATATCAAAATATCGATATCAAAACTAAGGAGAGTAGCCGTGCGTTTGTGGGTTTTTATCGCTGCCATCAATGGCGCTATCGCCGTCGCTATGGGAGCCATGGGCGCGCATCTCCTAGAACGCAAAATTGGGCCGGAACAAGTGGAGTTTGTCTCCCTCGCCTCCAATTACCAACTCTGGCATGCCTTGGCGTTACTCGGCACGGCTTTACTCTCTCCCTATCTATTAGGTCGCGGACGCCGCCTGTTGCGTGGCGCCGCCATCGCTTTCACCGTCGGCATGATTTTATTCTGTGGCGGACTTTATGTGCTGGCCCTGACCGGTCCGAGCATTGTCCATTATCTGATACCACTCGGCGGTACCGGATTGATTATCGGTTGGTTCAGCTTGGCCGCCGCCGCCTTGTCATTGCGCGCCAATCACCAAGCTTAACAACAACGGTCACAGGTCTTTGCCATGAGCGGAAAACACAAACACAAATACACCATAAGCGTTGCCGCAGACGACGCTGACGAAGCCATCGCTGTTGCCGCCGAAGGACTGCCGCAAGGCGCAACGCTCGTCTCTGGCGACGCTGTGCCCGGCAGCGATGACATGGTGTGGTCGGTGACGCTGGTGTTCACCGGAGGCGATCGCAGAACAAACGACCCGTCGGCCTAAGCCGCCGTATCGGCTGTTCTATAACGATCAACCACGTCTTGCGCTGCGACCTGATCTTCGATCCACGGGAAAAACCCACGCGGCGTCGAAAAATTGCCGAAGAATTGTTCATCCGCAAAAACGCGATTGCGCGCTGTTTCAGCCAAAGCAATTTGGCCTGCCGCAGTTAAGGGTTCCAACAAAATATTGTTGAATGAATAAGCCCATTTCCCGTGGTAATCCCAAAAATCGTCATGAACGGCTTGCATCCACAATTCATCAAAAGCCGCATCACCATGCGCAATGACCGCATCAGCCACGAATTTAGCATTGCGCCCGGCGTTGTTGCCGCCCTGACCGCCAATGGGGTCGAATGTTATGGCGGTGTCGCCAATGGGCATAACCAACCCCCCTGACGGCAAGCGCCCGAAAGCTTGCCGCACCGTTGGCGGAAAGGCGCCCTTCAGCCAGCAGTATGGGTCCCCGTCCACGGGGGTCATGTCCTTGCACACCTCCCAATCCCATGGCGCAAAGGTATGGATGAGGTGTTTTGCCGCTGTTGCGACATCCTGAGCATTGGTACAGGTACGAAATATATCAAAGGCACCGCCCGCTTTTGCCTCAAACAAGACGCACCAGTTTTTAACGCCGGATTTATGGGTGTACGGTACCCAGAAAAATTCGCCGGCATCGGCAAAGAAATTAAATTTGACCGGCGTGAAATCGACACGGTCCGACCATCCTTTGACGCCATCGACGATGCACATCGACAGGAAGCGCTGCGGCTTATCATAAATACTTTTGCCGCTATCGCGTGGAATGATTGAACCAAGATCGGCTTTACCCGCCGCCAAGACCGTTAAATCTGATTGTGCGGCAACTTCATCCAAACGCTGCGGCGTTACCGCTTCGATCACAAGCTTGCCGCCTTTATTCTCGAGATCAAGCAGCCAGCGATGAACACGCAAGCGTTGATCGATAGCCCCACCGGTGGTTTTAAAGCGCCCAGACGCTTCGATCTTCATATCGCTTGTCAGTGCTGGTTTGAAATCAAGGTGAACACCATGCCCTTGATGCATATCATCGGCCCAAAAATCCATACCGAGTTGTTTTTCAATATCGATCACCTCGCCGTATAAATAAGCGGTGCCCGTTGGTGGGCCATTGTTAAGCCAATGATCCGGCGTGCGATCAGAATAGACTGTGACGTCATAGCCTTCGCGCAACAAGGCATAGGCGAAAATCAGTCCGGCCGGCCCGGCACCGATCACTGATACTTTGGGCATCGGGATCTCCCTATTCAGATGCGAAATGACGATCCGTCCCATGGCGCATTGTGCACGCCGCATGGATCTCTGACAGGGAGTATGAAAAAATGACATAGCGACCGCTATGCATCGACTGCGACAATTATTCAATCACTGAGAAATATGATACTGCTGACCGTTATTGAACTGCACAACGGCGCAACGTTTCAGACGGTGATTCACCGTATTGTCGTTTATATTCAACAGAAAAACGACCAAGCTGGGTAAAGCCCCATTTAAGCGCCACTTCAGTCACCGTCACATTGGGCACCGTCACATTGGGCGCCATCACATTCGGTACTGCCATTTGCAGGTCCGCCCGCGCCCGCGCCAACCGCACATCGCGCAAATGCTTCATCGGCGAAGTTCCCCGGAACCGCTGAAATCCGGCAAACAATGTGCGGACGCTGACACCGGAGACCGTCGTTAAATCTTCGATCGTGATCGGTTCATCGGCATGGGCAGCGATATAGTCTTCAACAAATTTCACATGACGCGGCGCCGCAGGAGATACGGTGCGTGCCAATTCATCGGTATAATTATGTGGCTGCGCGTGCAGCAGGCTGCTCATCAACATATGTTCGTAATTGGCGACAACCAACGGCCACGTCAGCAGATTGACTTGGCTTTCCAGCTCAAACAGCAAAAAGTCAATGCCGCGACGCCATGCAGCCCCCGCCCCCTGTTTACAATCCATGGCCAGATCAAACACCAACGGACGCCGCAACGAATGCCCCAAGAGCGTTGACAAAAACCGCTCTAAATCTGGGCGCGCCACACGAAGGATTAATTCATCGGCATCACCGGTCCAGTCCATGCAGGTGTATTCGGTAGGAGACAATACAGTCGCATGGCCCGCATCAAGCTGCGCCGCTTGACGCCCACAGCGCACATTCACTGTTCCGGTTAACTGGATCAGGACCAAAAAGAACGAGGACAATTCCCCCGGCTCAACCAGAACCGGCGCACCATATTTCAAATAGTTCAAGGAAAGCTGCGACAGCGGCGCATGATTCATCTCGGCATTGAGATCGCCATGCTTACTAAATGGTTCCAAACGATGCGGGCAAAACACGGATGATACAAACTGCTGGGTCGCATCGGTACTGTGAGAGCGTAATTTATTATAAGCTTGAAGGGGCGCCCCCGCAGCCCGAGGATGCCACAGATCAGGTCTATTTATATCCTGATGCGTTGCCATTCACGCTCCCATACCGACTTACATAGCCGTGGGGGACAGCATAATCCTGCTGCCCCCCATTGCCAAGAGGTTATTAAAAACCGGGATTTAGAAGCTGGCTTTCACGGTCAAATACCATTCACGGCCACGGGCATAAATTCCTTCCATGGATTGGCCCGCATCCAGAGCCACACCTGTGATCAAATACTTTTTATCTGTCAGATTTTTAACTCCCAACGTCACGCCAAGACTTTCCGTGTCGTTCATCCAACCAAGATTGGCATTGACGATATGATATCCTGTTTGTGCGATCTCAGGAGTATTAAAAGCATCGTTGTACATTTTCGATTGATAAGCCCAATCCACACGCGGCGTAATCGATCCCGCATTGCCCAGGGTGAACACATAGGAAACCCCAGCACTCAACGTCCATTCCGGCACACGTTCGAAATCATTGTCCTTATTCACCAGGGTTGTGGCGAAATCGATATCGGAGTAACGTGCATCGATATATCCAATGCCCCCTTCCAGGAACAGGTTATCGACTGGTGACGCTTGCAGTTCCAGTTCAAAGCCGGTCAACTTCGCACTGGCGGCGTTCCGTGTCACAGGGGCGACGCTTGTGAACACCTGAACCTGCATATTGTCATATTCGGTGTGAAAAACGGCCCCATTCAGGCGTAACCGTTGATCAAACATATTCAGCTTAAAGCCAAGTTCGTAAACTTTTGCAAATTCCGGTTCAAAGGTTGGGATCAAATCAAGATCAGGCGTTCCTGCCGGCGCCGTGAACCCAGCCACAATCGGCGGAAACACACGCTGCGAAAATCCACCGGTCTTAAAGCCTTCTGAATAACTAGCGTAAACCATCGCCAAATCGTTGATTTGCCATGATAGGTTCAAATAAGGCGTGAACTCACCGATGCTGATTTCTTTTTCCACAAACGGGAGAATACGCTGACCGGCTTGCATGAACGGTGCATCCAGCATCGGATCACCCGATCCGGCAAAGTAATTTTGGTAAATGATTTGATCCGGCAAAAACTTCTTTTTCTCGTCAGTATAGCGACCACCCAAAGTCACACTGAATGCATCGGTGAATTTGAATGTTCCTTGTGCAAAAGCTGCATAGCTTTCGTTGTCGAATTTACCGCCCGACCGGAAATTGGATACGGTGAAGTCGAGCGTATTGACGTTGTTGCCCTTCTCACGGAAGTAATAAAGCCCGATCATCCACTGGAGCCGATCGGCCCAAGCGTCGCCCAACACTTGGAATTCCTGCGTGAACTGTTTATGATCCAGCAAATCTTCATAATGAGCGATCGTAAACGGCGAATGATCACCATCGCGCGCAAACTCACCATCCAATTTACGATATCCTGTAATCGATCGTAATTTGAGGTTATCGGCAACTTGCCAATCCAAGGAAAGGTTCGCTCCCCAAAGATCAGATTTTGAATACGACAAGGCCGTGCCGTCGGTAAAGCCGTCATTCCGAATGTACCGTGTATCATAGCAACCAGGCACCGCCAGATTAAGAGGTGCCGCAGGCGTTGCGCAAGGCATGGCAGCACCGCCCGCCGCAAGATTGGCCATTAAATTATGGATGGTTGCAAACGGCGGCGTATTCGGACCAATCGGGTTCCCGAGATTAAGACCAATCAACTGCATGGCCGGGCCATGTTCACGATTGCGCGTGCCTTCCAATGATAAATTGGCCTCAAACGTATCACCGACCAACAAACGGAACGCGGCTCGCCCCGTTAACACATCGCGATCACCCAAATCCAAACTATCACCGCGCTGTAAATAACCGTCTTGTTTGAAAGACCCGACAGATAGCTTGGTGTAAAAATTATCGCTCAGCGGCACATTGGCGGATGCCTTAAAATCCATGCGTTCATCGGTACCATAGGTCACGGTCGCTTTGCCCGCGATTTTGTCGTCGGGTTTTTGGCTGGTGATGCTGATCGCACCGCCAATCGTGTTGCGCCCGAATAACGTGCCTTGTGGTCCCCGCAAGACCTCAATCCGCTCGACATCGACCAGATCCATAATGGCACCGACAGAGCGGGCGATATAAACACCATCGACATAAACCCCAACCCCCGGTTCCGTGGTCGGCAAGAATTCTTTTTGGCCGACACCGCGAATATAGATTGCCGCTGAATTCGACGCGCCGCCAAAGCTCGGATTGTTTTGGAACACCAGGTTCGGAGTAAAGGCTGCAATTTCTGTGGTATTGGTCACACCGCGAAATTCAAGACCCTCACCGGTAAAGGCCGAGATAGAAATCGGTGTCGATTGTAAACTTTCTTCGCGCTTACGGGCGGTAACCACAATCTCGTCCATCATGCGGTCAATCCGGCTCGTGTCCTCTCCGCTCGGCACTGTGGTTTGCCCCACGGCGAATGGAACGACCACCATGGACATGCCACAAGACAATAAGCTGGTCGAAAGAATATGGCGCAACAGACAAGTCATCGTTTCCTCCTTGGTCCCTCAAATATGGACATAAAGACCCATTCGAGCGCACCGGTTGAATTTTGTGCGCCCTTGTTTCTTTTGATTAATTTGGATACGGAGTGATCAAATAGACGGTACTGTCCCCCGGATCAGGTCATAGTATTGAGGGGAAGCTTGAAAACTCACTATGCGGTGAGCGCGATAATTGTGCAGTTACTGCGACAACAGAAAATCGCCGCATAAGAACGAAATAATCTACCGGATTGTGAGAATAGAAAGACGAAGAAACAGCCGAACGCTATCCGGCCATTTTTTGAATATTTAATATGTCTCAAGTATCCCAAAAATAACGATCCCCGACCGAGGGGGGTAAACTCGGCCGGGGATCAAAGGTCGCTCCGGATGTGCCACAGGCACAGAGTGGGGAGGGAGAGGGTTACGGTCCGGAGCTTCCCTATTCCAATAATATCTAACGGTTGCTGACGATTTCCCACGTGTCGTCAGAATTTCTGCACGCCGTACCATACCCTTGCTTGCGCTCACCACCAACAACGATGGTTTGTGTGTATTCGCGGCAATATTCGCCGGAAGACCGCTCGTAAGCCGGTTGCGGCGTCACAGA
This sequence comes from Alphaproteobacteria bacterium, assembly GCA_037189785.1. Lineage (GTDB taxonomy): Bacteria > Pseudomonadota > Alphaproteobacteria > Sphingomonadales > Govanellaceae > Govanella. Next base: position 8,102 of record JBBCIP010000051.1, read on the forward strand.
TCCGTAGTTACCCGTATCCGGATTACGCCAATTGGACGGCGAACCAGACGGCATATATTCAAAAGCGTTTTGTTGAGCTGCGTAATACATCCGCTTGTCGCGCTCATCCATCGAACGGCCCATATGGCTGCCCAATAACCCGCCCGCCAACGCGCCGATCACAACGGCGTTTGTGCTGGTTCCGCTGCTGCAGCGATAGCCACGGCATTTGGTTTTAGAACCGATAGCGGCCCCCAGAATTGCACCGGTTGCAGCGCCCATGAAGGTGCCCGTTTGCTCCTTCGGACCCATGTATTCCGAACATCCGGCTAACATTGCCCCACATAGGACTATGGCAATTGCCTTTTTCATGAATGGAACTCCCTCTCTGCAACAAGCGATTCTATCGCCCATGGTTGGACTATAGAAAGCCGTGGCTGAACGGATGATGAATAAAACCGTCAGCAAATAGTCGGATAAGATTTTGAAAAAATGCCGCCGAATTTCAACGGCTGGGTATTGGAATTATTGACGAATTATCGCCTGCGGCAAACGCAGCGTCGCTTTCAAGCCACCGCTTTCGCTTTCATCAAGGTCAATAGTACCGCCGCATAGAACAGCCAAGTCACGGACGATACCAAGCCCGAGCCCACTCCCCGGCACAGTTTCATCGATGCGCTCGCCACGGGCAAAGACCAGTTGTCTATCTTTTTCCGGGATGCCGGGACCATCATCGTCAATGGTGATCACCACCACGCTGTCTTCAACACCGACTGTCACATGGATTTCGCTCAGGCTCCACTTGCCGGCATTGTCCAATAGATTGCCCAGCATATCGTCCAGAT
>JBBCIP010000052.1:0-5885 GCA_037189785.1 Alphaproteobacteria bacterium
AAGCATCCGAACCTTTCGGGGCCCATATTGCGATCGACGGTAATCTGATTACAGGACAGAATCCAGAATCTGCATCGCTCGTAGCACGTGCGGTTTTAGCGCGGATTCGTGAAAAAAATGCTCAGGCCTAATGATATAAAATTATAAATCTAAATACGCTCAAAGTAAAAATACCACTAAGGAATTTCCCATGACCAACGAAGCCGATGGTACGATTCGACAGATTATTAAGCAACGCAGTGACCTATTCGAAAAAAATTTTGCGGACGGAAATGCCACCAGATTGGTCGAAGATTATTATGTCTCTGATGAATTAAATCCGGTTGTCTCGGCTGGAGACATGCCTGCATTGATCGGTCGTAAGCCGATTGCGGAGCTTTTTGAAAATCTAGTGACAGCGTTTGACTGTGCCCGTCAGGTACCACGATTCATCCGGGCAGAGGGTGACCTTGCCTATGAAATATCGAATTCCTACTTGACTCCAAAGGGAGGTGGCGATGAGATAGAATATCGCTATATTGCAGTCTGGAGAAAATGCGATGATACTTGGCGAGTGGAAAGTGATTTTTTCGCGTTGGGTACATTAGTCTAAATAAGACTTGGCTTTAAACCAGAGCGAAAGATGGAGGGGCAGTGGCAGGTATGGTTGCAGATCTAACCGATCCCTTCTCCTTGCTTGGTCTTCCAACCGACTATCTTGCACCTACTTCTCTGGATGATTTATTCCGTCACTACAGCGGAACGGAGAACGGTGACATATTATTGGCGGGAGGGCAGAGCATCATCCCCGCGTTATTGAATGGCTCGCGTTCTGCTCGGCGAATAATAGATTTGAGGGCCATAGCACAACTTCAACACATTCACTGCGATGATGAAACGATTTCACTGGGGGCTATGGTGAGCTTTGATGCGATTTTGCGCAGTGAAGCCGTGCTACGCTGTCCGGTATTACGTAAAGCCTTAAGTTATGTTGGAACGACTACGATTAGAAATCGTGCCACAGTCGGCGGTAGTCTGGCATGGGCCGACCCACGAGCTGAATTGCCGCTCGTTCTGATGCTTTTGGACGCCACTATCGAAACAGACCGTCGGCGTTTGCAGATGTCGGCTCTGCCACAAGCGGCCTTTGCAACTAGGCTAGAACCGGGAGAGATAATCATCGCAGTGCACATTAGTCGTAAAATGTGGGGTGGACCGGTGAATTTTGCTGAGTTGCTTGATCGTCATTCGGCGGGAAAGGCGATTGTTTCCGTCGGTATGATGCAGATGATCGATGGTCTCGTTCGGGTTGCGGTGGGAGGACTTTTTAAAAGACCGCTCGTTGTAGAAATGATGGAAAAAGACATAGAAGAATGGTTCAAAATTCAGGCAGGCGAACAGGATATGCTGGCCGATCCGTTCCATTCAATCGGGTATCGTCAGAAAATGGCGGCGATATTATTCAGACGACTTCAGGCAGGCGAGGCCTAGAATGCGGTTGATACCAATTGAATTGACAGTCAATGGCGAGGTGATGACCGATCATGTCGCTCCGATGACGACGCTTGCGAATTTTTTACGTAAACAACTTGGCCTAACCGGAACGCATTTGGGGTGCGAGGAGGGTGTGTGCGGCAGCTGTACGGTTTTGATGGATGGGCGGACCACGCGTTCATGTCTGACATTGGCAGCTCAGGCGCAAGGGAGGCATGTCATGACCGTGGAGGGGTATGCCGATAAGCCGGAGTTGCGTCGCCTGCAAGAAGCATTTGTGGATGGATTCGCTGCGCAATGTGGTTTCTGTACAGCGGGTATGATGGCTGTAGTTGCCGAATTTCTTGACGATATTAATGATGGCGACCGCGTCTCTGAAAAGATGATACGTGATCGCCTGAATGCTTGTGCATGCCGCTGCACGGGCTATCAATTTATTGTTGAGGTGGCAACGCGACTGGCTAAGGAACGGATGTCTGGGAGATCAATATGAGTATCGCTCCCACGGCTTTCGTCGGCCGTTCGGTCCGGCGGTCGATGATAGATCGGGCTGTTCGGGGCCGTGCGACATATGTTGGCGATATTCCTGTACCGGGCGCGTTAGAGGTTTCTTTGGTACGCAGTCCGGTGGCACATGCTGAACTCTTGGGGGTTGAAGTCGAGAAAGCCCGTAATGTTCCGGGTGTGGTTGCGATTTTCACAGCCGAAGATTTGGTTGGGGTCGGAGCACAGTCGCCGATCTGGGATCTCGCCGGTCAACGTCGATCCGATGTGCGTGCGCTGGCGGAGGGTAGGTTACGCTATGTGGGGGAGCCTTACGCTGTTGTCGTTGCGCGCAGCGCTGAGGCCGCACGTGCGGCTGCTCGGTTAGTTACACCTAAGTTGAATATCCTACCACCAGTTCTTTCGATCGATGCAGGTTTGGCGCCGGATGCACCGCGCATTTTTCCTAAATGGCCTGACAATATTGCGGCCACATCGCGCTGGCAGGCAGGGAATGTGGAGGCTGCTTTCGCGCAGGCTGCTGAAATCGTCGGCGGGTCGTTTACCAGTCAGCGCGTTCATCCCTTCTCGATGGAGGGACGGGGGGTTATCGCTAGGCCGGAAGCAGATGGCAGCCTGACTTTGTGGACCTCGACACAATCCATTCATCAGGTACGGGCCGCACTTGGTGAGACATTGGGGCTTGCGGAGCATAGGGTTCGAGTGATCGCACCTGATGTAGGAGGAGCTTTCGGTATGAAAGCTTTTGCCTATGGTGAGGAGACTTTGCTGGCTTTTATCGCATTGAAGCTTGATCGACCAGTGCGCTGGATCGAAAGCCGTAAGGAGGCATTTGTTGGTTCCTATCATGGCCGTGACGAAAGGCTGGACATTGAGGTAGCATTTGAGAGTGATGGGCATATCCTAGCTGTGCGTTGTCGTGGATTCCTAGACAAAGGCGGCGATGTTTGTGGTTCTTCGATCGGCACTGTGTGGGCCTCCGGAGCAATGCTGACCAGTGGGTATCGTGTTCCGGCAGTCGATATCGAGGTGAAGGGCGTTATGACCAACAAGACCCCGACAGGCGCCTATCGTGGATATGGTCAGCCAGAGGCGACTCAGGCCATAGAGCGCTGCATGGATATTGCCGGGCGACGATTAGGACTTCATCCGGCGGAGATTCGTCGGCGTAATCTGGTGCGGCCAGAAGAAATGCCATTTACTACTGCGACCGGACTGACGCTTGATTCCGGGCGCTATGCGGAATTGATGGATATGGTACTAGAGCGGATTGACTTTGATACGACGCGGAAGCGGCATGCCGTGATGCCGAAAGGAAAGCTACGGCGCGGGATCGGTTTTGCCTGTTTTACTGAATTGACCAATTTTGGTCATTCACCACTAAATAGGCTGTTAGGGGTCAGTACCAGTTCATTCGACATTGTTAATGTTCGTATGGAACCGAGCGGACACGTTCGGGTGTTTGCTAGTCAGACCCCAATGGGACAGGGTTTGGAAGTGGTGCTGGCGCAAATCTGTGCGGACGAATTAACCTTGCCGATTGAGGATGTCAGTGTACTTTATGGTGATACTCTAAATGCCTCATTTACCGGCTATGCTAGCGGTGGCGGACGTGGAACCGGCGTTGGCGGTGGAGCGGTCGCGCTGGCTTGTCGCAACTTAGCCAACCAAATTCGAAGGTGGGGCGCCCATTTACTGGAAGCGCCATTAGAACAAGTGTCGCTCGTGCAAGGTGGAATTCAAGTAGCCGATGATCCCACGCGCCGGATGAGCATGGCGGCAGTCGCGCGTGCAGCCTATCTTGGTCAATCTTATCCGGAAGGATTGTCGGGGGGGCTGGAAGCGCGAGAAGTCTATGATCCGCCAGCTGTTGCCTTTTCCTATGGCACGGTTGCAGCCGAAGTTTCAATCGACGTGGAAACCGGAAAAGTGAAGGTTGAACGGTTGGTATTTGGGCACGATTGCGGCGTGCAGATTAACCCCAAAATGGTTGAAGGACAGGTCTGCGGCGGTGCGGTTCAAGCTATCGGGGCAACGCTGTTTGAGGAAATTGTCTATAGCGATGATGGGGTGCCGTTGATGCTGAGTATGCATGACTATCTCGTTCCGCTGGCTAGCGATGTTCCGACCATTGATATGGTACATTTGGAAACACCTTCTCCCTTTTCTGTTCTAGGATCTAAAGGGGTTGGTGAAAGCGGCACCATCGGTGTTCCCGCTGCGATAATGAACGCAGTACAAGATGCGATTGGCGATGCGGCGTTAGTTGATACACTGCCGCTACGTGCCGAACGTATGGTGGAGCTCCTGTCCCGTGAGCGCGTTTAGTTGATTACGGTCAAGCTACGCAGGCCGTTGTATGGCGCTAACAGCGCCTGATGAAAGTGGCGTCACCGCTCCTAATGTCTGTCGTTAATCCCAGCCCCTATTATCTTAAGTATTCTGACGATCTTTTCGAGTTTGTCTGTTAGAGACTAGTCTTCTTGAAGGCATTGCCGATAGATAGGGTATAGCGTCCATACCCCTTTTCGTATGGGGTGTCCCTTAAGGGGGGTTATCCCTCTGCCCCTTTTCCAGCGGCTTGTTTTAGATGCCGGGAGCTGTTTTCTTAAGATACTGAAAGCCGGTGAGAAAAAATATATAGAAAAATCTGCCATAAAGAGTGCGCCAAGTGATGAAGGCGAGCTCTGATTATAACTTTTATCACGCAGAGAATAGATAGAACATCAGGGAGGCTATTGATGGATTTACGCGTAAGGTATTCAACTATTTTTAATGGGCATTCTTTAGGTCGAATTGAATCGTCTTGTAACCGGGTCAGTCGGCATCTGCGTCTCTCAATGATGGCTCGGGTGTCATTGCTCGCTTTTGTCGTACCATCCTTACCAGTGCTGGCGGATGATGCTGCTGACAGTGCAGAAACTACACAGGTGGAGCGCAGCGAAAATACTTATTATGGTCTGGATGAAATTATTGTCACTGCCAACAAACGTGATCAGTCCATCAATGAGGTGCCGCTCACCATTACCGCGGTCACTGGTGATGCCTTAATCACACGAGGTATTACCAGCACTGCCGACTTGGCAAAGTTGGTTCCTGGTTTGACTGCACAGCCATCGCCATTCAATACGCCGGTATATACGCTACGAGGCGTTGGCTTTTATGAGTCGACGTTGTCGGCGTCACCAACTGTTGCAGTTTACACGGATGAGGTGCCATTGCCGTTCAGTGCAATGACGAAAGCGGCAGCACTCGATCTCGAACGGGTCGAAGTCCTAAAAGGGCCGCAAGGGACATTATTTGGTAATAACACGACAGGCGGTGCAATCAATTATATTGCCGCTAAGCCTACGGATGATTTATCCGCAGGTGTTGATGCCAGTGTTGGTCGTTTCAACGCGGTCGACCTCCAGGGCTTTGTCAGTGGTCCGCTAGGTGGTGGCGTTCGTGCCCGCGTTGCCGGCCGGATCGTAAATAGCGGAGACTGGCAATACAGCGCTACTCATAATAATAAGCTTGGCGCACAGGACATGATACAGGGCCGAATCTTACTTGATTGGGAAAGTGGACCGCTGAAGCTGGCGCTTAACCTCAATGGTTGGCGTGACAAATCTGATACGCAGGCACCACAGCGTATCGCCACCTATATCAGTGTGCCCGGCGCCCCACCGGAACAAGAAAACCGTGATTATCCCTACCCACCATTTACAGCGCGGGCAGCAGACTGGTCCATCAATATTCCCCCTTTGGAGCGAGATGATTATTTCTTTCAAACTGCTTTACGTGCGGACTATCAAGTCAGCGATGATGTTATCATGACGTCGATTTCAGCATTTGAACGGTACAAAACTCATTCGGTCAATGATTTCGATGGAACTGCTCGAAATATTGCTGATCCTGTCCTCGAT
>JBBCIP010000053.1:0-2901 GCA_037189785.1 Alphaproteobacteria bacterium
TCTTGTGGTCGCGGTCAGCACAGTGAAAGGCTATGTGCTGTCGCTCTATACAAACTCAGATCTTACCCACAATGCAGGCGTTGCGGACTGGAGCAGCGACCCCAGTGACTATTTATCCGGCATCAACGTCGGCGATGGCGATTTCACAATCGGCCTTGGTTTCGATCTTGGCGATATGTTGACTGGTGACACCAAGACTTTCACATATTTTTATCTGTTCGGTACCGATCTCGACGACTTGAACAATCTGGCCAACAATGCGGGCGGCGGCGGATCCGGCAAGCTACAAGCTGGTGACATAATCAATAACCTACCGCCAGGAGAGACATTGGGGCTTGACAACCAGACCATTGAGTTCACCTCGGACTTTAATATTCTGCAGAGTTTGATTATTGGCGTAAATGACGTCACGTTTGATACGGCAGGATTTTCTAGTGCCGTTGATGGTGATATTTCCGGCTTAGGCAAGCTCATTAAGTCCGGTGCTGGTGCGTTGATCTTGACAGGCGAAAATAGCCATGGCGGGGTAGTTATTCAACAAGGTAGCGTATTCGTAAATAGCGATAGCGCGATCGGTAACGGCGATGTGGAAATCGACGGCGGCACTTTCGGTGTTACCACAAGCACCACGATCAATCATGATATCATCATCACGGCGAATGGTGGTGTTATAGATACCCTAGATCATAGTCTGACGCTCGAAGGAAGCATCTCTGGGGATGCATGCCTGACCAAACGCGGTAGCGGATCGCTTATATTGCAAAGCAACAGCTCAAACGCTGTCGGCGCCTGTGTTGAAGAAGGAACCTTGGCGCAAAATGCAACGTTCGTGGGTGACATTTGGGTTCACGAACAAGGAACCTTGCGTGGAACCGGGATCATTGACGGGGAAACAGAAGTTGCTGGCCGTTTGGCTCCCGGTAACTCACCGGGCACATTGACTTTCATCAATTCTGTCACACAATTGCCGGGCAGCGTATTACAAATCGATATTGATGGAATCGGTACAGGTAATGGAGCTGGCAACTATTCCCGCGTCATATTGACCGGCGTCAACAGTGTTTATACAGCGGACGGCACGTTGGAGCCGGTGTTGCGCGGAATTACGGGCAGCGCTACCAACACGTATACACCAAGCATCGGCCAAACATTCTCGATTGTTGCGGCTGAAGGGGGGATTGCCGGTACATTTGATAGCCTGTCGCAACCCACGGCTGGCTTGGCTGTCGGATCACAATTCGAAGTGTTCTACGGCAGCCACGCGATCGTGCTTGCTGTCACGCCAACTGCATTTGAAGCCGTCGGCGTGACCCGCAACGGCGCTGCCGTTGGGGCGGTGATCGATGATCTCCGTTCAGTAAATGCGGCTCTTCCCTTGCGCACCGGCTTGCTTAGCTTCAGTGCCGCCGGTGTGGCACAAACACTGCAAGAATTGAGCGGTGAGATCCATGCCGACGTAGTTGCCGCCGGGATCGAAGGCCGCCGCTTGGGCCGCGACGGCGTCAGCCAACGTTTGGCCGCGTTACGCCACGGCGGGACACAAGCCACGACGACGGATAGCAAAGCATTCCCTGAGTTGTGGGTCGATTTCATTGGCCGTACCGGACGTGTTGAGGCTGATACCCAAGGGATCGGCTATCGCTATCAAGCCGGCGGCGTGGCGATTGGTGCCGATTATGCAATCGACGACAATCTGCGTACCGGTTTCGGTGCTGCCGTGATCCGGGGCGACGTCAATGCCCGTGGCCTCGGCGATGGCGATGTCAACAACACCCAGCTGTTCGCTTACGGATCGTGGTCCGACGCGAATGTTTTCGTCGATGCCACAGTAGCGCATAGCTGGGATCGTTACCGGACAACCCGTAGTGTCACGCTGAACAGCGGTGTTGAACACTACAGCAGCCGTAACAAAGGCAACAATTGGGCCGCCGACATCAACGCCGGTACCCGTTTTGTGGTCGACAGCATCAATATCGAACCTGGCATCGGTCTGCGCTGGGATCAAGCCGGACGGGACTCCGTGCTTGAAAATGGCGCTGCTGTTGCCCGCTTGAACGTCGCTAAAACCGGCGGCAGCGTTGCCCAAGGTAAGGTCGGTGCCCGTGCCAATACCGTTGTCGACTTTGACAGCATGACACTGGTTCCCGAAGTGCGGGCTTACTGGCTCCATGACTTCAAAGATATCGACAGCCAAGTCGTGACGCTGCAAGGCCAAGACTTTGGCATTTCCCCGGCACAGCCGGGGCGCAATGCCGCTTTGTTGGGGCTTGGTTTGAATTTGCATATCAGCAATGCCGTTCAACTGTTTGCTGACTATGACATCAAGCTGCGTTCGGCGGAAACCGTGCATGGCTTAGCGGCCGGCTTGCGCGTTCGCTTCTAAGACTATAACGATCTTTGCCATATAACGGGCGGCGTCTTGATGGATGCCGCCCGTTGTTATTGACGCTCTGTGCCATCTTACCTATGAATAGTGCATGTCGCTTCTATTGATCCAAACTGGCCATGCTGAACCGCTGACCATTGCACGGGCAGGGGACTTTGATCGCTTATTCTTGGCCGCCATGGGCGTGGAGCCGAGCATCGTTCAGATCATCCGCGTCTGTGATGATGAACCGTTGCCGGATCGGCCTCACCATAAAGGTATTTTGATAACCGGCTCACCAAAGATGGTCAGCGATCGCCACCCGTGGAGCGAACGCACAGCAGGCTGGTTAAGAACCGCGCAAAATTTCAGCATGCCAGTGTTAGGGGTGTGTTATGGGCATCAATTGTTGGGCCATGCACTTGGCGGCGAGGTTGGGAATAACGCACGCGGACCAGAATATGGCCCCACAGCCGTAACGGTCCGGCTTGAAGCCCAAAGTGACCCGTTATTTTCCGTTTTGTCGCCATATAAGG
>JBBCIP010000054.1:0-11386 GCA_037189785.1 Alphaproteobacteria bacterium
TGATGGAGTTCAAGAGTTTGCTGTTGGAGACCACGTTATAAGTTGCTTCTTTCCGGAGTGGGAAGATGGGCAACCAAATCGGCAGCGGCTTGGCAACATACCGGGGGATCAGTGCGACGGGTTTGGTGCACAATATGTAACAAAGCCAGAAAAAGCTTTTACGCATGCACCAAAAAATATGAACTTGATATCTGCCTCGACTTTGCCCTGCGCCGCACTCACTGCTTGGAAAGCAGTCATTGCTACTGCTCGCATTAAACCTGGTGACTGGGTTTTGACTCAAGGGACCGGGGGTGTATCCGTATTTGCCGTACAATTTGCAAAAGCGGCTGGGGCGCGCGTGGTGAGTTTGTCTTCATCCTCCGAGAAATTAGATAAACTTCGTCAGTTGGGTGCGGATCTTACCATAAATTATCGAGAAAATCCCAGATGGGGTCGTGATGTATTCAAAGCGACAGGTGGAGTGCAAGAAATTGTTGAAGTGGGTGGAGCCGGCAATCTTGAGCAATCGCTGGCAGCAAGTTCTATTGGAGGCCATATATCTTTAATAGGGGTATTGGCTAAGAACAATAAAGCTGTACCCATTGAATTGATTCACCAGAAGCAGATCATCGTCACGGGAATTGGGGTGGGACATCGGTCAGATCAAAAAGCAATGATTGCCGCTATAGAAGCTAATCATATAGAACCTTGCGTAGATAGAACGTTCCCATTGTTAAATATGAAAGAAGCATTCCGCTATCAGGAGAGCGGAGCGCATTTTGGAAAAATTTGTTTAGTCCATTAAGCGCGTGCTTAATTGTTTATCAAAAGATGATTGATCTGGCTTCCATATGATGCGTAAGATTCTTGAACAGACTGCAGATTATTATGGAATTTAAGAAAGTAGATCGGAGATATGGAAACTGGAATACGTCTTTTGTGTAATCTGGTGATATCTGAAATATTGAGATAACAATGTGTAAAATGGCTCATTTTCTAAACACTAGTCCTCCTAATAAAATTATACTCACGATTAGATGAGGCAGATCAGATTTATCAATAACTTCGAAACTAGAAGAAAAGTGATTGAGGGAAAGTCATACAATGTTCAGTGGACGTGTAGCGCTCGTAACCGGCGCGGGATCAGGGATTGGAAGAGCGTCCGCAATAGCTTTTGCTAAGGAAGGGGCAAGAGTCGTCGTATCGGACGTTGATCATGCTGGTGGTTTGGAAACAGTACGAGAAATTGAAGCCGCTTATGGCGAGGCAAGTTTTATTCCCTGTAATGTCGCAGATTCTACGCAAGTTTCGAAATTGTTTGAAGCAACGCTGGAGCTTTGGGGGAGACTAGATTACGCGCATAACAATGCCGGCGTATCGCAAGCTCGTGGAAAATTAGCGAACGTCGATATAAATGAATGGCATCGAGTTATTCAAACCAACCTCTCAGGTGTTTTCTTGTGTATGCAGGCTGAAATCAAGATAATGCAATCGCAGGGAGAAGGGGCAATTGTAAATACAGCATCCACAGTTGGTTTGAGGGGTGGTCCGGGGCTGGCCGTTTATTCGGCGTCAAAGCATGGTGTGATTGGACTTACCCGTAGTGCGGCGCTCGAATATGCAAAAAGTGGTATACGGATAAACGCAGTTTGTCCCGGGGCAGTGGCGACGCCCATGCTCGACACATCATTTCCATTACCGGAAGAGCAGGCGAAAGCGATCGCGATGTCGCCCATAGGCCGTATTGGCACGCCGGATGATATTGCCGGTTTGGTGGTTTGGCTGTGCTCACCGGCAGCTGGTTTTATAACGGCTGCGGCAATGGTGAGTGATGGTGGCATAACTGCTCGATAGGAGCTTCTGCGGAATTAAGATATATCTTCTGGAAATGGATGATTTATGAATCTAAAGTATAGTACAGAGCAGCAATTACTTGCAGATAGTGCTCATCGATTTCTGACAACAAATTACGATTTCTCTGTTCGGCAAAAAATCGTTGCTGGTGATATTCATGCTAGTGAGAAGAGTTGGATAAGGTTTGCTGAGCTAGGATGGCTTGGCTTACCTTTTACTGAAGCTGATGGAGGATTCGAGGGGAGCGAAACGGATCTTTCCATTGTATTAAACGCGTTAGGGGCGGCGCTGGTTGTCGAGCCATATATTCCCACTGTAGTATTGGGGGCAAGGGCAGTCATGTTAGCTGGCACTGAAAGTCAGCGGCAGGTGTTGGCGCACGTGGCAGCCGGTGACATAAAAATGTGTTTTGCTCATAACGAAAGCAAAAGCAACGGTGATTTATCAGTTGTTGAAACCAAAGCCACGCAAAAAGACAAAGGGTGGGAAATAGAGGGTACTAAAACGATTGTGCTTGGTGGTGGTGAAGCAGATTATATTGTTGTTTCCGCACGTGTATCGGGTGAGATAAACAGTAAAAATGGCATTGGATTGTTTTTAGTTCCAAAGAATATAAAAGGCCTTGAGATAAAGTCCTATTATTTGACGGACGGCAGTCAGGCGGCCACACTTTCTTTCCGTGACGTAAGTGTCGAAAAAGATTGTTTGCTTGGCGCAACGGAAAAGACTTTTGACGTGATCGAAGAAATCTTTGACCGTGCGGCTTCGGCCTTATGTTCCTACATTGTTGGTGGATTGCGGAAGTTAATAGCTGAGACGCACGGTTATGTTTCAACCCGAGTCCAGTTTGGAAGGCCCCTTATTAAGTTCCAAGTGATCGAGCATCGTCTGGCTGAAATGCTTGTGGCTTATGAAGAAGCGAGAGCTATAGCAAATTTTTCCACGGTAAGTTTAAGTTCATCACGGCAGCTGAGAATGCGTGCTGTATCCGCGGCCAAAGTCAAGGTCGGAGACTCCGCAAAATTTATTGCGCATCAAGCCGTTCAACTCCATGGAGGCATGGGGGTGACTGAGGAGCTCAGTGTCGCTACCTATTTGAAAGCTGTTACGGTCTTTAATTTACTTTATGGGACGCCCGATCAACATCGTCGTCGCTATGAAAGGCTCATGACAAATGGTGCCTTCGCTACCCACGACAGTTTAGCTTATAGTATCGACCAGTAAGGGTGTGACGATGAACATTGAGTTGTCTCCGTCAGAATTAGAATTTAGGGATAACGTCCGGAGTTTCTTGGCGACGTCGCTTCCCGAAGAACTGCGCAATGCTGCAATTGTGAATATTAGCGCATTATTTGAGTACGATATATCGCACGCTTGGCACGAGATTTTATACGCCCATGGCTTGGCGGCTCCATCCTGGCCTGAGGAATATGGAGGGAAAGGGTGGACGGCGATACAGGAATACATTTGGCGCATAGAGACGTGGCGTGCTTCTGCCCCCGTTATATCGCAGCTGGGCATGCGATTGGTGGCACCTATCCTGTTGCAGTTTGGGACGGAAGACCAGAAGCGCGAGTTTTTGCCTCGACTTCTTTCGGGAGAGCACTATTGGTGTCAAGGCTTCTCTGAGCCAGGCGCAGGATCGGATCTTGCTTCTCTAAAGTGTGCCGCAGTTCTTGAAGAAGATTGCTATGTCGTAAACGGTACCAAGTTATGGCAAACGCATGCACATTATTCCAACTGGATGATTTTACTCGTTCGTACCAAAGATACCGGAAAACCCCAGGACGGTATAACATGTTTGATCGTCAGCATGGAATCCGCAGGGATTGCTGTCCAACCTATTAAGACTATTGCGGGGGATCATGAGGTTAATCAAGTCTTCTTAGATGATGTTCGCGTGCCTGTGTCACAAAGGATCGGCCAAGACGGTGATGGTTGGATGATTGCCAAACATCTTTTGGCTGTAGAACGGGCTAGCCCAGGAAATGCGACCGCAAGACTTCGGGCGCAATTGACGATATTGGTTGAAAATATTCATAAGAATAAAGCAGCGCGAGATGATCCATTCATCATTCAGAGACTAGCAAATCACTCCATAGATACAGATGTTGTTGAAATGTTGGAATTAGAAACGTTGCAAAACGACCCCCACCAGGACGACGGCGGTGTGGTGGCGTCCACTATAAAGTTGAGAGCTAGTATCGTGGAGCAGGCTATTCATGAGACTGCGGTGATGGTTCTGGGAGATGAAGCTTTGGAGTGGGAAAGTAAACGTCCTCTCCATGCAGCAGGTCGATCATTGGACGAATTAAAAGATTTGGCCGTAATTCCCCGCTATTTAAATAGCAGGGTTCGCACCATATTTGGCGGATCGACTGAAGTCCAGCTTGGCATTATTGCTAAATGGTTAAGTCACCATCAAGGGCAAGCCCGATTATAAAATTACGAGTGCACAAGCTAGCACTGCCGACATGGTGGTTTAGTTATAGTAAACTTGATGCTTCACTGCTTTCTATTTTCATCGAACCAACGAGCACTTAAAATTAAGGCCACCTCAGAATAATAGTCGAAATGCTAAAAGAATAAGTAGAGCGGACTATATGCTGAGCTCGTTTTTGGGGAAGCGCATTTAACCGATATTAAATGAGAGCTAAAAGATAGAATTTAACAAAGCTGGTTAGCTTGGGAGATGTTATGTCTAAACAAAAAAATATGGTTCTTTTACTGCTTGCGACGGCTTCAACTATCGCGGTTTCTCGATCAGCGGTAGCTGAAGTGTCGAGTGATCAAGCGGCCCGCGATAGCATGGCTATTGAAGATATCGTGGTCACAGCAACGCGGCGTGCAGCTAATTTGCAAGATGTCCCTGTGGCTATTACGGCGCTGTCTGCGAGCGATTTGGAAGCATCGGGTATTGATACTGCTTTCAATTTGACGATGGCGACGCCGGGTCTTGTTTTTGGTCGCAGTACTTTGTCTTTGCAACCAACTTTGCGTGGTGTTGGCACTACTTCGGGTGGCCCGGGCAATGAAAGCCCGATTGCCGTTTATATTGATGGTGTTTATCAGCCGGATCTTGCTGGTAATCAGTTGGATCTTTTGAAAGTGGATCGCGTAGAGGTGTTGCGGGGCCCCCAAGGGACGTTATTTGGACGTAACGCCACGGGTGGACTTATTAATATTATTACTCCAGACCCAACTTTCGATCCACAAGCCGAGTTGCGGTTGCGTTATGGCCGGTTCAATGAAAGATCGGTACGTGTCTATGGATCCACGGGCATATCGGATACTGCGGCGATCGATTTTGCCGGACTTTATAGTGCTGATGATGGGTATGTCCGTAACTTGCTTACTGGTGGCATGGACGGTGATCGCCGGTCGTTTGCTGGGCGTTCAAAGCTCCTCCTGAAGCCAAGCGATACATTTGAGCTGCGTTTGAGTGTCAATGCATATGATATTCGGGATGATAGCTTGGCTGTTGGTCAACCATTAAATGGAAATACGAATACGCGAGCCAGTAACCCCAACATATTATTGCCAACTAAGCCAAATCAAACTTCTGTTGATTTTATATCTCTTGCCGAATCTGAAGGATATGGCGCCAACCTAGAGTTGGCCTTTGATCTCGGAGGTTATAGACTCGAGACTACATCTAGTTTCGGAAGACACAAATCATTACTTATTCGTGATTCAGATTCTTCACCAGCGCCGTTGACAACCAGTACCGGTCGACAAAGAACAGAAACGGCGACACAAGAAATACGGCTATTGTCTAATACGGGGGACACTATTGAGTGGATCGCCGGTGTTTATGGTTTCTATTCTAAGGGGACCTATCGACCTCTGCAATTTGGTGCAACGTCACTGGATCCAACGCTTCATACGAAATCAATTGCGGCCTTTACAGATATCACATGGAAAGTGACATCAAATTTCAATCTTGTTGGCGGTGCGCGATATACTTATGAAAAGCGTGACTTTGTTCAGTTTGTTAATGGAAACCAAATTTTCCCTAAGCAAAAGAAATCCTTTGATAATCTGAGTCCTAAGATACTTGCTCAATATTTCTTTAGCGATGACGCAAGTGTCTATGCAAGTTACAGCAGTGCTTTCAAAAGTGGTGTTTTCAATAGTCAGGCGACCTCACCTTTGGCTGTTAATCCAGAAATCAATAATGCTTTCGAGGCTGGTGTGAAGGCTGATCCGTTGCCATGGTTACGGACTAATTTTGCGGCATTCTTGTATAAGTATGATGATCTTCAAATTGGTATTCGTCCACCAGGAAACATCAACACTATTCTTATGAATGCTGGTAAAGCAACGATGAAAGGTGTTGAAGCGGAAGTGACGGCTATCCCGGTTTCGGGGTTGCAATTGCGCGGAGCAGTGTCTCTGTTGGATGCAAAATATGATGAACTCCCAAATATTGTTGTGCAAGTGCCGACAACGGTAGGTGGTGTTCCTGTTGGCGGAAATTCTGGTTTGTTATTTGATGCTTCCGATACGCGGATGCTCAGGGCACCTGCTTATACGATTTCTTTGGGGGCCGACTATACACACGAATTTTCGGCAGGAGCGATCACATTTTCTGCCAATGCTTATCACAGCGCGAAAGTCAGATACACTTATGATGGCCGTATCACGCAGCCAGCTTATTGGTTGGTTGGTGGACAGATTTCTTATGAACTGCCATCGGAAAGTGTTCGCTTTAGTATTTGGGGCGAAAACTTAACCAATGAGCATGTCCTTGATACCGTCAGTTCAACCGGGCAAGGAGACATTGTCGCTTATAACCGCCCGCGCCGTTTTGGCGTTGCCGTTGACTTTAAGTTCTAGAAAGGTATATGCCGGCGGTAGCCATACCGCCGGCATATCCTATTTTTATAGCCCTGTGATATACTAGAGCTATCGTTCACTTTCCTACGGTTGAACCGCGCAGTATGTAAGGTATTTTCATGAAGCAGCATTCTCAAGGCACTCGTCCTTCATATCCACCCGCACTCGCACGATCTTCCGGTCCTCTGGTGCAGGACGTTTTGGACGGCGACAGCCGAGAGGTGCCGCAATCGCTCCGAGATGAGAGTGCTGTTTATTTGGGTAGTGAAGATATAGATGCCACTCGCTACACGTCTCAGTCATTTCACGACAGAGAAATGACCCATATGTGGTCTCGGGTTTGGCAAATGGTTTGTCGTGAAGAAGACATCCTTAATGCCGGAGACCACATTGTTTATGAAATCGGTTCAGAATCCATCATTGTTGTTCGTACGGAAAGTGGTGCCATAAGGGCGTTTCCCAATGCATGTTTGCATCGCGGAACACAATTAAGACGTTGTGGTGGAACTGTTGAGCGATTTCGTTGCCCGTTTCATGGTTTTACGTGGTCTTTATCTGGTGAATTGATTGCGAAACCTACTCCTTGGGATTTTCCACATGTCACCAAAGAAAACTTTCGGATGCCGGAAATCCGTTTGGACACTTGGGGAGGCTTTGTGTTCATATGCTTGAGTTCAGAAACTCCACCTCTGTCAACCTACATGGAAACGCTGCCGAGTCATTTCGCTCGCTGGCCTTTGGAAAATCGGCATAAGGCCGTTCATGTTGCAAAAATTATTCGTTGTAACTGGAAAGCGGCTATGGAGGCTTTTATTGAGGGCTTTCATATACCCACAACCCATCCTCAGTCGGACAGCTACACGGGTGATACGAAGGCGCAATATGATGTGTGGCCGGGCATTAAGCATGTCAACCGTGTTATTACTTGGTTCGGTGTGCGTGATGGAAAGGCTGGAAGTCTAACAGAACAAGAGATTGTAGAAGCTATGATCAGGGATATGCCGATCATAGGAACAAACGGACCCCTGGAACTCAAAGAAGGTGAATTGGCTCGTCCAAGTTTGGCGCAAAGATTTCGTGAAGTTTTGAGTCAGTCGACAGGTGTTGATCTTGACACCGCGAGTGATTCAGAAATGTTAGATGCTATACAGTATTTATTATTTCCAAATTTTATGCCTTGGGGCGGTCTCGGATCTCCTATTGCATACAGGTTTAGACCCTATCAGAATGATCCCCATAGATGCATTATGGAGGTTATGTATTTATTCGTAAAAGCTGAAAATGCTCCTCAAAAGAAAGGAGCAGAAATTCATTGGCTCAACGAAGATGAGCTGTTTAGCAGCGCTAAACAGTTGGGAGCTTTGGGAGTCGTATTGGATCAGGATGTGGATAATCTTGAACGAATCCAGATCGGTTTACAAGCGATGCATAAAAAGGGTGTTACACTTGGGAACTATCAGGAAATTCGTATTCGCCATTTACATAATACACTAGATGAGTATTTGAATATGCCGCCAAGTCTGCAAAAATGTGCAAATGGCACAGGTGACTGCTAAGATATTCAAAACTACAGAATAGTCAGTTCAAGGAAATAGGGATTTTCTGATGCCACTTCCAAGATTTCAATTTGGGGACTACATACGTACTGCAGCTGAAATAACACCCGAATTGCCGTGTTTCATCTTTGAAGATGGTCGTGAGCGGTCTTTTAAAGAAGCTAACACGCGCGTTAATTTGCTTGCGACCGGTCTCCTGAGAAAAGGAATTATAAAAGGCGATCGTGTTGCTATACTATCGATAGATCATGCAAATTATATTGAAACAATGTTTGCTTGTACGAAAATTGGGGCAATCTTCGTACCATTAAATAATCGATTGCAATTGCCCGAGCTGATTGCGCAGCTTACTGTGGCGGAGCCTACAGCTTTGCTATACAGCGAACGGTATGAAGATCTGGCGGGTAAGCTTCTGCAGGCAATATCGTCGATAAAATTTTCTATTGCTTTTGATCAATCCAAGAAAAATGTTCAATATAATGACTTTTTATTGTCCGGTGAGGATCATGAACCGGAAATCGATATCTTCAACGAAGATATTATGGCATTGGCCTTCACAAGTGGCACAACGGGAGTCTCAAAAGGCGTTTTGCAGCCTTATGGCATGTTGAAAATACAATGTTCGCATGGAATGACGAACTATGAAATCGATTGGGAGGGAAGACGTTATAGCGGTTCGCCGATGTTTCATATCGGCGGCTATGGTTTGATTCTTACCAATATCATTAGTCGTAGTGCGTCATTGATTTTACCGCAGTTCAATGCAACAGAAGCATTACGTTGTATTGATGAACTTAAGATAACAGACTGCTTATTCGTACCGACCATGATTAGTTCGTTATTGGACCACCCGAACTGTGGAAACACATCATTTTCTAGCCTTAAGACCATCATGTATGGTGGTGCTCCTATGTCTCCTGCTCTTTTAAAAAGGGCGATCGAAACATTCGGTTGTAATTTTGTGCAATTATTCGGTGGCACTGAAACCGGTACACAGAGCACTCTAACTTCAAAAGATCATTGGCGCGCTCACGCTGGAGAACACAATCTTCTGACGAGTGTTGGTAGGCCAGGTATTGGAGTTGTCGCTCAAATCGTCGATAGCGAGGGCAAAGAAGTTCCTCGGGGAACGATTGGCGATATTGTGACCTTAAGTGACCAACGCATGGCAGGTTATCTTGGTATGCCGGATGCTACCGCACAAGCTTTCCGTGGAGGATGGTATTGGGGCGGCGACATGGGATATATGGATGAGGATGGATATATTTTCCTGGCCGGTCGAAGCAAGGATATGATTATCCGCGGTGGGGAAAATGTATATCCAGTAGAAATTGAAACAGTGTTGACAAAATTCCCAGGTGTTACGCATGCTGCAGTGATTGGGGAGCCGGACGATCATTGGGGTGAGGTTGTTATCGCTTGTATTTCTGTTTCAAGTGAGTTTGCAGGTATTCCTGATTTGATGGCGCACTGTAGCCAGAATCTTGCATCCTATAAACGCCCTATTCGAATTGAGATCCTTGATTTCTTTCCACTCAATAGTAGCGGAAAAATATTCAAACCTCGGCTTAGAGAATTAAACGAAGATGCTCGTAGAGAAGAATTTTCTCCATCTTTGTCTTCAGCATCCGCAATTGTCGATTAGTAGATTAGCTAAACATATTGGTTTATAAATAGTTCCTCGGAGTCTGGTGATGAGTGTCTCTAACGGTGGTAGTGCTGCGGCTCCTGTTAAGAGGTTACCCCTTAGCAAAGGGGTGTGGTATGTCGTTGCCGTTTTGACGCTTGTGCATATTGTTGCCTCATTAGATCGCTTTCTGATGGGTGTGGTGATTGTGCCGCTAAAAGTAGACTTAGCCTTAAGTGATACTCAGCTCGGTCTTTTATATGGACTTGGATTTGCGCTTCTTTATTGCATTGCCGGCCTTCCCGCAGGCAGGATGGCTGATAGTTATAACCGACGTAATATTATTTTGATCGGGGGAGTTATCTGGACCTGTGCAACAGCAGCTTGCGCCTTTACATCGACATTTTCTGGGCTTTTTGGCGCAAGATTGCTGGTTGGGTTATCCGAAGCAACTCTTGTTCCCGCGGCTGTTTCATTGTTAGGGGCCTATGTTGCCAGAGAATGGTTGGGAACCACGAATGCCCTATTCTTTATGGGTGTCACCATCGGGAAAGCCCTGGCTTTTATTGGTGGTGGGGTTGCCTTGGCGTTTTTAGTGGCGCAAGGAGGAATGCAACTCATTGGCCACCATTTTGCTCCATGGCAAGGTTTGTTCGTTCTTGCAACTATCCCAGGGATTTTAGCAATTGTTTTAATGGCAACTGTCAAAGAACCTAAACGAGCGGTTGTTAAGACCGGCAATGAGCCGAGTTATAAGGCTTTGCTGAGCTATATTAAAGATAATGCCAAAGCGTATACGTTGTTCTTAATTGCGGCCACCAGCATTAATATGATTGGCCACACACTTGCTGCGTGGGTGCCAAGCTTTTATTTTAGAGCGTACCATATGGATATCGCTCATGCAGCTATTGTAACTGGTGTGGTGAGCGTTGTGCTGGGCCCTGTCGGTGCTATCTTGGGGGGCTATTTCACCGATAAATTAGGAAGTAAGGGAGTTCACGAGGCCCCAGTTATTGCAGTATTATTTGCGCTAATTGTTATTATTCCGAGCGCATGGTTCGCTTTTTCTGGAGTTTTGCCACTGATCTTCTCATTAGTCGCTTATTCCTTAGTTCATACCATGGTGCTTTTAGGAACGCCACAAGGATGGGTCGGTGTCCAAATGCTGACGCCCTTGCGGTATAGAGGCATGATGAGCGCAATATTTCTTGCTATTACCAGCCTGATATCTGTAGGGCTTGGCCCCTTACTAATTGGCTTATGGAGTGATTATCTCTTCGTAGATAGTAATAACCCACTCGGATACGCCGTTATTTTGACCGCTTTTATCTGCGCGTGCGTCGGTATTGTTTCGGGGCTGGCGGCAAGGCGAGTCTTTTCTAAGGTTATAGCGGCACAAAAGGCCACCGAAGCCTAATCAAATCCCAAATTGCTCAATTAATTTGTTAAGACGCCGGATATGCATCGGCTCGACTATGTTTGTGATTGTGTGAATGAAGGCTTAAGTCGAGGATAACCATGAATATTT
>JBBCIP010000055.1:0-10215 GCA_037189785.1 Alphaproteobacteria bacterium
ACCGAGCGGCGGCCAGCCACCGATGATCAAGGCAGACAACCGGGCTGGTATTCGTGATGCTAATTGCAGCCCGACAGCAGCGCCCCAACTGTACCCCCAATAAATAAAGCGATCAAATTTGGCATGATCAAACACAGATATATAATCGTCTATGACACGATCGATTGTCAGTTCCGCAGTCGGGATATCTTTGCTTTTTCCGATACTCGGGTAGTCCATCAACAAGACAGCATAGTGATCAGATAACTTTTCTATATAGTGTTTTGCGATATCACCGGCGTTTGGGCCAAAGATATCAGCAAACGATGCCATAATCGGAAAACCAAGAAATAAGGGCGTCCCTTTGCCGTGGATTTCATAGTAGATGCCGGAATGTGGGGTGGTCGGCATGTCAGCTCACCTATTTGGAATTTATAAAAAAGCTTATGCGGACAAGGGTATCGCGGCCATGGATTGGCTAATCCACTGGCTGACGATGCTATCCAGGATGTCTAATGTGACGGGACCTGCGCTCGTGATGGTGTTGTGAAAGCTCTTGATCGAAAAGTGATCGCCCATCACGTGTTCGGCTTTGCGGCGTAGTTCACATATTTTCAAATTGCCAATTTGATAGCCCAATGCTTGTGCGGGCAAGGCAATATAGCGATCAACTTCAGATTCTATGGTGCTGGACGATAGGGACAATTCACTGGTCATGTATTTTATGGCTTGATCACGTGACCAACCATGCCAATGAATGCCAGTATCAACAACCAGTCGTGCGGCACGCCATAGTTCCATTTCAAGCCGGCCGAAGTCCGATGCGGGATCTTCGTATAGTCCCATTTCAATGCCGAGTGTTTCGCAATAAAGCGCCCAACCTTCGATGCAAGACGTATATTTCACAGCGCCGAAACGCCGAAATGTCGGGACATCGGTTTGTTCTTGCATCATGGCAATATGCATTAAATGCCCAGGCCATGCTTCATGCAAGGCCAATGACGCCAGAATATACCGCGGCACTTTTTGTGTATTGCTGTTAATCCAAAATATGCCGGGGCTATTGCCATCTGATGTCGATGGTTGGGCATAGGCAGGCGGCATTGTGTCCGACATTTCTTCTGGGACTAAGTTCACGCCATAGGTAATGCGCGGCAGATTGGAAAAATAAGTGGGGATTTTACCATCAATACGCTTACATAAACTTTCGACTTCTTGCTGAAGATGGTTTGCTGATGCGGCAATATAGTCTGGATTGGATGTCAATGAGGTTCGATAGTCTTTTATGTTCTTTGTACCGGCACGGTCGGCAACTTTGGCCAGTTCATCATTCAGGCGCCGCACTTCGGACAAGCCGATATGGTGAATTTCATTAGGATCAATTGAAAGCGATGTGAACCTTTTGACCAAATATTGATAAAGGTCTCGACCATTTTGATCTTCTATGGCGCTGATGGATTGCCGCGTATGTTTCTGCAGATCTTGGTGTAAGAAATCTTCGTAAGATTTCAGGGACGGATACAATTTTATTTCAATAAAATCTTTTACCTCCTGCGCTACAGCTTGCAGACGCGGGTTGGATCGTATGCTGCTGCGAAGAAACGGCTTGTACCAGGCGGATTGTGTTGCGTCTTCTTTAATATTAACCGCTGCGACTTTAATCGCTGCTGTTATGATATGCGCAGGATAGCGATATCCTTTTTGAATGCCC
This sequence comes from Alphaproteobacteria bacterium, assembly GCA_037189785.1. GTDB lineage: Bacteria > Pseudomonadota > Alphaproteobacteria > Sphingomonadales > Govanellaceae > Govanella. The sequence goes on from JBBCIP010000055.1 coordinate 1,691, forward strand.
GTGCGAAGATTAGTCTTTAGATCTTCTATAAAATCGGGAAAAGTTTTCAATCGTTGTAAGTAGCGTTCGGCTTGCTCAATATTTTCTAAACTCGTGGTGTTGGCGAAATACACCATGTTGAAATCTGGCCCGAGTGGCAGAAGCGATGGACGCATATGAGCGTCAAGCTCATGCAACTTGATTATCATTTCAAGTTCATAAGCGAGAAGTTTTGCAGTCACTTGATCTTTAAAATGCAGGGCTGACGTGTCAATTTTTTCAAGCGCTGCCTGCAGCGCTTTAGCCCTTGCTGCGCGTCGATCGTGGTCGCTTTGCGCTTCACAAAAAACCTTTACGCTTTGTGTCTCTGCCCCGGCGAGGATCGCATGGAATGGAGTTTCTTCTTTTTCCAATGTCCAATAGGCATCGCACAGGTCAGATAAAACGTTCGCAGAGCAGGGGGGGATCATTTTTAGGGCCTTAGTGTTTGCGGGTAAGGCTTCAATATACCATACATAACTGTTTTGTGAAGCCGAAGAATCGTAACTATAATATTATTATTAAATGATTTTTTGGAATATTTGTTCACCCTACAATCAAGTTCTGATGGATTGATTTTTTTGTGTCCAGCCCCTAAACTCCGCGGTGGTTTAGGATTCAGACGGCCAGCGGTGTCATTGGCTGTGTACATGACTGGAGACTGAGGTTTATGTCCCAACCGAGAGTAAAATTGGCCAGGGAAGACTGGATTGTTGCAGCCCGAGAGGCTTTTGTTACCTCTGGCATTGATAGCGTCAAAATTGATACGTTGGCCAAAAAACTGAAAGTGACGCGCGGCAGCTTTTATTGGCACTTTAAGGATTTGGATGATCTCCAATCGGCATTGCTGGACGATTGGCAAAAACATAATTTGACAGAAATGGATCAAATTCGAGACCGTTGGTTAAAGGCCAGCCCTAATTTGAATGATATTGGTTTCGTGTGGCTGACCGAGGATGCGGACTTTCCTGCATTTGGCATGGCCGTGCGTATTTGGGCGCGGAAAGAGGCCATGGTTGCCAATATCGTCAGAAGTATTGATCACGCCTGGATCAAACTAATCGAACTGGCATTCCGCGCATACGACTATGGGGAGATGGAAAGTCAGGTTCGGGCGCGCGTGCTGTATTTCCATCGTGTTGGGTATCATGCGCTACCCATGAATGAGACGGCGGAAGAGTTTTGTGCGTTAGCTCCCTATTTTTATAGCGTGCTGACGGGGAAGCAACCTGACGATAATCATCGTGATTTGGTTGCAGATTATTTGCAAAAATCGTCATCGAGAAAACGTCGTAAGACATAATATTATAATAATTTGGGTATGTCTTCCGTGCCGCCGAATATTCGACGGCACGGAAAGTCCACACAGTCCCTAGAACGCCGCTTTTGCACCGATACCGATGGTGCGGGGTTGGGTGTAAATCGGTTCGAAGAATGCGCCGAAGGCTGGATTAACAATCTTCAACGTATTAAACAGATTGTTTGCATAAATGTATGTTTCGAAATTTTCATAGCGCGCGCCGAGCCGAACATTTGCTGTAGTACGGCTATTGCTTGGTGCCACAGCATTCAAACCTGATCCTGTTAAAGACCGCAAGATGATTTGCGCTTTGTCGACATAGCCGATATCGGCGTGAACGATCAAGGTTGTGCTGTCAGTGAGGCGCGGTTCGTAATCAAAAGAGGCTGATAGATTCCAATCCGGGACCAAGTCGGCGGGATCGCCTTTGAGCTTATCGGCACTATCCGTATCGAATCGTAGGCGGTTCCATCCAGCAGTCAGCGATAATCTCAGGTCGTCTTGGAGTGCCGCTTGGAGAATAAAGTCGACACCCGGGCCACTCGCCTTGCCGCCGTTTTGCACGAAGGCGCGTCCTGGCATGGCAGGGACGAACTGATTTAATTGGATGTTTGTATAATCGTTATAATAGGCTGAAACTTCTAGATAGACTTTGTTATCAAACAAGCTTTGCTTGCTGCCGATTTCGTAGGTCCAAAGTTTCTCTGGTTCAATGGTGGGGGACACGCCGGGAAGTCCTGCGGCCGCCCCATTAAACCCGCCTGATCGGTATCCTTTTGCTGCACTGATATAGACGATGCCGGATGATCCCGTATCCAGGGATAAGCTGGCTCGTGGATTAAAGCTTTCAAAGGACGCGTCTTTATATGTTAAGGGTGTGATGATATCGACGCCAGGTCCGCCGAGATCATAAAATATAGATGCATCACCGGCCACGACTTTGTCGCGGAAGTAACGGCCACCAGCTTCAAATGTCAAACTGTCGTTTAGTTTGTAGCTGACATTCCCAAAGAAAGCCCAGATTTTTGATTTTGTTTTTGAAGCGAGATCAAATTCTAATCCCAATGAGCCCGCGGGAAGACCAGGGATCAGCGATACGCCGGTACCGTAGGTCACGCCATCTGTCTTTGAATGTGTATAAGACAGACCCAATAAATATTGAAGCGGACCGTCTCCATTTGAAGTTAAACGGAATTCCTGAGACCACTTATCCATTTCACCGATGGCGTCGGTCAAGGCATCTTCAAGAAGTGGTCCGCCAAATAATGTTTGGTAGAATGATGTTGAATCATCAACGGATCGGGAGTCTTGGTTTAAGTAACCTGTCACACTCAACAATGTTACGGGGCCAAGATCGTAACCGATTTCTATATTGCCCAACTTATATTTCTGGCGTGAGGGCGACGGGTTGATTTGTAAGGTATCGCGGCCATTGAAGGAGTAGCTTTTTATATCTTGCTCTGATTCGTTATAAAGACCCAAGAGCGAGATTGTCAGCGCTTCGGATGGGGTGAACAAAAGCTTGCCACGGATGGTGGTTGTGGTGCGATCGTTGGCGTTGCGACCTAGGGGGCCGTCAATCCAGCCACCATCTTCATCGCGCGTGGCTGCGATCCGCAAGCCAACTTTGTCTTCGGCAAGCGGCATGTTGACAATGCCTTCGGCTCGCCACCCGGCTTCTCCACCTTTTACGGTGTTCAATTCCGCCAGGGCAACGGCGCTTACTGAGCTGAGATCTGGATTCTTGGTGATATAGCGAATTGTTCCGCCCATGGAGCCTTCGCCATATAGAACTGGTTGTGGTCCGCGCAGGACTTCGACGCGTTCTATATCCAACAAGCGGATTTCAGGAACGCCTTGGGCTGAGCGGTTGTTTAAAGAAAATTCATCCAGATAGTTGCCGACTGTCGGTAGGCCCTGATACTGGGAAACACCGCGCAATTGAATGCGTTGTTGGCCGGGGCCGATGTCGACCATGCGGAGGCCGGGGATAGAGGCCTGTAGGGCGCTTAAATCGCCAATACCGCGGCTTTGGATGTCATCGCCGGTGAACGCGCTTACGGATGAGGTCACTTCAATCAGGCGTTGTTCACGACGTTGAGCCGTCACAACAATTTCGGCAAGGATGGTGCTGACGACGGGGGTGTCTTGTGCCTGAACGGCTGTGGGGATGCTGCCGAACAACGCTGTCGAACCAAGGAGTGCGTTTGCGCCGATTGCTATCTTTAAGAGTTTTTTCATGTCGTTTTCCCTCCCGAAATGGAGCTTGTGTTCTGGGTAGACGTCGTTTGTCTTGACTGACAGTACTGTACTGTATGTTTTTTTTCAAGAGAAACTGCGGCGGCCAAATGGGGGCCTTCAAAAGGGAAGGGTGATGAATAATATTAATATATTCCAATTAGTTAATAAATGATTGTCCTGTAAAGCCCAAAATTATGAGGTTCCATATTGCTGAGAACATACTGTTGCCATACACTATTGCATGTAAATTAACGGTGGCCTGTCTAGGGGCGGTATAGGGTTCCATTCATGAAAGCTGCGATCTATTCATTCCTGAGCTTGGACTACAGCGGTCTTGTCATTGCTGCAGTGTTGTTCACGATAGGCGTCGCTGGTTATATTATCTGTAGTCCCAAGCTCGTGCGTTGGCTGTGTCTAGCCCTTAGCGGGTTAGCCCTCGTGCTGGCTGTGGGGGCTGTGTCTCATCTTGTCCGCTTGAGGGCGGCAGAGTCGCGGCTAGAAGCGCCGGGCACGATCGTATCCGTTCATGGCATGGATATTCACCTTATGGCTGAGGGCCCGATCAATGGCCCGACGGTGGTTTGGTTTGGGGGTGGCTATGCCCCGGGCTTGTCGTTGTGGGAGCAACATCGTCGGATGCGTGACAATAGCCGGTCGATTCTGATCGACCGTCCGGGCACAGGGTGGAGCACTGTCGGATCGTTCCCCAGAACGACCGCCACGGAAGCCGAGGAAATCATGGCGGCCCTGAACGCTGCAGGTGAGCATGGGCCATTTATTTTTGCCGGTCATTCTTTTGGTGGTTTATTGGCCGCCAATATTGCACGCCGCTATCCCGATGAAACCGCCGGCTTGGTCTTGTTGGATGCGACGCCCCTGGATGTGGTTTTTTATGGTGCCGATAAAAAGGCTATGGGCGGGATGGCTCGCACTGTTTTTTATCAGGGATTAAAGAAAATTTTTGGGCTTTATAGCATGCCGCCCCTTTCTGAAGACATTTCGATAGGTGTGGGCAATGATATCAAGCTCGATGATCCCATGGCGGTAATGCCGCATTTGATGGTTCATGCCCGCAGCGATTTTGCCACAGCATCAATGTATGAAGAACTGTCCGCACAGGGATTGGTCGAACGCGCTTGGGATACAATGGTGTTTGACGGCGAGCTTGGTGATATGCCGCTTTATTTGGTCGCCCCTGGGCCGGATAAGAGTTTGGTCCCTTATACAGAGAGCGTATTGGGGCAGGGTGCAGAAGCGGATCGATTTTTGAAATTTCTGGTCAGTGCACGAGAGCGTTATATGCAAGCCTCGCACAATGCGAAGCGAGTCTACGCGCCGGATGGAACAGGGCATAACTTTGTTAATGAAGTCCCGGACTTCTTGGCACAAACCATGAAAGATATTCATCAAGAAATTCTTAGCTCTGAACACTATAGCGACCAACTCTATAAAATGCTGGCCATTGAATGGCCGGGGGCTTATGGCGGCGTTCCTCCTATTCAGTATGCCAATGCTCAGGTTCTGAAGATGGTCTTTGATCGGGTTGTGACTGAGCAACGTGCAACAATCCAGCAGATTGCCAATAATCAAGCACCGGCAAGTTTTGAAAATACAGTGCTTGAATTGGAACGTCGATCGATTGTGTTAAAGAATATATCAAGCTTGATCGAGATTTTTGTCATCACGACGGACGAGCAGGACATTAAAAAGTTGGCATCGGAAATTTCGTCTACAAAAGCACAATTGGTAGATGAAATGGCACATTCGGCAGCTTTATTTCACAGGGTGGATGAGATTTATAAAAGTCTCCCAGGCTCGGTGCCGGATGAGCAATCCGCAAGGCTTGTGACTGTCATACGTGACAAAATGGTTCGCCAGGGTGCGTTGCTTCAACCGGCTGATCAGGATCGGCTTATGGTTATCAATAAACGGCTCGCGGAATTACAAACTAAATTCAGTTTGAATATCCAGTCTGAGGAAGGTGAGCTTATTGTTGCGACGTCAAATCTTGCCGACCTGGGCGGCTTAACGGATGAGGAAATTGCTGCCGCTAAAAAAACGGCCATGGACAGAGGGCAAGGTGATAGCTATGCGATTGCGATCGCACGACCTACGGTTTGGCCGGTACTAACACGTGCCAAATCCAGAAATTTACGAGAGAAAGTGTGGCGAGCGTGGGCTGGTCGTGGTGCAAATCCGGGGCCGTGGGACAATGCTCCGATTATGACAGAAATTCTACGCTTGAGAGGGGAAAAAGCACGACTGCTCGGGTATGAAAATTTTGCCCAGTATCAAACAGCCGATCGTATGATCAAGACGCCTGAAAATGCCTTGTCAATGATGGAGGCTGTGTGGGAGGCATTGTGCAAACCCACAGAAGACGAAGTATCGGCTATTGCAGAATTGGCTAAATCCGAGGATCAAATAGAGCTGCTTGAACCATGGGATCGGCTTTATTATGCAGAAATATACAAACAGAAGCATTTTGATTTAGATGCGGAAGCAATCAAACCGTACCTGAAACTCGATAACATCGTTCAAGCCATGTTTTGGAGTGCCAATCAACTTTATGGTTTTGAGTTCCGTGCCGTTCATAACGTGCCGACGGTATCAGCGGATATTCAGGTTTACGAAGTGATGCGCGATGGCGATATCGTTGGTGTGTTGTGGTTAGATATGTTTCAACGTGCCGGGAAAATGCCATCGTCGTGGGCGACGGAGTATCGTGCGGCCTCTGACATAGGGCAAAAAGCCTTGCCGTTGGCTGCTATGCACTCGGCAATACCGACGCAACAGGATGGTCAGCCGGTTCTAATCCCGTGGGAACGGGCAAATGTCATCTTTCATGAATTTGGCCATACACTTCACAGTTTATCGAATGCGGCAAAATATCCGTCGCTTGGCAATTTGGCAATGCCGTGGGATTTTATTGAAGTGCCGTCGCTATTGAACGAGCGTTGGCTAATGGATCGGAAAGTCTTAAAGAAGTTTGCTTTACATTATCAAACTCAGGAACCGATACCAGATAGTTTAATAGAGAAAATTGAACGCGTTGCTAAGTATGATCGAGGAATTACGACCACGTTGAATTACCTTGGGAGTGCGTTGGTGGATATGAAATTGCATGTGCTTGCCAATGGAATGTCGATTGATGCGCAGAAAGTGGAACGACAAGTCTTGGAAGACCTAAAGCTACCTCGGGCTATCGACCTCACACTTTATGTGTCTCATGCATTTCATACCTTTTCCCCCCAATATGCTGCGGGTGTTTATACCTATTTATGGTCTGACATCATCGCATCAGATATTGCGGAATCGTTCCAAAAGGCACCGGGTGGTATGTTTGATAAAGATATCGCCACACAATATAGACATAAGATTCTAGACATTGGCTTTACTGTGCCGACGGATCAAGCATTTCGTAATTTTGCCGGGCGAGATCCGGATCCCAGCGCTTTGATGCGGCGCTTTGATCTCGTCACTCAGTGATGATCCGCTTTTAGTATTATTTTGCTGCTTCTTGCGCTGATCTTGCATCGGCCATGGTGCCGCTGATAGTCTTTTCGCTGAACCTTAAAATAAAACTGCTGATAGCCAGCGCCGGCCCTCCAACGATAACCATCGCAAAAATCAAAGCATTTGGTGCCGGAGATAAAAGATCAGATATCACCCCAACCAGAAGCGGCGTTATCGCGCCGATTAAGATAGAACACATTCCGCCAACTGCTATCACGCGACCGCGAATCGCGGCGGGAGCAATTTCTTGTAGTATGGTTGGTGAGAGCGACATCGCAGCCGTTGCTGCTGCGCTAAAGATAAACAAAGCCCCATAAACAAGCGTAAGATTTTTAGAATATAACAGCAACAAAGATATAGTTGCGGCTATGTATAAGCTATATTGAGCAACTCTAACGCCCGCGCGCTCCCCCATGCTGCGTCGTAGTCGATAATAAACAAAACTTGAAAGAAGAATGCCAACGATACTGGATGTGACCGTCACCAAACCGAGACGAATACTAGCTGTGCTGGCATTTTCACCAAAAATTCGGATCAGCGCCGGTGGGGCCCATACGAACATTGTGCTTTTGGCAGAATAAGAAAGACCAAAGCCAAGAAAAATGCCGATTAACGTGCGTGGATGTCGTAAAATGTAAGCGGTAACACCACTGATTGATGACTTATCACTCTGAGGAACACTCTGTCTGGGTTTCAGTTTCATCATTAAGATGAGCCCAGCAACGAACGGGCCGGGGAGAGCCGATGCAATTATAGCGATGCGCCAGGTTTCAAAATTTTCTGGTATCAAGGTTAGGGTATCACGATATGTGTCGATCAATGATATGGTTGCACCGCTGAGCATTAAGCCGGCCGCGGCGCCGACTATGGATGCGCTAAAGAATATATAATTTGCCAATACGCGGCGGTTTTCTGGAAATAAATCGGGAATGATGGAGTATACGATCGGCCCTAAAACGGCTTCCCCAATGGCAATACCGACCACCGCCAGGAATAATTCATTGTAAGTGGTTGAGAAGCCGAATACTGCCGTGGAGCTTGTCCACACCAAAACGCAAATGCTCAATAAAATCTTTCTGTTCACTTTGTCGGACAACCACCCCATGGGGAGTGTTGCCAATAAAGTGGCTAAACCGATGGCGAGGCCGGTTAAGGCCCCGACCCGACTGTCGCTTAACGCGAGGTCGGTTTTGATGGCCTCGATCAACACAAAAATCATTTGCAGATTGACCATAGATAATATGATCGCTGCCACGAGTATGCCCAAACCATACCAAGCCGCAGCCATGGAAGGATGAGCGGTCAACGCAGGCGACTGATTTATCTGTGATGGGTGCATTGTTTACGTTCGCATTGGTATGACATTTATATCTGTATGGTATTTTAATGCTTTTGCTAAATGCTTCTCAGAGCCAGCAAGAGATCTGTTATCGTATCACAATGATCTGTT
>JBBCIP010000056.1:0-2429 GCA_037189785.1 Alphaproteobacteria bacterium
GGTTGTCCCTTATTACACTGATACATAAATATAAGACGTAACGGACCGAAAAAAAGATGGGTATTATACGTTACTGAGTTTTGTAGTGTGGGGTAGGCAGTCTCTAAACACGTCTTGATACTATAGGCCACAGAATTATTATTACTGTAATCATTTTCATAAACGTAATGTGCTATATACTTCATGTAACGGTAGCTATGATCTGCCAATTCTTTGAATTTTTCCTGTACAGTTTTCCTGTCAAGGGGCAACTCAATATCTTTTGGGACCGCAGACAAGCCGAAAGAATCAACCGTGCGAATACGTCGTAAGGAGATAATTTTATTGCACGTCAAATAGTTTGTAGCGCTTCCGCTGCCGAAGTGTTCTTTATTCCAGCCATCCATAAAGGTTATGGCAGCAACACACAACTTGCCAAACTCAGGAGCCATTTTCTTAGTATTGTCAAATACAAAGCTCAACTGACCTTCCAGATCACACAGATAGCCAAGTCGTGCAGCTTTTTGCGTCTTTCTAAGCGTGCGAATCTCACCCATTTTAAGGTTGTACGTTTCGAAAAATTTATAACTATCAAACATCCACCCCCCGGGAGTGTTGCTGCTAAGTTGTTTCTGCTTTATTGATTCATATTGCTCTATTGCAAGCGTAACATTAATGTCAAGGTCAATTAATTTACTAGCTAGAGCGTCGTGTAAATCCAACACAAAAGGAACACGCCATTGACACCCCTGATCACCAATGACCGGATCAAGCCGGTGTAAATTCCCCGAAACTAGATCATAGATTGCTTGCATCAAACAGAACTTGTTAAAAGAAACGATATATTGACCTTCATCAAAATCGTTTTTTATAATTTCTTTTATTTCAACGCGGCTTTCTTCTTTACACTTGCGAAGCTCTTCAATCACACGCAGACGATGTTCAGGAACATCACTTGTAATATTACTCTCAAACAATTTTTTGTTTATGCTTACGAGTTCATCGCTTAAGGCCGCAGCGATGCTAACGTGCGGAATTTCATTTGATGCATATTTAATAAGCATACCAGCATTTGTTAGTGATGAATTGACGTTTTCATTGAAGAGCGCTTGTATAAGATAATCACACGCTTCTTCAAGAGACATTTGTTTTGCTTTTTTAACAGACTTTTCTTTTGGTAACATGAAACAATCTTTCCTTTTTGAGAGTTGACCTAAGAGTTACCAGCGGCAACGCCGCCTTCCCTTCTTCTGCAGGACGCCGCACATAACAGATCGTGATAAACGGGAAATAAAATGGACGAAAAGATTGCGAAGTTTTGATTTGGATTGTTATAAAAGACAATTCTTCTGCACACAAAAAAAGAGCCGTGTTTCCATGAAACACAGCTAGTTTGCGCGTGCCGTAAGAAAAAGATCTGCCGTGATTATAGGAATTTTGTGCACAAAAGAAAAATGCAAGATGAGTAGACTTAAAGCAAAAACGAGTAGGATTATATAAAAATTCACACGTACGTTTCACCACTCAAATGAGTAGTGGTGTTTTATATCCTTATTATATTTCAATTATATAATTACCTGTGTCCTTAATCCAATCGATCATTACGCCGCGTTCGCTTAAGTCTTGTCATCAAAGATATTTCACGACTAACTCTTATCAAGCGTTTTCCAGGCACCAACTCATAAAGCTATTTTTATCTAAGGAACGATCAATGACAAAAGTCCACATGATTATCCCGGTTATAATGGAACAAGCAACAATGCTTGAGCGGATGGAGCCTTATAAACAATTTGGATTTCACTTTAGTGAGTCCCGAATTGCTATGGGACCACACACTATCGAGAGTGAATTCGACGAACTTTTTGCAGGGCCACCAATCACGGTCGAGGCCCTGAAGGCTCAAGAGCAAGGCGCGGGTGCGGTCATTATTGCTTGCATGGGTGATCCTGGGCTTCATGCCGCCCGAGAAGCCGTATCGATCCCGGTGATCGGTCCCGGTGAAGCCGCCATGCATATGGCCGCCATGATGGGCCATAGATTTACCGTGATCCCCACCTTGTCGCGACGCATTCCAACGTATCAGAAACATGCCCGGCTTTATGGCGTCGCTGATTACTTGGCATCAGTGCGGCCAGCCGATATTCGTGTGCAAGATATTGAAACCCCTAATTCTGGCGCACCTGAAAAACTTTTGCAGGCAGGGCGTCTTGCTGTCGAGCAAGACCACGCCGATGTCTTGATCCTTGGCTGTATGGGATTTGATAATGTCAAAAAAATGTTAGAAAAAGAATTGGGGGTTCCGGTTATCGATCCTCTGGCTGTCGCCATCAACTTGGCCGGGACTTATGTCCGCTCGGGGTTAAGCCACAGCAAAAAAGCATTCCCGAACCCACTGGCCAAATTATTTAAAGGGTATGGTGACTTTGAATTCAACAAATAAGAGAATACTT
>JBBCIP010000057.1:0-5275 GCA_037189785.1 Alphaproteobacteria bacterium
TGTCTGCAGCATCGAGTGACGCCCCAACGGATCAGAGGAGAAGTTATCCAACACCCAATCTTCATGGGCACCGGTGCCGCCCGGGCCTTGCGGTGCCGGATAATAAAGGTGGGGGCCGTTCGAACACCGATCGGCGGTCACGACCAAGGCCGAAGTCGCCAAACCGAACCCGATTTCTTGAACAGCGCTCAACACACTACGGACACCGGTCGCACAGGCCTGGGCGATGGTCGGCCCGGTGACTTTGCCAAGCCCGGTCAATCCCGTCAGCCACGGCGTTCCATAAAAGGATTGATGTTGCGGCACCGATGTTCCGAACACGGCATAATCGAACATATCGGCACTGATTGATCTTTTTTGCAACTCGGCTTGAGCAACATGAGCTGCAAATTTCAAGCTGTGCAAATGTTGCAAACTGCCTTGCCATTTTGCGAACGGCGTCGACCAATAACATCCATAGGGAATTTCCGCCCCGATCATTCTTCTAAACTCCTTGACCCTTACTATAAATTGTCGCCGGACTATCCCCGAACAGCGCTTGAACGCTGTCGACCCGATTGACCAGCAAGGCACGCTGATTGAGATTGCCTTTATCGGTAATTTCATTGGCATCGATATTGGCCGGCACCATCAAAAAGATGGCCCGCCGGATCGCCGTGGAACTACCAGGATTTTGCAGATTATACGCAGTCAATTTTTCAGCGATGGCCGTTCTGATACGAGGATCCGTCACCACATCCTGATCGGTTTTATTGTCCGCGTCACCCAAAAATGCGCGGCAGGCTGCAAGATTTGGAAACATCAGAACGCCAAGATCTTCGCGCCCTTCACCGGCAACCACAAGATCCTGCACCAAAGGCGACAACGCGGTCACAACGGCTGGCCGCAGCGTGCCGACATTGACCCAAACTCCCGATGTCAGTTTAAAGTTTTCGCCAATACGGCCATTGAACACCAGACCCAATTCTGGCCGGGCCGGGTCTTTATAGACCACTGCATCGCCGGTGCAGTAAAATCCGTCATCATCAAAGGCGGCCGCGGTCGCTTGCGGATTACAGAAATAAGACGGCATGACATTGGGACCACGCACGCGAATTTCCAACTTGTCGTTGACCGGCGCCAGTTTGATATCGACACCGGCGACGGGCAAGCCAATCACCCCCGGTTCGTTCAATGAAAAATGCACAAGCGTTGCCAACGGCGCCATTTCAGTCGTTCCCCAAGCCGACGACATCGGTATGGGGCGACCCGCATGTTTTTCCGCCACAGCAGTCAAACGATTCCACGTTGATGGCGGTAACGATGCTGCCGCGTAAAACACGACATCCAATCGCGAAAAGAAATGACGAGCAAAATCGGCATCCTGTTCCAGCACCGGCACCAAAGCGTCGTATCCGGCCGGGACATTGAAATAAATGGTCGGGGCAATATCACGTAAATTGGCCACGGTTTTAGCGATCAATGTCGGTGTGGGTTTGCCTTCGTCGATATAAAGCGTGCCACCATTCCGCAAAACCATATTGAAATTATGATTGCCGCCAAAGGTATGGTTCCATGGCAGCCAATCCACCAGCACCGGCGGTCGCGCTTCCAAAAACGGCCAGCCTTGGGCCAGTGATTGTTGATTGGCACATAACATGCGGTGGGTATTCACGACGCCCTTCGGCATCCCGGTGGAGCCGGAGGTGAACAAGATTTTCGCAATGCTATCGGCCGTAACGGTGGCATGAGCATCGACAACAGACTGTTCATTCGGCTCTGTCGCCATCAAATTTTGCAACGAGACACCGGCTTCTCCTGCGGCCGTGATCAAGGTCATGCTCGGCGTCATCACTGCCGCCAAAGCTTTGGCAAATGGAGCATGCTGATCAACATAAACAGCCCCCGGCTTGGTCAAAGCAAAGACATGTTTCAGTTTGCCGTAATCTTGCGACATCACAGCATAAGCGGGGGAAATCGGCACAATCGGCACGCCGACATGAAGGGCGGCAAACATTAAAAGACCATGGTTGACGCTGTTGCCGGATAAAATTGCCAATGGACGATCCGGCCCCAATCCCATGGACAACAATTGGGAGCCAAGCACCACGGCCATGCGCCAGGCATCACCATAGCTAACCTCGCGCCACGAGCCGTCAGACGTTCGCTCAGCCAAAAGAAGCCGATCCGGATCGATCCCAGCCCAGGTTTTCAAGTGATCGGTCAAAACATCGGGGTACCCGCCCAACGGCGCGCGCGCCCGCAACAGATGCGACCCATCTGATTGAACAATAGCCTCGATATCCGCAGGCGCGAAAAACGTCTGTGTAGTCAATGGACTAGATCCCCGATCTTAGATCTTATTTTATGTATTATATTGCATATTATAGAATGGGGCGGCCTGAAAAACAAGCATTATAAGTCACAATTTCCCGCGAAACACTCATCTTGAGCGGCCATGCGGATTGAAATTCCCGGACCGAGGCGCAATATAAAGCCGGATTAATGTGTTCACGGGACTGATGTCATTCGAACGACGTGCTGGCCGTCAGTGAAACGCCATAAAAGAAAGCATGCGTATGACGACAGCCACCACATTCTCCGTCCTTGACTTATCCCCGATTGTGCAAGGTCAGACCGCCGCCGATGCATTGCGCAATACGCTGGACCTGGCCCGTCACGTCGAGCGTTTGGGGTTTCAACGCTATTGGTTGGCGGAACACCACAATATGACCGGGATCGCCAGCGCCGCGACCGCGGTCGTCATCGGGCATGTGGCGGGCGGCACCAAGACCATTCGGGTCGGATCGGGGGGTATTATGCTGCCCAACCACTCGCCCTTGGTCATTGCTGAACAATTTGGAACGCTTGAGTCACTTTATCCCGGGCGTATTGACCTCGGGTTGGGGCGCGCCCCGGGCACGGATCAGCGAACCGTCCGGGCGTTGCGGCGTGACCCCATGGCTGCCAATAATTTCCCGCAAGATGTCTTGGAATTACAGGCCCTGCTGGCCGATCCCCAACCGGGCCAGGCCATTTTGGCCGTTCCGGGCGCCGGACTGAAAGTGCCGTTGTGGATTTTGGGGTCAAGCTTGTTCGGGGCCGAATTGGCCGCCGTTTTGGGGCTGCCGTTCGGTTTTGCCTCCCACTTTGCCCCAGATTCCTTGATGCAGGCTTTGGACCTGTATCACCGCAAATTCGAACCGTCGGCCCAGTTGGACAAGCCTTATGCCATGGCCGGCGTGCATGTGGTGGCCGCCGACAGCGAGGCAGAGGCGCGTCGGTCATTCACCAGTGTCCAGCAGCAGTTCACCAACCTGGTCCGCAACACCCGTGGGCAGCTGCCGCCGCCGATTGACGATATCGACAGCTATTGGTCGCCGGTTGAAAGACTTCAAGCGGAGCGGATGCTGACCTATGCCTTTGTCGGCACACAGGACGCCATCAAGGAAAAAATGGACAGCTTCGTGGCCCGCACCGGTGTCAATGAAGTGATGGTCACGGCCCATATTTACGACCACCAGGCGCGACTGCGATCCTATGAAATATTAGCGGAGGCGGTGATGAAGCCTGCTCAATCTTACGCGTAATTACGAATATCAATATATTGCCGCATTGCCTGAAGCATATCTTCAAAGGTGCAATCCAAATCAACGGCCATAAAAGTTATATAGCCACCACTAAACGGCCAATTGACCATAACATAATACTTCATAAAACCGTCGGCTGGAAAATCAGACATCTTTTTGAGATCAATTCGAATGTACTTACTGCGGCGGAATTGCAAGATTTGACACGACTTCACTGCTGACCAGGGAATTAATTTCCTTCGCCATCGACGGTTTATGAAACCTTCTTTATTTATTACGATGACAGGATGACGATCAAAAATGCCGGTAAATGTTTTAAGGCTCATAAGGACACAAGCAATCACCATGATTGATATTAAACAAAATAAAAGCCACGAAGGTGCCCAAAATAATAAAATACCATAATTACTATATGACGTTACTTCTAACTCCTCCTGCCGATAAAAGAGCACCCAAATACCAATTGAGGCTAATATCATCCCCGCAATGGTCTGGGCTATCTTAGACCGAACACGATAACGCGCTTCAAATGACATTGCGCACCCCTGCATAGCCGGAAATTAAGGCTCTTATAATAATAATGGTTTTATCAATTAATCATAACAGTTTTAACGGGAATCCTGATCCAATACCCCTAGTCTCCACAGTCCGGAGGCTTTATATAATGACCATGATTCACCTTGGACCGTTGATATGACCACTGCCAGTTCACCGATTGTTGTCGCCGCGCTTTATAAATTCGCACCATTTGGCGACATTGCCGCCATCCGTGGCCCATTGCAGCAAACCTGTGATGAGGCCGGGATAAAAGGCACCTTGTTGCTGGCGCCCGAAGGTATCAACGGCACCATTGCCGGTAGCCGCGAAGGGATTGATCACGTGTTGCAGGCGATCCGGGCTTTGCCCGGTTGCGCGGATATGGACCATAAAGAATCTTTCGCCGACAGCATGCCGTTTTACCGTATGAAGGTTCGGCTCAAGAAAGAAATCGTGACAATGGGCGTGAATAGCGTCGACCCCAACCATTTGGTCGGTGCTTATGTAAAGCCGGAAAATTGGAACGATCTGATTTCGGATCCTGAAGTCATAGTTATCGATACCCGCAATGACTACGAAGTGGATATCGGCACGTTCGCGGGCGCGATCAATCCCGAGACCAAAAGCTTTGGTGAATTTCCAAAATGGTTCCGCGAATTCCGGGCCCGCTTACCCAATCCGGATGCACCGCCAAAAATCGCGATGTTCTGCACCGGCGGTATTCGCTGCGAAAAATCGACATCCTTCCTGAAATCAGAAGGCATCAATGAAGTCTATCATCTGCAAGGCGGCATTTTAAAATATTTGGAAACCGTACCCAAAGATCAAAGCTTGTGGAATGGCGAATGCTTTGTATTCGATCAGCGGGTGTCGGTTGGACACGGATTGGAATTGGGGAGCTACGATATATGTCATGCCTGTCGTCATCCCTTGAGCCCCGACGATAAACAGTCAGCGCATTATCAAGACGGTGTTCAGTGCCATCGCTGTTACAGTGAACGCGACGATCAACAGCGCGCCCGCTACGCAGAACGGCAGCGCCAAACCGAAGCCGCCGAAGCCCGGGGTCAAGGCCACATCGGTGTTCGCCCGCAGAAGAAAAAGCGCGCGAAAACATCAGTCCCCATAGAATGAGTGATCTTCCAATTTTATATAGCTTCCGCCGTTGT
>JBBCIP010000058.1:0-4665 GCA_037189785.1 Alphaproteobacteria bacterium
GCCGGTTTCGGTCCGCACCAAAGTTGCCCGGTTACCCGATGCAAATTCGGTCAAACCACCGACTGCGATCATAACGTCCAAAAGGGTCATATTGGCCCGATATGGGATAGCCTGAGGTTGAGCGGCTTCACCGACCACCCGCACTTGCTGCGAGAATGGCCCAACAAAACCACCAACGATCACCGTTACGATCGGGCTTTGAATGTACTGTCCGAGTTTTTCTTCGATCGCGCGAGCCAATTCTGTCGGGGTTTTCCCCGTGGCTGCCATATCGTCGATCAGCGGTACTGAGAAGCGGCCGTCAGGACGAACTGTGACCGAAGTCGACAGTTCCGGGTTCCGCCATACGAAGATGGTCAGGCTATCCAGCGGGCCGACAACATAATTTGGCCCCGGCCCTTCGTTTTCTTGAACAAAGTTGGCCGCTGGGAGTTTATCACCGCTGCTGGAGCAGGCAGTAATCGCTAAACCCAAAACAAGGCCAGCTGCGAAACGACGCAAAATAGCCAAATTGCAAAAAGTCGCAAAAGAATGAAGTAGTGTCATAATGACCGCGTCCCCTTTAAGCTGCGATCCAACAATTGACCGTCTGAGTCTCAATTATCGCAGTGCAGCATATGCCGCCCGTTATATAGCAAAACTCATACAGCCTTCAAGCATTTAGCTATAGCCACGAGTATTTAATAATTGCTGAAGATCCTGCAATTTTACTCGCCTTTACCAACTCTGTCATTGTTTAGCGCGTTCTTATTAACCTTAACAAGTGACATTCGACTAAAATATTACAGAGCGTGACATAGCTACAACAGCAGGTTAACCGGCGCGATGGCTGTTCAACCAAAGCTCGAGCATGGAAAGGTCCCAAGCCACGCCATCTAGGGCCGACCGTTGCGAATCGCCCACAGTGGCCATGACCTGATCCAGAAATTTTGGCTGGAAGTAGTCTCTTTTGCGTATGGCGGCAATATTGTCCCGGACCATGTCCTGAAGACCTTTGTGCTGCTTGACCCACACTTCGAACGGCAACCCGAAACCGTGCTTTTCCTTGGTAATGATCTCCTGCGGTAGGAAATCGGCCATGGCAACCTTATAGAAATGGCGCAATTTGGCCCCTGGCATCAGAATATCGGATGGCAACGAGGCCGCGAATTCAACCACACCGTCGTCCAGGAACGGAAACCGGACCTCGACCCCAGCCAGGGCGCACATCCGATTGACCTTCCTCAGGTCGTTATCGGCCAAGGTTGCCTTCAGATCCAAATGCATCATCCGCTGCAGGGTATCGGCCCCGTCCGGCCGGTTATAGGCTTCGCGCAAGACCTCCATCGGCGCGTCGGCATCGACCGCGGCGGCCAGGTCCGGCAAGAACACGTCGGCTGCGGACGATCCGGCAAATGCCCCATAGGAATAGATCCGGTCCGGCATTGGGATGGCATAACGGCGGGCCAAATTCCGGGCTTTGGACAACACCGGTAAAGCCCCCACACCCGGCAAATTCAAGATCGGCTCAAGAAACCAGGTCCGCAGGCCCGCTGGTATGTCGCCATAACGCGAGATCCGTTGCATGGTGGTATAGCGTTCGTTCCCGCCGAAAATCTCGTCGCCACCGTCGCCGGCCAACATCACTTTTACGCCATGCTCCCGCGCCATTTTGGCGCAGTAATAGGCCGGAACAGCCGACGTGTTGCCATAGGGCTCGTCATAAACCTCAGCGATTTTAGGGGCCAGGGCCAATACGTCATCGGGTGTCGGGATGAACTGGTGATAGTCGGTTTTGAAATGTTCGGCGGCGATCCGGGCGTAGCGGCTTTCGTCATAGGCCGCCTCGTTGAAGGCAATGGTGAAGGTCTTGCTGTCGCCTGATTGTCCCGCATAATGGAGGGCCATCAAGCCCGAAACCGTGCTGGAATCCAATCCACCAGATAAAAACGCCCCGACATCGCTTGCATGAGTACCGGCGACAGTGCGTGCGAAACCGGCTTTCAGAACATCCAACAGCTGTCCCGACAAAGCGGACATATCACCGTGACTGTCCTTGGTATAGGGCATTGCCCAATAAAACCGGGTCTCTGCCATGCCGTCGCTCAGGCGAATCATTTGCGCCGGCAGCAGCTTTTTGAATTCGCTGTAGATGGTCGTCGGGGCCGGTACCATATAGGTATATAGGAAATTGAACAGCGCCTGTGGTGCGACCGTCGCCTGGATGCCGGGATAATCCCTAACGGCGTCGGTGGTCGAGCCGAACACAAAGGCCCCATCCCCGGCCCGGCCGTATACCAGCGCCCCGATGCCCATGCGGTCGATGGCGACAACGCCATGATGGCCGCGGGTGTTATAGACAGCGACCGAAAACCAGCCTTTGAGCCGTTGCAAAAAATCCGGGCCATGGCGGTCATAGGCCGTGGCGACACTGGCCGCAAATCCGCTTTGTTCGGCCAGTTTAGACAGGTCGCTGTCATCCCAGCGTGGGCGTCCTTGAATAACCGCAAGAATACCGTCGCGATCGGCGACATCAGCCACAACGTCAGCCGCAACATCAGCCATGGCATGACCAGCCGAGGCCGCAACGCCGTTGCCGTCCGTTATGGCCGAGATGTAACCGGAGGATAACTGAGACCGATCCAGATTGGCCGCCATGCTGGCCAGACTGGCATCCTGTTCACGTCCCCCAAACCAGCCCGTAATACCCGCCATTTAAACCAACACCTCCCGCGGCGCCGGATGGCCAAGGAAAGCCGTCGGGCTCGACGTTAAGCCATAGGCACCGGATTGAAAGACGACAACCAAATCGCCGATTTCGCCACGTGGTAACGGTACCTTGTCGCCCAAACGATCAAGCGGTGTGCAAAGACAACCAACGATATTGGACTCTTCCTCTGCCACGCCATCCATTTTTGTGGCGATCGCCACCGGATAATTTTTGCGAATGACTTGGCCGAAATTACCTGATGCCGACAATTGATGATGCAAGCCACCGTCGGTGATCAAATACACTTGCCCGCGTGACTCTTTGCGGTCGACGACACGGGCAATATAGACGCCGGCTTCACCGACAAAATAACGGCCCAGTTCAATGACGATTTCAGCCCCCGCCAATTCATTGCGCGCGCGCGGCATCAACTGTTCAAGCCCCTCACCGGCCGCGTCCAAATCAAGATGCTGTTCGCCGGGAAAATAGGGGATCCCGAAACCGCCGCCGATATTGACCAATTTCGGGGGTTTCGGTGCTTGCGCCGCCAATTGAATGGCCAGATTGATGGTTTTTTCCTGTGCGTCCAGCAACGCGTCGACCCGCAGATTTTGCGAGCCCGAGAAGATATGAAAGCCATGGAAATCGAGACCGAGTTCGGCCAATCGTTTCATCATCGTCGGCACTTGTTCAGCATCGACTCCGAACTGCTTCGGACCACCGCCCATTTTCATGCCGGATGTTTTTAACTCGAAATCCGGATTGACGCGAATGGCGACTTTCGGCGTAACACCGATACGACTTGCTTCCACCGCGATCACGTCCATTTCGTGGAAGCTTTCCATATTGATCACGATACCGGCAGCAACCGCTTGGGCTAGATCGGCCCGTGTTTTACCAGGCCCTGCAAAGCTGATCGTCAACGGATCAATGCCGGTGTCCAGCGCCACTTGCATTTCACCCGCAGACGCCACATCCAAACCATCGACCAAACGGGCCATATGTTGAACCACGGCAGGCATCGGGTTCGCTTTCATCGCGTAATGAAGATGCACGTCTTTGGGCAGTGCTTTACGCAAGCTTTCGACGCGGCCCGTCATCAGCGTGCGGTCGTAGGCAAAAAATGGTGTCGAACCGACCCGTTCCGCCAAACGCGATACCGGCATGCCGCCGACGGTCAGTTCACCATCGACGACCGGAAAACCGTGACGCTCGGCGTGCTTCGGAGCCTCTTTTTTAATGGGGGTATCGGCACTCATGCTCAACCTTTCTCGTTCAATTTTTTTGTAGCTCGCCACGGATCTGATCGCCGATCAATTTGCGATCGATCTTCCCGTTCGGGTTACGCGGCAGGCTGTCCCACAACAGAATATGATGGGGCACCATATAGGTTGGTAATTCTTTGCGGCAAAACGCCAGTAACGCATCCTGATCGAACGTTTGCCCATTGCGGGCGGTTGCAATGATGGCGATCGATTGACCAAGTTTGTCGTCATCGATTCCAAGCGCGACCACCTCCCCAATCAGACCGCTGCCATAAAGCGTTTCTTCAAGTTCGGTCGGGCTGACGCGATAGCCCGAGGTCTTGATCATTTCGTCGTTGCGGCCGACGAAATAGAAATAGCCGTCAGCATCGGCCTTGACCTTATCGCCGGACCACACTGCGATTTCAGGAATGGGAATACCGGCAGGTTGCCCGGGTGCTGGTTTGAACCGTTGGGCGGTGCGTTCAGGATCGTTCCAGTAGCCCATGGACACGAGCGCGCCACGATGCACCAGTTCGCCAATCTCGCCCGGTTCGCACGGTGTGCCGTCTTCGCGCACGACCATGATTTCCGAGTTCGGGATCGCTTTGCCCATGCAGTCCAGCCGCGCATCGATTTCTTCAAACGGCAGATAGGTGGAGCGGAATGCTTCGGTCAGGCCGTACATGATGACGACCTTGCTGTCCGGCAGATGCTGGCGCAGCTTTTGGA
>JBBCIP010000059.1:0-25281 GCA_037189785.1 Alphaproteobacteria bacterium
GAATCGGTTCCTAATCTCAAAATAAGCAATATATAATGAGTGACCAATAATGTTTAAAAAAAATGATAATGATTTTCTAGGTCATCCAAAGGGCCTTTATGTCCTTTTCCTTTTAGAATTATGGGAACGTTTTAGTTTTTATGGGATCAAAGCATTATTAATATTCTTTTTAACACAGCATTTTTTACTTACTGACGACAAAGCCCTACACTTATTTGGCGTCTTTTTTGCTACTACTTTTGCACTTCCCGTTGTAGGGGGTATTTTCGCAGACAAAATAATCGGTGCCAAGAAAGCTGTACTGTGGGGCAGTATTTTTCTAATTATTGGTCAAACGATTCTAGCATTATCCGCTACTAATCATGACATTTTTTCAGTATCTGCAGAAGAATCTACAAATTCTTTGCTGTCTTTAATGTTTCTTGGCCTCAGCTTTATTTCTGTAGGCATTGGTTTTGTAAAGCCTAACTCAACTACCATGGTCGGAATGCTATATAAAAGCAATGATAGCCGTCGTGATTCTGGTTTCACAATTTTTTATGTTGGCATCAGCATAGGTGCAGCTAGTGCCGCCATCATCTGTGGATATCTAGGACAAACATATGGGTGGCAGTATGGATTTGGCATGGCCGCTTTTGGCATGACTATAGGATTATCTGTGTATCTCAAAGGAAGTTCTTATTTAGAGGATGTGGGTAACTTGCCCCTTTCCTACAACGGAAGAGGTTTAGCTAGACTTAAACCTTATTCCTACCTTGTGGTTTTATTAATAAGTATATTTATACTCTTTCATCACAATCAATTCGTTGGATATATCCTACTGCTAACTGGAGCCATTATTGTTAGCTTCTTCATATACTATTGTACGAATATTGAAAAAGTTGAGCGCCATCGTATTATGGCAATATTTATTCTGATATTCTTCCTGATAGTTTTCTTTTCTTTGTTAGAACAAATGGGGGGAGCATTAAATCTATTTACAGAACGTTATGTGAATAGAAATTTTGGCAATTTTCACATAGAATCATCACAATTCATGGCTTTAAATCCAATATTTATACTAATTCTTGGGCCAGTTCTAGGCTGGTTTTGGGCTAAGCTAGCAAAACGACAAATTGAACCTAGTACACCTGCAAAATTTTCACTTGCTTTAGTCTTAGCCGGCTCAGGGCTACTTACACTAAGCTTTAGCAGCAACTTCAATAATAACACTACAATTAATCCTTTGTGGATTATTGGTACTTATTTCTTACTATCTTCTGGTGAGTTATTCATTGCCCCAATTGCTCTATCTATGATCACCAAGCTTTCCCCTGCACGCATTTGCGGCTTAATGATGGGAACTATGTTCTTAGCTACAGCGATTGCAGGTTTTCTTGCTGCACAAATAGCCAGGGTATTTACCTTACCGTTATCCACTTCGAATACAAAACAATCTATGATTGATGGTTATTTTGACCTTTTTAGTAACTTAGGAATTACAGCTCTTGTCTTAGCCGGAGTTTTGCTTGCATTAACTCCTGCAATAAAACGGCTTATGCATGGCGTAAAATAAGGGACTTATATGAAAATATACAAAAATACTTCTCCGATTGTAACATCAAATTGGCTCGCAGAGAATTTAGATAAGACATGCGTAAAGGTTGTTGATGCAACCTATGTAAAATCAGATACAGACAAAAGCAGTTTTGATGAATACATTACAAACCATATACAAGGAGCAGCTTTCTTTGACTTCAACCTCATCCGAGATCTAGATACTAAGCTACCTATTATGCTCCCTTCATGTAAAAAATTCTCTTATGAAGTAAGTAAACTAGGAATTTCGAATTCTGATACTGTAATTATTTATGATAGAGATAACTATAAATCTCTAGCCGCACGAGCTTGGTGGATGTTTCGAGTATTCGGACACGAAAAAGTTTTTGTACTAGACGGAGGTCTGAATAAATGGATCTCAGAGCGAAAGCCTGTAGAAGCAGGAATTGCCCAGCGAGAAGGTAGAAATTTTAATGGGAAATATAATCCGAGTCTTGTTACGGACTTATCGCAAATGCGTGAGATTGTTGACAATCAAGCATTTCAAATTATTGATACAAGGTCTGTGGAACATTTTAATGGAGAACCCTCACCATTCTCTAAAAAGACCGGGCACATTCCAAGAGCCAAAAATTTACCAATGACGAGAATTGTAGATATAAACAATAATTGCCTTCAATCTAATGACCACATAGCCAAAGAATTAAATGTTTTAAATATAGATAAGACCAGACCTTTAGTACTATACTGCGGAGCGGCAGGATCCGCCCCAGTTCTCGCATTAGCTCTACACAAACTTGGTTTAAAACACATACCTGTATATGATGGATCTTGGGCAGAATGGGGAAGTCAGGAAGATACCCCAATAGAAATCTAAGTAGATTTTGAAGAGAATAATGCATTCTTTTAGATGTTAATTGAGACTAAATTTTCGATCACCGTTGAATTAAAATGCGCCCTCAACTCTTGTTGAGGGCGCTTTCCCGGACTGGGCTTTGGAGGGCGCCGTGCCGCCATATGGCCCAGTCAGTAGCACGGTGACGGCACCATAGCGTGGTGTCAGGAAATGGGAAGTCGAATAGTTGCCCAAAACTGCGACTTACATGAAGATATAGGGGGACTGTCTCCCATAGGAGACACCATCATTCATGTGATTGGACAGAGGTGTTTTCTGACTGTCTCCAGATGGAGACAGGATAAATTGAATCCAGTTTGGGTTTTAAGAACAGACTGGCTTTTACAATCCAGCGATGGCTCCATGCTGACCATGGAATCGCTATTGGTTACAGATGCCCGTGACTATGATCCAGGCCTGGATGGGCTTGAGGCGCTGTCTTATGGTGATCTAAAGTGCTTGTGGCAGTGTGATTTTGGATCTTCTCCACCGAAGGGACTTAGTCGTCGTTTGTTGATCTATGCCTTAGCCTACGAAGCACAATGCCGCCTATATGGTCGTTTGAGCAAGGATCTTCACAAACAGATCGATGCGCTTGGTCATCCTGTTCCTGTTTCAAGAAAGTCTCTGTCTCTCACCCCTGGCACGCGGTTGATGCGAGAATGGCATGGGATGGTGCATATAGTTGATGTCACTGTGGATGGATTTGTCTGGAAGGGCGTGAGTTATAAATCTCTCTCCGCCATTGCGCGTGAGATTACAGGGACACGGTGGAATGGATTACTATTCTTTGGACTAAAGAAAAGAGCTGATCAAAACCCAAAAAGATCCAAGAACAAACACAAGAAAGAATCTCTCATATCCCCTCATGCTAAACGGCATAATAATACTGCTAAACAGTCCCTTCTTGATGCCGCCACATGAAGATTCTACGTTGTGCGATCTATACGCGGAAGTCGACTGAAGATGGTCTCGAGCAGGATTTTAATTCCTTGCAGGCTCAGCGGGAGGCCTGTGAAGCCTATGTCTTAAGCCAGAGGTCAGAAGGCTGGATGTTGCTGCCGGATATGTATGATGATGGTGGCTTCTCGGGCGGCAGTATGGAGCGACCAGGACTGAAGCAGCTATTAGCGGATGTAGGGGCTGGTAAGATCGATATCATTGTCGTCTACAAAGTCGACCGTCTGACTAGGTCCTTGATGGACTTTGCCCGGATCGTCGAGATCTTGGATGAGAAGGGAGCGTCTTTTGTCTCAGTCACACAGTCCTTCAACACAACATCCTCCATGGGACGATTGACCTTGAACGTCCTTCTATCCTTTGCCCAGTTCGAGCGAGAAGTCACAGCCGAACGGATCCGCGACAAGATCGCTGCCTCTAAGAAGAAGGGCATGTGGATGGGTGGGGTGGTACCCTTAGGCTATGACGTTAAGGAGAGGCGGCTTATTATTGATCCCGGGAGCGCCAAGATCGTTCGTTGGATCTATGAGACCTATCTGGAATTAGGTTGTGTCCGGCTATTAAAGCTCAAGGCCGATCAGTTAGGCTATGGGAATAGAAACAGAGTTCTACAAAATGGATTAAGTGTTACAGGCAAGCCGTTTTCTCGAGGGCAGCTCTATAACAGTCTTCAGAACCCGATCTATATCGGTAAGGTTCATCATCAGGGCAAGCTCTATGATGGGCAGCAGGAGGGGATCATCTCTAAGGGATTATGGGATCGGGTCCAATCACTGAGACAACAGAATTACGGAAAGCGGAAGATACAAAAGAATAGCCAGACCATCTCCTGGCTCAGTCGTATCCTTCATGATGACCATGGTAGACCCATGGTTGCCTCGCAAACATGTAAAGGAGGGGCCAACAAAGGGGGACGACGTTATCGATATTATGTCTCAGCCGAAAGCACAGGAGATAAAACAAACACCTGGCGCCTGCCGGCCCGACAGATCGAGGCGATTGTTCTGGATAAGGTCAGAGAGGTGTTATTGGAATCGACTGACGTTATGAACCTGCCGGATAACACAGTCCTGACAGCGGCCATTGCCGGGCAACTCCACAGCAAAACACAAACCTTGCTGAACGAGCTTCAGAACTCATCACCTGAGGCGTTGAAAGACATTCTGAGACCGATCATTCGTCATGTGCAGGTGAAGCACCATCAGATCAGCATCACCATGGATCTCGCCGCTCTTCAGAGAGCGCTCAATATCCCTGTAGCCGATAGAGCACCCATAGAACACACGGTGACCCTGCCGCTCGAGATCAAACGCCGCGGGGTGGAGATGAAGCTCATTATTCCCGGGAAACAACTTGAACCTGCCTCAAACCAAAACAATGATCTCTTTAAACTGGTGGCCAGGGCTCATACCTGGTTCAAGGACATCACATCGGGTAAAATTACAAACATTCAGGACATTGCCAGACGTGAGACCATCGACCTAGGTGATGTCAGCCGTATCCTGCCGCTGGCCTTCCTCGCCCCGGATATTGTAGAGGCCATTGCCAAGAACAAGCAACCGGAACACCTCACCGCCCATCGCCTCAAGCGGATCGCTAAACTGCCACTCGATTGGCAACAGCAGCGAGCCCTCCTCGGCTTCCCGCAAATCAACTGAGACTGAAATCTCACACAATAAAAGGAGCCTTTAAACCCGCTTTAAACGCTATTTAAAGGCGATCGTGGATGGGCAATCTCAGCCACCGTTTGGCGATCTCCAGCGCAACGGAGAACACAGGCCTAAAAGCCGGATCCACGCCATATACCCGCACTCTCCGGCCAAACCACAACCTACAAAACCCACGCCCGTCCCGCTATATCCCGGATCAAAACCCACATACCAATATATAACGGAAAAAGAATGGTGGGCCTGGCCGGACTCGAACCAGCGACCAAACCGTTATGAGCGGTCCGCTCTAACCAACTGAGCTACAGGCCCCCACCGAGTGGATAGCAGATTCCATCCACTGCGCATAGCAAAACACGCTTATGTGTCGAGGAAACTCCGAAGTTTCCGGCTGCGGCTTGGGTGTTTCAATTTCCGCAAGGCCTTGGCTTCGATCTGACGAATACGTTCGCGGGTCACCGAGAACTGTTGACCGACTTCCTCAAGCGTATGATCCGTATTCATGCCGATACCGAACCGCATCCGCAATACGCGCTCTTCCCGTGGTGTCAGCGACGCAAGCACGCGTGTCGTCGTATCCCGCAAGTTGGATTGAATTGCGGATTCAACCGGCAGAATAGCATTTTTATCTTCGATAAAATCGCCAAGGTGGCTGTCTTCTTCATCACCGATCGGTGTTTCAAGACTGATCGGCTCTTTGGCGATTTTCAGAACCTTGCGCACTTTTTCAAGCGGCATATTCAAACGTTCAGCCAATTCTTCGGGCGTAGCCTCGCGGCCGATTTCATGCAGCATCTGGCGACCAGTCCGCACCAGCTTATTGATCGTCTCGATCATATGCACCGGAATCCGAATGGTGCGGGCTTGATCGGCAATGGATCGTGTGATCGCTTGGCGGATCCACCACGTCGCATAGGTCGAGAATTTATAGCCACGCCGATATTCGAATTTATCAACGGCTTTCATCAAACCGATGTTGCCTTCCTGGATCAAATCCAGGAATTGCAAACCCCGGTTCGTGTATTTCTTCGCGATCGAGATCACCAAACGTAGATTGGCCTCGACCATTTCCTTCTTGGCGATCCGGGCTTCTTTCTCGCCTTTTTGCACCATGTGAACGATGCGGCGGAATTCACCAACCGGCAGGCTGAATTCTTGACTGATATCGGCAATCTCCGCCCGGATGCTACGGATGGAACTCGCTTCTTTGGTGACGAATGCGTCCCAACCCTTGCCGGGAAGTTTAGAAACACGCTCAAGCCAATCCGGCATCAGCTCCGATCCGACGTGTGCATCCAAGAATGACTGCCGATTGACACGATGACTTTCAGCCAAACGCAGCAGCTTACCTTCGAGGCTCATCAGTTTTTTATTGAGGCTATAGAGCTGCTCAACCAAAGCCTCGATCCGGGCATTGTTGAAATGCAGGCTTTTGACCAATTCGACGACTTCCTGATGAAGTTTCTCAAGCTTACGTTCTTGAGTTGCTGGCAAGTCTTCGCTTTTGCGATGAGCATCGAACCGGGCTTCTTGCAGCTTCGCAAGCTTTTTATAAGTCGTCGTGATCTGCAAGAAGGTCTCAAGCACGGCAGGCTTCAGTGCTTCTTCCATCGCAGATAAGGAGATGTTGTTCTCAGCATCGTCTTCGCCGTCTTCTTCCGGCTCGGCATCATCGGTGCCCAAGTCATCGCCCTCGGCACCATCGGCCATCCCGTCGCCGTCGATCCGGCCGCCGCCCTCGGGTGACGCACCATAGGTGGCATCAAGATCGATGATATCCCGCAACAAAAGCTGCCCTTCGTTCAGGTGCTCGCTCCAGGAAATCAGAGCCTTGAAGGTCATCGGGCTTTCACACAGCCCGGCAATCATGGTTTCCCGACCGGCTTCGATCCGCTTGGCGATGGCGATTTCGCCTTCGCGCGACAACAACTCAACCGATCCCATTTCGCGTAAATACATACGCACCGGATCGTCGGTACGATCAACGGCGGGTTCCTTGGTCTCGGACACGGCGAAATCGAAATCCCCGCTGGGGGCTTCCTCAGCAACTTCGCGTTCTTCACTTTCAGCGTCGCCCCGACCAGACTCGTCGACCTCGTCGCCATCAACCACGTTAATGCCCATTTCAGACAGCATGGTCATGATGTCTTCGATTTGCTCCGAGGACATTTCGTCTTGCGGCAACGCTTTGTTGAGTTCGTCATAGGTGATGTACCCCCGCTCTTTGGCGTGGGAGATCATCCGCTTGACGGTCTGTTCCGTAGAATCGATCAGAGGGCTATCCGGGCTTTCCTCGGTTTGATCGGTCCGTTCGGCCACCTCAGACGGCTTCACCATAGATATCTCTCTCCTGTGCCCCTGTCGCGCCAAGCGGCAAACTGTTCAAACGACGCAAAGATCGCCGTCAGCCCGTAATGTTCCGGCCTGAAGCGATCCCAAACCCCGTCAAATTGGCCTCACGGCCTTCGGCCTCCTCGATCTCCCTCAACACGCCTTTTAACCTATCATAGGCGTCATCAGAGAGCTCCTGCTCCAATTCAGCTTCCAAACGCTCTCGTTCATGTTGAAGAACAGTCACTTGGCGATGCAATCCAAGCACATGACGCCATCCCGTTTCAACATCCACAAGCGCAGCATTGGGCTTTAACAACCAAACCGGCTCCAGGGCCTTATCAAGCGAGGCCAAAACTCTTCCATAGCCTTGATCCTTGAGATGGCTCCTAAGTCGGATCATGTCAAGATCAGGAACGGAAGCGGCTATACGTATGATCTCACTCCGCAGTTTGTCAAGATCACCGTTTCGAAACTCGATCGTTAACAGCTCCTCGCCATGTGGATCTATCAAGGCCGGGTGATTTATGACCGATAGGATCAGGAAACCCTCCCTCCCGCGACTGCGCACGGCGGCATTTTGGGCCCCTGCATCATCACGGCTAAGGGCCGTGGTCTTCAATCGGGCCGCCGACAACCGCCCGGAAATTGGGTCAAGTCTTTGATCCCTTATGGTTTTAGCCCCACGACGGCTAAATCCAGCCGGGCTGCGTCCATTAAAATCGGTCCGTTGGCCAGCCCCCCGCTTTTGACCATACTCTCCAGCCCGTGTCGACTGAGGTCGAAACAGCGTGAACATCCGGTCGCGGAACTCTGATTCGTAAAAATGCCGCACCTTACCATCACTGATTCGCTGCAAGGTTTCCCGTACGGTCGCTTCAAACCCGGCCCGTCGTTCTGGTGTATCGGCTGGATGGGCATCAATGAGCCCGCTCCACAACAAATCCGCCAAACCACCGGCTTCATTTAACAATGTTCCAAAGGCGTCGGTCCCTTGGGTCTGCACGAAGCTGTCCGGATCCTCGCCCTGCGGCAACATGGTAAAGCGCAAGGAATGGCCGGGCTTCAAAAGCGGCAAAGCCCGCTCAACCGCCCGCGCGGCCGCCCTGCGACCGGCATTATCACCATCGAAACAAAGGACTGGCTCCGGCACGACCTTCCAAAGCTCGCCGATCTGGTCTTCCGTCAAGGCCGTCCCCAGGGGGGCGACTGCCTCCGGAAAACCGGCTTGGCTTAAGCTGATAACGTCCATATACCCTTCAACAACGATCACGCGATTACGGTCGCGCGCGGGGCCGCGGGCTCCGACCAGATTGTAAAGCATCCGCCCTTTGTGAAAGAGCGGTGTTTCAGGGGAATTCAGGTACTTCGCCGGAGCATCATCCAAGGCCCGGCCACCAAAGGCGACGACCCGCCCGCGATTGTCCAGAATGGGAAACATGACCCGATTGCGGAACCGGTCAAAGCTGTCTCTCTCCCCGTCCGGCGTGACCAGCAATCCCGCCTCCTCAAGCAACGCGACTTCTATATCTCGGGCAACAAGACCATCCTTTAAGGCCGTTTTACCGCCGCCTGGGGCATAACCGAGCCGAAACGCACGGATCGTCTCATCCGTTAGGCCACGCTTTCTAAGATAGGCCAAGGCATCCCGCCCGATCGCGGTCCACAACTGACTTTCATACCATTTTGCCGCCGCTTCATTAACGTCATGGAGCGTGGCACGATGGCGGGCGCGTTCGGCGTCTTCGGGGCGTTCATCCGGAATGGCAAGCCCCGCTTCTTGGGCTAATCGCTCAACAGCATCGCGAAAATTCAATCCTTCGCTATCGGTCAGAAACCGGATGGCGTCGCCGTGAGCCCCACATCCGAAACAGTGATAGAAGGCCTTATCGTCATTAACAGTAAAAGACGGCGTCTTTTCGTTATGAAACGGGCATAAGCCGCTATGTTCCCGGCCCTTGCGAACCAAGCGCACCTTACGGCCAACCACATCACTCAAACGCACACGCCCGCGGAGTTCATCCAAAAACTCCGGCGAAAAGCTCATACGCTTAGCTCCTTTGCGGGGATCGGCAGAAAGATAATGAAGATACTACGCTGGCAAAATACTACGCTGGGCGATATTACGCCAAAATCTGACGAACGACAGCGCTGGCTTTGGAAAAGTCCATCTGGCCGGCATACCGCTCCTTCAGCACGGCCATGACCCGGCCCATATCTTTAAGACCCTGCGCTTCAAGTTCAGCAATGGCGTTTTTGGCAGCGTCCGCCACGTCGGCTTCGCTCAACTGGGGCGGCAGAAAATCACGAATGATATCGATTTCGGCCTGCTCTTGTTCAGCCAGATCAACACGCCCGCCTTGTTGGTAGGCTGTTATACTGTCCTGACGTTGCTTGATCATCTTGGCCAGCAGCTCAGCAATGGCGGCATCATCGATGCGTTCACTGCCGCCATCCCCCCGCGATGCGATATCACGATCTTTGATTGCCGCCAGGATCAGACGCACCGTCGTCAGCCGTCGCGCATCCTTATTGCGCATCGCGTCTTTCATGGCCGTCGTCAATACATCCCGCAGCATAATTCGCCTCATTTTCCCTTAAATGTCATAAATACATTTGATAACGCCTGTCAAACTGACGGCGTCAAAGCGAGCGCCACTCTACTCCACCAGGACGAACTGTCGACCATAAAATTAAGACGTTGAAATTTAATGATAATTTTTTATTGGCGAATCCTTGACTGGGGGGTGCCGTTCACTTATCTTCCGCCCAATTTGCGCGGCGGCCCTCAATCTTCGGGTGTCTAAACAGCCCGGGCGGTGACCTTGGCGGTTTTTGCACGCCTAGAGGTTACGCCGGGCGGGGCAGTCCCGCACCCCGAAACCCATCTTCGAGGTGAGTCCACTATGACAGACCACGCCACACCGCCCACAGTAGACATTACCGCCGTGTTGGTATTGGCGGACGGATCCCTATTCTGGGGCCACGGTTTCGGCGCCACGGGAGACGTTGTCGGCGAAGTCTGCTTCAACACGTCTTTGACCGGCTATCAGGAAATCCTGAGCGATCCATCCTACGCCGGACAGATCATCACCTTTACCTTCCCCCATATCGGGAATGTCGGCACCAACCATTTTGATGTTGAAACGGCAACAG
This sequence comes from Alphaproteobacteria bacterium, assembly GCA_037189785.1. Taxonomy (GTDB): domain Bacteria; phylum Pseudomonadota; class Alphaproteobacteria; order Sphingomonadales; family Govanellaceae; genus Govanella. The sequence continues at coordinate 10,549 of JBBCIP010000059.1, forward strand.
CGGCCGCCCGTGGCCTGGTGTTACGGAATGCCATCACGGAGCCATCCAATTACCGGGCCACAGCCCATTTTGATGCCTGGTTGAAAAGCCAGAACCTGATCGGCATCTCGGGTATCGATACCCGGCGCCTGACCCGTCATATCCGTCTGAATGGAGCTCCAAACGGGGTTATCGCCCATCATCCCGATGGCAAATTCGACATTCCGGCACTCCAAGCCAAAGCAAAGGCGTGGCCCGGTCTGGTCGGTATGGATTTGGCCAAAGACGTATCGTGTACTCAAACCTATACGTGGTCGGAAAGTACCTGGACGTTTGAGGGGGATGGTGGTTATGGCCACCAAGACAACCCTACCGCTCACGTGGTGGCCATTGATTATGGTATTAAGCGCAACATTCTGCGCTGTCTCGCGAATTCAGGCGCACGCGTTACTGTTGTGCCAGCCGACACGAGCGCCGAAGACATTCTCGCCCAGAAGCCAGATGGTATATTTTTGTCCAACGGGCCGGGCGACCCCGCTGCCACCGGCGAATATGCGGTTCCTGTCATTCGCGACCTGTTAGACAAAAATATCCCGATCCTTGGCATTTGCTTGGGCCATCAAATGTTGGCGTTGGCGCTCGGCGGTAAGACCGTCAAAATGCATCAAGGCCATCGTGGGGCAAACCACCCGGTCAAGGATTTGACCACGGGCAAGGTTGAAATCACGGCCATGAACCATGGCTTCACCGTTGATGCTGACAGCCTTCCGAATAATGTCAAAGTCAGCCATATCTCACTCTTCGACGGCACCGTTTGCGGCCTCGCTGTTGACGACAAACCGGTCATCTCGGTCCAGCACCACCCGGAAGCGTCGGCAGGCCCGCAAGACAGCCACTATCTTTTTGACCGTTTCATGGGGCTGATCAAAACGCATGCCTAAACGTACAGACATCAAATCCATCCTCATTATCGGTGCCGGTCCCATTGTTATTGGTCAGGCGTGCGAGTTTGATTATTCCGGCACACAGGCCTGCAAAGCCCTCAAAGAGGAAGGCTATCGCATCATCCTGGTGAACTCGAACCCAGCGACGATCATGACCGATCCGGAATTGGCTGACGCCACTTATGTGGAACCGATCACGCCGGAAATGGTCGAAAAGATCATCGAACGGGAAAAACCCGATGCCATTCTGCCGACCATGGGCGGACAAACGGCGCTTAATACGGCTTTAGAGCTGGCCAAACGCGGCATCTTGAAAAAGCATGGCGTGATCCTGATCGGCGCCAATGAACAAGCCATTGAAAAAGCCGAAGACCGTGAACTATTCCGCAAAGCCATGGATCGCATTGGCTTGGAATACCCCACCAGCGACGTCGTCAATTCGATGGAAAGCGCCCACAAAGCGCTCGAACGCATTGGTTTGCCGGTCATCATTCGGCCAAGCTTCACCTTGGGCGGCACCGGCGGCGGTATTGCCTATAACCGCGAAGAATTCGAAGAAATCGTCACACGCGGGCTTGATGCATCGCCGGTTCGCGAAGTGCTGATCGAAGAATCCGTCGTCGGTTGGAAAGAATACGAGATGGAAGTGATCCGCGACACCGCGGACAATTGCATCATCATCTGTTCGATCGAAAACATCGATCCCATGGGCATCCACACCGGGGACTCGATCACCGTCGCTCCGGCCCTGACGCTCACTGATAAAGAATACCAACGCATGCGCGATGCGTCGATCGCCGTGTTGCGGGAAATCGGCGTTGAGACCGGGGGATCGAACGTCCAATTCGCCGTCAACCCCAAGGATGGTCGCCTGATCATCATCGAGATGAATCCGCGTGTGTCGCGCTCGTCGGCCCTGGCCTCGAAAGCAACCGGCTTCCCGATCGCCAAGATCGCCGCAAAATTGGCGGTCGGTTATACTTTGGACGAATTGCAGAACGACATCACAGGCGCGACCCCCGCATCGTTCGAGCCGACCATTGATTATGTCGTCACCAAAATTCCGCGCTTCACCTTTGAAAAATTCCCCGGCACCGATCCCTTGTTGACCACAGCCATGAAGTCGGTTGGGGAAGCCATGGCCATTGGCCGCTGTTTTGCGGAATCTTTGCAAAAAGCATTGCGGTCTTTGGAAACCGGCCTGACCGGGTTGTATGAAATTGCCATTCCGGGCGTTGATCCGAACGCTCCGGATCGCGACGCTATCCTCCGCGCGTTGACACGGCCTACGGCAGATCGGTTGCTGGTGGCCGGCCAAGCCCTGCGTTATGGCCTCAGTGTTGAAGAAATTCACAGCGTCGCCTTCTATGACCCGTGGTTCCTGCGCCAGATGGAAGCCATCGTCGCTGCGGAACAAGAGGTCAAGAAAAACGGCTTACCCGACAATCGCGTTGGCTTGCTGCGTCTGAAGCAGCTCGGCTTCTCGGATAAGCAACTCGCCCGCTTTGCCGGCATTGAAGAAGCACGCGTCGGCGCGCGCCGTCAGAAACTTGCCGTTCACCCGGTGTTCAAGCGGATCGACACCTGCGCCGCTGAATTCGAAGCCCGCACGCCTTACATGTATTCGACCTATGAAACCGATGCCATGGGCGCGGCCGAGTGCGAGTCACAGCCTACGGATAAGAAAAAGATCGTTATCCTAGGCGGCGGCCCCAACCGGATCGGCCAAGGGATCGAATTCGATTATTGCTGTTGTCATGCCGCCTTTGCATTGTCGGATGCGGGCTATGAAACCATTATGATCAACTGCAACCCGGAAACCGTATCGACCGACTATGATACGTCCGATCGTTTGTATTTCGAGCCGTTGACCGCCGAAGACGTTTTGGAAGTTCTCCGCAAGGAACAAGAAAACGGCGAACTCTTGGGTGTGATTGTGCAATTTGGCGGTCAAACCCCGCTCAAGCTCGCAAAAGCGCTGGAAGCCGCCCAAATCCCGATCCTTGGCACCTCCCCTGACGCCATCGACTTGGCTGAAGACCGGAAACGGTTCCAAGAACTATTGGCCAAGCTCGACCTACGTCAGCCAGTCAATGGCATCGCCACCTCAACCGAAGAAGCCCGCGCCATCGTCGAACGGTTGGGCTATCCGGTCCTGATCCGCCCGTCTTACGTCCTTGGCGGTCGGGCCATGGAAATCGTCCATGACGCCTCCAATCTCGAACGGTACATGACCGAAGCGGTGACCGTATCCGGCGATAGCCCGGTTTTGATCGATAGCTATCTAAGCGGCGCCATTGAAGTCGATGTCGATGCCCTCTCCGACGGCGAAACTGTCCATGTCGCAGGGATCATGCAGCATATCGAAGAAGCCGGGATCCATTCCGGTGATTCGGCCTGCTCCTTGCCGCCCTACTCCCTTTCCGACCGGATTGTGGAAGGTATTCGCGCAGAAACCGAGCAACTGGCCAAAGCTTTGGGTGTGGTCGGTCTGATGAACGTACAGTTTGCTGTCAAAGACGGTGAAATCTACATCATCGAGGTTAATCCCCGCGCCAGCCGGACGGTTCCGTTCGTCGCCAAGACGATCGGCTCCCCGATTGCCAAAATTGCCGCCCGTATCATGGCAGGTGAAAAGCTTAACACCTTCAGTTTCCATAAGAATCCACTGCCACACGTGGCCGTCAAGGAAGCTGTGTTCCCGTTTGCCCGGTTCCACGGTGTCGATATCTTGTTGGGCCCTGAAATGCGCTCGACCGGCGAAGTCATTGGTCTTGATCGCAATTTCCCGCGCTCTTTCGCGAAAAGCCAGCTGGCGGCCGGTACGACCTTGCCTTTAACCGGAACCGTCTTCATCTCGGTCCGCAACAGCGATAAGGAAACTTTGGCTGAACCGGTCAAGAAGCTGATTTCTATGGGCTTCAAAATCATTGCAACCAGCGGCACCGCCAAATACCTCGAATCACAGGGGCTCGAGGTGGCGCGGATCAATAAAGTGATGCAAGGACGGCCTCATATCGTCGATGCCATTAAAAATAAAGAGGTCCATCTTATTTTTAATACGACCGAGGGTGCTCAATCTATTTCTGACAGCTACGAGCTCCGTAGAACGGCATTAACCAATAAGATTCCGTACTATACGACAGTGGCCGGATCCTTGGCGGCTGTGGCAGCAATTGACACTTTACGCTCCGATGGACTTGAAGTGGAACCGTTGCAGTCTTACATTGCCCGCTTGTCATGAGGGGATCCTCCTCGCTAGACTAAGCTTGGTTTCAGAAAAAGCTCTTAGTCGGCCATTATGCCTGTGGTCGACAGGGTTTTTTATTTTGTCTGAACGACACTTGGATCGGTCAAGGCACAGAGTGAGTGGCTATGGAAAAAGCACCTATGACCCAGAACGGCTTCACTAAGCTCGAAATCGAGCTTAAGGAATTGAAGTCAAAAGAACGGCCCGCCGTGATACGCGCTATTGAAGAAGCGCGTGCCCATGGCGACCTCTCGGAAAACGCGGAATATCATGCGGCTAAGGAAAAACAAGGCTTTATCGAAGCCCGGATCCTTGAGCTTGAAAGCTATATTGCTCGCGCCGAAATCATTTTCCCCGAAAACTTGTCGGGCAACAAAGTTGTGTTTGCAGCAACCGTTACCTTGGCTGATGAAGACGATAAGCACAGCAAATACCAAATCGTTGGCGCCCAAGAAGCCGACGTCAAGGAAGGCCGTATATCGTACACGTCGCCCCTTGGTAAGGCCTTGATCGGCCGTAATGTTGGTGATGAGGTCGAAGTGGCCACCCCCGGCGGCGAAAAATACTACGAAATCGTCCAAGTGGAATTTATCTAAAAAGTGTAATTTATCTAAATTTCATTGCAGCTGGCTTGCCTCCGGGATTTCATTGATCCTGGAGGCAGATCCAAATGTTGCTTGTATTTGCGGCCCCAAACTCGCCCGCAATGCTATGCACCGATCGATCATTTCGAGCGTATTGTCCAACCGTCGGTCGGCATTACCGATATAGCTCAGATTCTGTTTAAAAAAACTCGCAACATCCGTTCGTTTCTCAAGCGTGCAAAACCCCAGAGCCGCATCCAATATTTCATTGCGACGCCATTCTGGTAATCGCGCCGAAAGTGTCTCAAGGTTATCTTTGAGCCATAGCCACAAGGGATCCCGTAGCTGGCGATTACGCCCCAAGGCCGTGAAGTAGATCAGCACCTGATCCGAGCGCAATTGATCGCTGTGCAGGAGCCCCAGAGCTGTCTCTTGGGTCTTTAAAGATGCCCCCAGCGCCATCCCACGCAAAATACGTTCTTGTTCTGCACGATCGGATGATTGCGAGAATTGCCGCACAATAGCTTGTGCGTTATCGGGCATGGACAGTGCCACTTGGAGCTCTTTAAGATCTGGATCCCGTGACGCTGCAATCTTGGAGCGCACCAGGTCATCCTCAAGATCAAAAGCGAAAAACTTCAACAGTTGCTTGTGAAATATGGATTGTTCCGACGTCCTCGGCTCGCCACCATTATAGTCGAGATGATTTTGATAAAATCCAGCAATCGTTGCAGCCAATTTATCCCTTGTCGCTAAGTCCTCCTCGGCCAGCGTATCTAGAATAAACCTGAAGTCCGTCAACGGTAATATAGCTGCATCCAAATCCTTACTTTTTGCAAGCACAGCAACCACTTCAAGATAATCTGCCAGAGAAACTTCTCCGGCATGAAGTCCAGCGCTGATGCTGTCAGCAAATGACAGGCTTTCGCCTGGGGTCATAATTGCAGAATACTTTAACAAATTTCTGCGCTTGTCTGGTGTCAACGCCCACCGATAATAGCCTCGCCCATCTGCATTGGGCATCAAAGCCGCCGGACAGGATTTTGTTCGAACATAGAATGTTTGTGTCGGTCGACGCAGCAAAGCGCATTGTGACGCCGCCCCGTCTTCTTCATCAAACACTTTAAAACATAACGGGACATGCCAAACCGCGCCCCTGTCATTCGGATCTATACCAAGGGGAGTGTACCTGATCTGCGTTGCCGTAATAGTCACCCCTCCTGCCTCAGGACATCGCCAATCGAGCGTCACATACGGAATTCCAGATTGATCCAAGAACGTGGCTATTGCGGTCGCTGCGGTTTCTTCTTTTTGTACAGTGGTCACTGCCGAGAGAAAGTCGTCCCCAGTAGCATGGCCACCTTGGTGATCTGCCAAATATCGTTGTACGATCAGTCTAAACTTCTCTGCGCCAAGATACTGTTCAAACATACTGATAATCGCGGCGCCTTTTTCATATATTATAGCATCAAAGGCCGTATCAATGTCGCTCGCAGATTTAATCGGCTCGCGAATACGACGGGGAGAGGAAAGACTATCGGTCACCATCGCCTGCAAAGCCCCACGCTGAATCTCACGATCAAATCCAAGCGCTGGTTCTTTTGTTGATAATAATTTAAGAGCAAGCCAGGTGGCGAATGATTCATTCAGCCAAATATCATCCCAACCATAAGGCGTGACGAGATTGCCAAACCATTGGTGGGCAAGTTCATGCATATGCACGTCATACAATCTACGACGTTGTTCAAGTGTAGAATTCGGCCCCAGTAACAGAACACTGTCGCGATAGATAATTGCCCCAGCGTTCTCCATTGCACTCGCTGCAAATCCAGGCGCTGCAATCAAATCTATTTTGTCAAATGCATAAGGAAGGCCCGTATAATTTTCGAGATCTGCAAGATAAGGGGCCGTCTTCTGCAAAGCCAAATTCAGTTCATCACCACGACCACGTGGCGCCATGCCTTGAATGGGAACAGATGTCGATCGGAGTCTGTTAGAAGCGGCAGAAGCTACCGATCTCACATCAAACGGCCCCACTGCCATTGCCAAAAGATAGGTCGGCAGGGGCTGCGTTACTTGAAAGATTACCAGCTTCTCCATATCCCCGATGGGACGTTCTTGTGCGATCGCCGTATTAGCAATCGCAATCATATCTTTTGGTACCCGTAGAGTTATGGAGAAAGGCGTTTTAAACCGTGGATCATCGAAGCCGGGAAACGCAAGCCTTGCGTCAGTTGCTTCAAATTGTGTCACCGCATAATAATCGGGGCCATCATTGGTGCGATATAAGCCTGCCAGGCCTTGGTTGAAATCTGCCTCATAGTCAATAATAAGGGTCGCGCGGCCGGGATTTAAAACATCAGGAAACCTTATTTGCGCCAAACCTGTGTCATCAACTTCACGATAACTGCCTGCGACAGCGTCTCCGGCAGCGGTGTGGGCCACCACTTTACGTACTCTTAGATTACGACCGTGGAGCCATACAATCCGCGATGACTCTTTTACATTGAGTAATATTGTTACAGAACCGCTAAACCGCTTCTGACGCGGATCGACCTTGAGTTTCAAATGATACTCTAAAGGCTCTACGGTCTGCGGCAATTGACCACTGGATAAGATGTCTTGAGATAAATCGTCTCCATGGCTGCCGAATGAAAATGACGCATCCGCTTCTTTATCGGGAGGAATCTGCAAATAATATAATAGCCCACCCGCAAATACTATCAGCACAATCCGCAAGAGCCACGACGTCATCGTTAACCCTAACTATTCTTCAAAAGGAATTCCGGGTAGCTTCTTTGCGCAGCGTATCGTCAATGACGTTTTTACGCTGGCAACATTCGGCGCTGATGTTAAATGGCTCGTCAAAAACACCTGAAATTGATTGAGGTCACGTGCTAATATTTTGAGAATAAAATCAATTTCGCCATTAAGCATATGACATTCACGTACCATCGACCATTTACTGACCATCACCTCGAAAGCCCGCAAATCCGATTCGGCTTGGCTATGCAAACCGACCATTGCGAACACAGTGATACCATATCCCAAGGCTTCGCTATCAAGATCAGCATGATAGCCTTTGATATAGCCGGCTTCCTCCAAAGCTCTCACACGTCGCAAGCAGGGGGGAGCCGTAATTCCCACAAGCTCTGCCAATTCTACATTCGTAATGCGTCCATTATCTTGCAGAGCTTTCAAAATTTGACGATCGATACTATCAAGTTTAACGCGATTCATTGGTATATCCTTATTTGCACGCGTATTATAAATACAAATTCTGCCCCTACAAAGAAATATTATTACCCATTAACTATAATTACTTGATTAAATCTTTGCACATTGCCGCCCATTGTCACTCCGCGCTTCCGCTTTCCAAAACGCTATGCCATCATGTCTATGGGTGGTTATGAGTATGGTGAGATCAGGAGTTCAGCGTGGAGACGAGTCTACGCAAGCTCAGAGCATTGGTCGAAGACCGCTCTGAGCGTGGAAGAAACTTACTTTTTCGGCACGTTTGTGATCTATTTTTTCATGGTTCGCTTCCAAGCAGTGAGGAAGATAGAAAAGCGTTATCCGAAATACTCGAAATTTTGCGTCCGCACGTAGATTTAAGCGTGCGGCGGGAATTGGCTGGCCATCTTTATTCTATGGAACGGCCCCCGGAACCCCTTTTAAGGTTAATGATCACAGATCAACCGGAAGTCGCTCATCCAATTTTAGATTTTGCTAATCTTCCGATAATGGTCATTCAGGATTGTATCAATAAAGCGGATCCTGATGTTCTAAGTCGGATTAGACGCCGACCTGACACAACGGCAGAGATTCGCGCCAAAATCGACCAGGTTTTAGCACCCAAACCGATAATCCCAGAAAAGATATCTGTTGCACCGATACTCCCTCAATATCCGCAACAGCCCACTACACAAAAACCACCAACTGAAAGGCCGGATAAACCTATACCGTCCACAAGCCTCAAGGAAGACCGGGAGGAAATTGTCCCTCCGTCAAAAGCCGTCGTTATCACTCTCCCTCCGACATCTATGGCCGCTGACCCTGTTATAGCGCCAGACTCTTCTCCAGTGGTGAGCACGCCTCTTGAGGACACAAACAAACCGGTGCAACGCCTGAATACTGAATGGTTGCCGGATTTATCGATACTGCGCAGCCATACAAAAACAATTCACGAAAGTCGAACCCAACAATTAGATGTTTCGCGATCAATCAGTGACTGGCAATGGGAAACAGACAGAGCGGGACAGCTTACATATCTTTCCGAAGGCGCGACCAACGCATTCGGACGTCCCGCTGCAAATTTCTTGGGGCAGCGATTTACAGACATTTTCGCACAGTCTCCCAACCATATCGCTTCCAGTTTGCATGACCGCCTTCTCAGTTGGCGCGCATTCGATAATATAATTGTTGAAACTGGCGGTCTTGGCACAACGCGGTGTTGGTCATTGTCTGCCATTCCTTTATTTGATCTGGATACAGAACGTTTTAATGGATTTCGGGGAATAGCCAGTCCGCTGCCGTATAGCGCCTCTATTGCTCCTCAGCTCTGGTCTCAGAAACTACTTAAAAAAAATGATAGCCAAACAACTGTCACAGACCAGTCCGTACCAGCCGATCAATCCATTACCGATATTCTTCAAACGGTCAGTCACGAACTGAAAACCCCCCTGAATGCTATTCTCGGGTTTTCCGAACTGATGGAATTAGAGACGTTTGGCAAAATCAATCCGGATTACAAGCAATGTTTGAATAGTATTCAGCTTGCTGGTCATCAGCTGAACGAATTTATTTCAGAAGTCCTGGAGGATGCGCGATTACAGCGCGACAAAATAAACGTTACGACAAAACCCATTGCCGTGTCCCAATTGGTTCGCAGCAGCATTTCATCAATTGAGAGTTTCGCGGCGCGTCGCAATATTCATTTGCAGGTTATGGAAAAAACCCTGCAAGTCATAGCGATTACCGATCCAAATATTGCTGAACGTTGCCTGATACGCTTGCTACGCATTGTGGTATCCGACGGTGCGGCATCCGGTCCTATTACCATTGCCATCAACACGATGTCTGACGGTAGCACGGCAATCGATATCCCTGTGACTGTACTGTCCAATAATACGGAATCATCATCTTATCCGGCCCTACGCAAATTGCGCTTAAGCTGGATACAGGATTTATCCCGCGCAATCGGGGCAACGATCGTCGAAAAAGCCTCTCATCATGGTGAAATCCTGTATCAATTCATTCTGCCGCCATCGGACAACCACAAAGATTACACACGACAGGGACCAAATGATGGCCCCTTTCACGCCCGATAGGTAAAATTTTAGATAAATTTTCCTAAAAATAGCCTAACGCGCCATGGCTTTCCGCATTTCAAAATAAGATCCTCAACAGCATAGTCCGTGTATGTCACGTTTTTTACTAACACGCTGAAAGTTTAAAGAGAGCACGTCGTTTTTTTTTTATTAAACAATAATAAAATTTTAATAATTATTTTATTTAATATGTAACAACAGACGTCACCAAATTATTTAAATGACCATCCCCATATTAACTTTTTGTTCAGAACTCTCTTGCATAGTGGGGCCACTATAACTTGGCAAACTGGAGACGAGTGATGTTGAAACTTATCCGCAACCTTCGCAAAAACGAAGCTGGCGCAACCGCAATCGAATACGGCTTGATTGCTGCTCTCGTAGCAATCGCTGCAATTGGTGCTTTGGGTGCTGTTGGCACATCATTGACCGAGAAATTTGAAGAAGTTGATACAGCTCTTCAAGACGGCGCACCTGCAGCCCCTTAAGCTTATCTAAATAAGTAAACTGCAACGGCTCCGTGTCACCAGACTCGGGGCCGTTACAGTCTCTAAAGCAGTAAAAAGTCCATCAGAGACAATATTGCACATCGCGACGCAGGACTAAGACTATGATAATTCTCGAAGCCCTGAGCTTCGTCACCATTCTTATTTTGGCTGCCGTACTGATTAGTGCTGCAATCGGTGACTGGCGCCATTTCATCATTTCGAATCGCACTGTCGTCATTACTTTTATTTTATTTACAGTTTTTATTTCTTTACAAATTTCATCACCGATCAATCAGCGCATCTTAGCGGATCCTATTAATCATCTTTTAACATCTCTCCTGATTGCAGCAGCTGTGTTGATTATCACCACCGCTTTTTTTGCCCTGAATATCATGGGCGGCGGAGATGTTAAGCTTATGACAGTGATCGCTTTATGGGCTGGTACCTCGCTTATTCTGCCGTTCATTTTCATTACCTCCTTAGTTGGCGGGATCGTAACCGTCATTGCTATTCTACGATACAAGCTTAACCAGCAGTCGACCTCACATTTGTTAGATCCAAGTGGTGAAGCTTCACAGATTGTAAACCCTCTTTCATCTAGTATGGCAGACGTAAAGGTTCCCTATGGTCTTGGAATCTGCGCAGGGGGATTGGCTGTATGCTATGCGCTTATCACAAAATCACCCGCGCTGTTCCAGATCATGACATAAACGACGGCCCGAAAGGCACGGCCCAATGAATAAGGCCCAAAGACTATGAATACGCGAAGCATCATTCTTATCGTTGCGGCATTGATCGTCGCGGGAGCGACCGCTTTGTTAGCTCGGACTTGGTTGAAAACCGATCAACCGTCACAGCCTGTGGCCGAAGCCAAAGCCTCTCAATCCATTCAGGTTCTTGTGGCTGCTCTTGATTTGCCTGCTGGTCGGATCATTCAAAAAGAAGATTTGAGTTGGCAAAGCTGGCCCGAGAACGCCATGTCAGAGCATTATATAAAGAAATCGTCAGGTAGCGAAGCCAATGATCTTATTGGTGCTGTCGTTCGTAGCGGGATCCGCGCATCGCAACCTATTATTAATAAGAGCGTCGTCAAGAAAGGCGAACGTGGCTTTATGGCCGCTGTTCTGACGCCTGGTATGCGCGCGGTCTCCATCCGTGTGAGTGCCACAAGTGGTGTGTCCGGATTTGTGTTCCCCGGTGATCGAGTCGATCTCATCCTGACGCAAAGCTTTGACGGAAATGACTCCAAATCCAGCAAGGTCAGCGAAACAGTCTTAACCAATGTTCGCATTCTTGCCGCCGATCAAAAAATTGATGATCAACAAAATACCGCGTCTATTGCAAAGAATGTGACGATTGAAGTAACCCCAGCCCAAGCTGAACAAATCGCCGTTATCAGTGATTTAGGCGAGCTACGTTTAAGCTTACGCAGCCTCGGTGATCCAGCCATAGAAACGGCAAATTCAGAAGATTTAGAAGTCGTTATTCCTGGCACAGGCGAAACTGTAACCTGGGATCGGCAGGTCAGTAAAGTTCTGAACCGCAGGCCCGGTGGCGTTGGCGGCGCAGAAGTAAAAGTATCACGTGGCGACAAAGTAGAAAAAGTCAGCTTCGGAGGCGGCAAATGATGCACGCCATAAAAATTACAATGCGAGCGACGACCATGGAATCCATCGCGAATTTACTTCGGGTAGCCCTGTTGATGCTTGGCGTCAGCGTGACCCTGTTGCCGGTATCACTGCAAGCCAACCCAACGATGCAAATGGCCAACACACAAGTTGACATTACAGTGAACGGCGGAACACTTGTTCGTCTATCGAAACCGGCCTCCAATGTCTTCATCGCCAATCCGGAAATTGCCGATATTCAGGTCAAATCACCACGCTTGATCTATGTTTTTGGCAAGACGATGGGAACAACAACTCTTTATGCCGTGTCTGAAAATGATGACGTCATATTTAGTGGAAATGTTAAGGTTTCTCATAATCTTACCGACATCAGGCAAACCTTAAAAACAATGATGCCGCGCTCGAATGTCGATATCGAACTGATGAATGGTGTTCTTGTGCTGACCGGCAATGCAAAGTCACCGGCCGAAGCGGAAGACGCGAAAAATATTGCGCAAACCTTTATTGGTAAGAATTATCAAGTCATCAATCGCCTCCAAATCGCCACCCCGACACAAGTCAATTTACGTGTTCGTGTCGCAGAAGTTGCCCGCGATGTCTCCAAACGTCTTGGTTTTAACTGGGAAGGCACCTTGGGCGGCAGCACATTCATCGGTATTTTGAATGGTCGCGATGTCTTTGATGTCGTCACCAATGAAGCATTGAATATGCCCATGAAAGAGTTTTTCGCCGGCGCAGACAACGCAGGTAGCTTATTTGGCAGCATCAGTACGGGAAAACTGGATATCAACGGCATCATTGATGCACTCGAAACCGAAGGTTTTCTGACCGTCTTGGCTGAGCCTAATTTAACGGCTTTGTCCGGTGAATTTGCGTCTTTCTTGGCTGGTGGTGAGTTCCCAATTCCCGTTCCTCAAGAAAATGGCGTCATTACCATTGACTACCGGTCATTCGGTGTTGGTCTTCAATTCACGCCAACAGTGCTCAGCAACAACACCATCAATCTGAAAGTCCAGCCTGAAGTCAGTCAGCTTTCTTCAGCCGGTGCCATAACCTTGAACGGATTTGCCATTCCGGCGCTCACAACTCGGCGCGCTGAAACAACAGTCGAACTGGCGAGTGGACAAAGCTTCGCGATTGCCGGTCTTTTGCAGAATAACCTAGAACGTGAGCTGCAAAAATTTCCAGGCCTTGGCGATATTCCTGTTTTAGGGGCCTTATTCCGATCTGATAAATTCCGCCGCCAGGAAACCGAGCTCATCATCATTGTAACGCCCTATATCGTAAATCCTGTGAAAAACGGCATTCAGATTCCAATTCCACAAGACGGCTTAAAAATGCCAAATGACCTTCAACGCTATATTGAAGGCAAAAGCTATCAACACATGCCCAAAGATGCGCCGCAACCGATGCCGATGCCTGGTCAACAGACCGGTACGGCCAGCGGCGGCTTCATGCTGAATTAGGAACATCGTCATGAATAACAATCGCATCTTGCATAAATATATAGCTCAAGCTCTTGGATCGGCTTTCCTGGCCTTAAATCTTGCGGCCTGTTTGCCGCAAACATCACAATGGGATGGCAATGAAGTGGTCATGCGGAACAGTGTTGAACTTGTTCGCATCCCACATGATGTTGTATTCGCCGCCGACCTTACATCGATGAATCCTCAAGAAATTAAACGATTGGAAGGCTTCCTAGACCATATTGATCTCACATATGGGGATAAAATATTCCTTGATGCGCCCGTGGATCGTCAGGGCAATATGACATCACACGTTCAATCGCGGACTCAATTTATCCGAAATCACCTTCAAAAACTCGGCCTTGATGTTGCCGACACTGTATCAGCCTATGGTGATGCACCCTCTTCCAATAGCGTGAAAGTGATTGTTGAACGCTATGTGGTAACGCCACCCGGTTGCCCCGATTGGCGGCAAAAAGCATGGCCCAACTACGCTAATGCACCCACTGCGAACTTAGGCTGTGCAAATCAAACTGCGCTTGGACTGATGGTTGCCAACCCCAAAGACCTTGTCGAAGGCCAGGATTATATCCCATCCGGGTCACGCACATCGGATCCCGCCATTAAAGCCTTGCATGATGGCAAGGTTAAATGGAAAGCCAAAACCAATGAAACAGCAAGTGTTTCACAGTAAATTTGAAATTTAATTATATACAAACGATAGTGAAGAAGGACGCGAGTCATGAGTGCAGGCAAAAAGGGTAGCGGCGACGCCAGCAACGAATTTGCAGCCTTTGTTTCGGATGCCAGTGTCACAGAAAGCCTGGTCCCGATCTTAGCCGAACGTGGCTGGCCGCTTGATTGTGTCAGCACCGGCGGCATCGAAATGGCAATCCGTATTCTGGGTGCTGCACCGTCACCGCAAATTCTTCTGGTTGATATTTCTAATTCACCCGACCCACGTGGCGATATTAATGCCTTGGCCGAAGTCTGCGAGCCGGGCACAACCGTAATTGCCATTGGCGATCAGAACGATGTCGGTTTATATCGAGGGTTAATCGAAA
>JBBCIP010000060.1:0-8648 GCA_037189785.1 Alphaproteobacteria bacterium
CCTTCGGGCGCGCGCCAGTTGGCCCCAGCTACAAACTGCCACCACGATAAACTCTCCCTATCCTGTCGATCATCGGGAGGAATAAAGATGGCGGACCCAGCCACAAGTTGATCCGCAGGAATATCAGGATAAAGCGCCGGATCAGGCAACTGTTCCGCAATTGTCACATAGCCGGTATCATTCACAAAGGCTGCAAATTGTGCGTTCGTGACCTCGTACTTATCGATCCAAAACCCATCGATCTTAACCATGCGGCTCGGCGCCTCCTCCGGATAGGCTGAATCCGAACCCATTGTGAATGTTCCAGCAGAAATCCACACTTCCGCGCTATGCTCCCCGCGCCAATCCTTATTATGACAACTGATGATAGGATCAGATATCTTATTTTGAGCTAAGAAATAAACGGCAACACCGGCCAAAAGCACGCCAATGCCTATTGATGCATTCAACACAGTTGACTTTGCCATCCTTAACGCATGCCTTTCTGTGAATTTCTTCACAAGCATACCTTAAGTGATCAATAAATCGCAACTCACGATCAACTGCGGTCGAGCCCGTGACTATGACGAGAAGCGTCTTCGCTCGCGTAAAAATTACTCTGAGAAATCATATCCTTATATTCTTTCACCCTGTACGAATCTATTTGAATTATTCGGCTTTGACAGGGATGGAGACTGGTTGATCAATTCCCGTGCATAGTCTGATTGCGGATTATCGAAAACAGCTTTTAATGGACCGCTTTCAACAACATTCCCGTGTTTCAACACCACAACATTATCAGCAATTGCACGAACAACAGCCATATCATGGGTAACGAAAAGAATAGTCAGCCCTTTACTCTGCAATGTCTGCAAAAGCTGCAATATTGACGCTTGAACAGAAACGTCCAACGCCGATGTGATTTCATCGCAAATCAAGACATCCGGCTCACTTAGCAAAGCTCGCGCAATTGCAATGCGTTGACGTTCTCCCCCCGAAAGTTCGCGGGGATAACGGCCGATGATTGTTGGCGGCAACGAAACTTGCTCCAGTGTCGTTAACATACGAACACGCGCAATAGCCGGGGTAATATCATGAAAATGATAAATTGCATCAAGCAAGGTCTTACCCACAGTCCGTCTCGGATTCAGGGATCGATACGGATTCTGAAAAACATACTGGATGCGGCGGCGCTGATCTTGACTGCGGTCTTCCGCAACAATCGGCAAAGAAGACCCATCAAACACCAACCGCCCACCCACATCCGCACCCAAACCAACCAGAGCCCGAGCAAACGTAGTTTTACCAGATCCGGATTCACCGACTAATGCCGTGCAGGATCCTTTAAAAAGATCCATGTCGACATTAAACAGAACGGGGCGCGCACCATACGCCGCCGTAAAAGATCGGATCTCCAATAAAGATTGGCGACGATACGGATGTAAGGTGTGAACCGTTTTCTTCTCGATACTCGCTCTGATCGATTGCGGTGTCTTTGTATCAATGGGATAAAAACACGCCGCTACGCTTTCTTTATCTGTGATCAATGCAGGAACCTGCGATACACAAATTTCTCTCTGCCGAGCACACCGGTTCGCAAACCCACAGCCTTGAACACGCTGCCCAGGTGCTGGGGCATGCCCTGGGATCGGAATAAGCATTTTCCGATGACTAATGTCAGGGATAGCAGCAAGAAGGCCATGACTATAAGGATGACGGGGGTTATCAAAGAAAGAAGCACCCGACGCCATTTCCACAATCCGGCCTGCATATAGCACAATCAAACGATCAACCAAATCACGCACCACGGCAAGGTCATGAGACACATAAAGTGCCGCCACGTGATGCCGACTGCATAGTTTTTTTATAGTTTCAAGTACATGAGATTGTGTTGTTACATCGAGCGCCGTTGTCGGTTCATCAAGAATGATCAAATTCGGTCGCGTAATAAAAGCAAGAGCAAGCAACACACGTTGTTGTTGTCCACCTGATAACTGATGGGGAAAGCGGTCTAGAAATGAGTCTTCTTCCGGCAAACCGACTTCCTGCACCACCTCGCAAATTCTCTGGGCACGTTCTCTAACAGAAAGATCTGGCAAATGCGTCTCAAGCATTTCAGACAGAAGAACGCGAATACGCAGCAATGGATTAAGAGCCATAGCTGGATCTTGGGCAACATAGCCCGCGAATATGCCGCGTATTTTTTTCAATCCACCGGCCGAGATCTTTCGTATATTCATCCCGGAAACGATGATCTCCCCATCAATGATTGCAGCCCCCTTCCGCACATACCCCAGCAACGAGGTCGCAATCGTAGTCTTGCCAGACCCTGACTCACCAACCAGACCAACAATTTCACCAGCTTTAATGGAAAAGGAAACATCATCGACAATCACTGCGCCGTCGGCGCGCTCGATCCTTAAATTTTTAACGTCGACAAGCGTTGCATCGCGAGAAATAGACAGTGATTGCTGATTGTCGGCTTGATTGCTTTCGATCCTATTTTTTGAAAAAAGAAATCGCATGTCACTGCCCTTCGGTCTGAGCATTAACACGCGTCATGCCTTCAGCGATCAAATTCGTACTCAACGCAAATAGTGCAATAAGAACAATGGGGGCAATGACAGCCCAGGGCTGAATCATCAGACCAGGGGTATTTTCATTAATCATCAAACCCCAATCCGCGGCTGGCGGCGCCACTCCGTAACCAAGAAAACTCAATCCTGCCAAAATACCAACTGCCCATGTCAACATAATGCCGAATTGGATCACCAGCGGCGTCAAAATATTGGGTAATATTTCCCGCACAAGTATACGACGGCGTGAATACCCCATCATACGCGCGGCTTCAACGAACTCTTGTTCCGCAACGCCAAGTGTCACGCCGCGGGAAAGACGAATAACGCCCGGAATAAAAGCAATCGATACGGTCAATACAATCAGCCACGGATCCCGCCCCAGCATGGACACCACAAGCAATACCAGAATAAGATCTGGAAACGCCAAAATAACGTCGGTCAGCCACACCACGGCCCGATCAAATCCATGTCGCAGATATCCTGCGGCCACGCCCAGTGATGTTCCGATGACAAGGGCAATCACAGACGCGGCAACACTCATCCAAATAATTGATTGCCCGCCGGATAAAACCCGCGACCATACATCTCGGCCTAAATAATCATAGCCAAGCCATGCTTTTACAGACGGCTCACCATAAGTTTGACCAACCAAGGCCTCGTGGGAGTGCGGCGCAAAGGACGGACCAAGCAAAGCGAAAAATACCAATAATAACGCAATAACAAGTCCAACTCGAATTTGCCGTTCTTGCAAGAATCCACGTTTTTGAACACTTAAACGTGACACTACAGCCGGTTTATCACTATCATCACTCATAAGCCGGCTTTCATTTTAATGGCTGCTCGAGTTCCTGGACGCAAGGTCGGCTGATGGGCCGTGCGCAGTTTTGGGGTCAATAGCACTGTAAAAATGTCAGCGGTCAAATTAATTAAAACAACCGCGATTGCCGTGACCATCGCAATCATCTGAATGACCGGGAGATCACGCATCTGAATAGCCGAATTCAGAGCGTCGCCCAAACCCGGATAACTGAACACAACCTCGACGACAAGAACGCCGCCGAACAAAACGCGTGCGGTCAAAGCAATACCCTGGATCGCCGGGATCAATGCATTTGGCAGAACATGTCGGCGAATAATGACCACTTCGGATAAACCACGAAGACGAGCGGCTGCGATATAATCGCTATCCAATACTTCAATGACCGAAGATCGCACCAAACGTGTAAGATATGGTGTAACTGAAAGAATTAGTGTCGCTGCCGGTAAAATCAAATATGAAACTTGCAGAAATGCGGGCCTCGTGGGATCAAGGAGGGAAACAGCGGGCAACACCGGCAACAGAATAACGGCAAAGATCATAATTAGCGCCAAACCGACGACAAATGACGGTATAGCTTTTATCAGAATGAGACTTGTCATGACAGTTCTGTCAAATTTACTGTCACGATGTATGGCCAGAACTGTTCCAAGCCACAACGACAAAGGTATAGTAACAGCCAACACATACAATAAAAGGGCCATCGAATTGTCAAGACGGCTACCGACAATTTCCGCTGTCCGCACGCCGGAATCAAGAGATACACCAAAATCCCCCACGGCAACATTGGCGATCCACGACGCATATTGAACGATAAATGGCTTATCTAAACCAAGTTGGCGCCTCAGCGTCTCCACCGCTTCCAAGGTGGCCTCTGGCCCCAGAATGACCCGGGCCGGATCGGATGGTAAGATCTGTGTCGCTGCAAAAACAACTAAAGTAATCACAATGACAACAGAAAAACCCAAAATGATACGGCCAACAACCCAAGACACCCAACCAGGAAGTTCGGCAAACTTGGTTGGAAGATGATGTATCAATAAAGTTGGGAACGCCATAACTAACTTTTCTGTCGTCTTTGGATGAAACCGTTATCCAATCAAGCTTAGTGATCGGTTGACCGCAACAAGTTCAATGACTGTGCCTGCTCATAAAGCCCGGACATCTTCCATTGTTGCTTAAGCACGCCAGCCCCAAACTCACGAGAACCGCCGATGGCTTGCGCTTTAATTTGAATATTCGCGCCCTCTTCAAGAATTAAGATGAATTCAGCAAGCTTTCGCAAACCGCCCCAACCCCAAACGGTCGCCCCGCCATTGGCTTCCAAAATTCCAGGAATGCGGCTGTCTTTTTCGAGAGTTTCAACAATGAAATCTGCTTCTTCGGTGCGGCGATCGATATAAATCGGCA
Source organism: Alphaproteobacteria bacterium (assembly GCA_037189785.1). Lineage (GTDB taxonomy): Bacteria > Pseudomonadota > Alphaproteobacteria > Sphingomonadales > Govanellaceae > Govanella. The sequence continues at coordinate 4,786 of JBBCIP010000060.1, forward strand.
ACTCCCGTACCAATTGGAACCGCTGTACCGGCACGTAGTGAAATGGAAAGCTACGGTGAGTTTGCGCCCATGCGCCAAGATTGGGCGAATGAACATGAGACAACGTGGTAATTTCAGGAAACTTATTAAAAACCCGATTGAAACGGCCTCCGCCAAAACCGCCACGACCGAGATACACCGTCCCATCAAGACCCGTAACCGTAGCGTCAAGCGGTTTGCGGTAATCCCATGGACCGGCATAATTTACTGTTACCAGTTTGTCTTCACCCGGAATACGCTCAATGAAATTGACTGTTCCATTGGCTGTGATCGTGCCAGTTTCCCGGAACACGTCAAAAGCGGCCCGTGCTTCGCTTTTAACATTTTCAACAAAATCTAACACTTCGGTTGTCAGTTTACGGTCTAATACAGCAGTTGTCATAGCACTGATCCTTAATTCTAACTATTGCCACGCGCCGCGAATCCCGAACTGGCGATCAGCGGGATAACTTGTTCATTACTTACATGAGGTTTTATGCGCGCCCTGAACTTTGGTAGCACATACTCACCCAGGCGGTAGATTTCTTCGAGATGGGGATAACCGTTAATAAAAAACCATTCGATACCGAGATTGGCAAAATTCTCAATTTGACGGGCGACTGATTCATAGCTGCCGACAAAAGCAAATCCGGGCGGAATCCCGACATAACCAAAACCACCCCATAAGTTGGGCGCAATGAATAAATCCTGATAAGATTTAACTTCCTTGCCGTGGTATCGCTTATAGCGTTCACGATTACTATCAGATGCGTGTTTTGAAAACTCAGCAACTTGCTGAACAACACCGGCACGCACACCTTCGTTGAACACCCGTTCCGCTTCGGCATAGGCGAGTTCATCTGTTTCACGCACGATAACATCCACCGACATCCCAAACCGGATATCATGGCGACCAAAAGCCTTGGCACGCGCCCGCACGTCATCAAGATTTTGTTTTACAATGGCCGGATCTTCAGCCAGGACGAGATAATAATCGGAATGACGAGCGGCTAAGTTTTTGGCGGCATCAGAAGCCCCAGCCGAGCATATTAACGGTAATGGCGCACGGCGCAGCGGATCGCGCAATCCACCCCCATCGACTTGATAATACCGACCATTAAATTTGAACGAATCCGAAGACCAAAATCCTTTGACAACTTGCAAGAATTCATCCGCGCGCTCATAGCGTTCATCATGGGGACGCTGTTCGCCTATCGCACGTTGTGCCGCGTCTACACCGCCCTGAATAATGTTCCACACCAGCCGTCCACCGCTGAACCGTTGGAAGCTCGCCGCCATATGCGTCGCTTGCCACGGGCTGAAATAATTGGGATGAAAAGCCGTCACAAATTTAAGGCGCTTTGTTTCACGGATCAACGCAGACGCTGCGATCCACGGCTCTTCCCCAAATTGGGCATTGACCACAAGCGCCCCACTAAACCCATTGATCTCTGCAGCCCGCGCCACTTGCGATAAGTAATCGCCATAAGTAAAATCATCACCGATTGCAAAATTGGAAACAGCCCCCGTGCTTTCCGCTGGGGAACGATTCCAATCACCGCGATTACGGTTGTCTCCTGGGATGTAAAGCGTCTCACCATGGAGCGGAAGACGCGCATAAAACTCAATAGTCATAACCAATATCCTTACTGCTAATTTTACCGAATAGCGGAGCGGGTTGAGTAGCTCTAAGCAGGATCCGTGCCACAGCAGATCAAAGGACTTATCCTATTGAGAAATATAAGAATCATACTCTTACCCGAGAAATCACCAGGATATCTGGTAGCGAACTGGCCTCAGAGCCACATCACAACAGCGTCATTTTGAGCAATGCTGTTGATTTTTGAACAGCTCCAAAAAATAACGGGGAAGATCGTACTTCCCCGTTACTGTGCTTTTTCAATTAAGCGGCGGTTTCACGCTGTTGCCTTAGCGCCAGCGCGGCATCTAATGGTCGTCTGTCGACCCAGGCATCAATATCTACATGATGTTCCTGAAAACCATGTAGCCATAGAAAGTTTTCCTGGACTTTAAGATAATCGATACGCTGTTCCGAAAGGTCTGGATGCAAGGATAGGTGAAAATTATTGCGATATGCACTTTCTACACCCAATTGATCGGACCGCGTTTCCGATTTCAGAATATCATAAACTGCAGAAAGATTATCTTTTGCCCAATCAGCAGCCCGGAGCGTTTGATCCAGAAAACGGACAACCAAGTCGAAATGATTATCCAAAAGACTTTGATGGACCGTAATCGGTCTTGGGGTGCCATTATTGATGCGAATAGCAGGATCATCATATAGATCAAGATCAATGCCAACCACGACACCTGCTGCTTTGGCAGCATCTGCAGCCGATCCGCCTTTGACATAAACGGCATCAACACGACCATCGACCAGATAATCAATGCCAGCCCATAAATTCTGCAAACTTCTTTGATCGCGGCTGACTTCAAGATCACCCGGAACTTCTATAAACTCCACATCATCAAGCGTTAACCCTACAGAGCGCAAAGCCCCCTTGTATCCTTGCAACGACATCCCGCGCGCAATACTGAGGCCGCGCGATGCGGCATAACCCGGCAACGCCAAGCGTTTGCCTTTCAGGTCTTGCGGTCTGCTGATCCCGGAATCAGGTCGAACCAGAATGACCTGCCATTCTTCGATCCAAGTCAGTCCGATGAGTTTGGTCGGCGCTCCCGTTGACTTGGCAGCAAGCGCCGGAATGTTGCCGCCTTCACGGAACAGTCCCGCTAATTCATGATCAAAATGGTGGATGCTCAACTCCTTCGGCGCGTCCTGCAATGCGGATACCGCAATGCCGTCGGCCCCAAATTCTTCCTGTAACCAGCCAAGATTAAAAGCAAGGCCAGACGCCGTCGGAACAGGGCAGCGCGTATACCAGATATGATCTATTTTTTCTTTTCCACTATTCTTTGGTGAAAACCCAACAGACATTATCGTCTCCTTAAAATGAAATCAGGAAAATTTAGGCAAGCCACAACCTGTCAAACCGCCATGTTGGAAAATGAGAATGTTCAGGCTCAAGGCCGCCAACACGTGGGGAAGCTGCATCCAATACATTAGCAAAGCCCCAGATTACGAGCCCCCCTTCATTGTGTTGGATTTCTTGCGCTTCCTGCAAAAGCACTTTTCTTGTATCGAAGTCCGGCGTCGCCAGTGCTTTTGTAATTAATTCGCTAAACCGTTCATTGGAAAAGAATGTTTTATTGGCCACAGCCGTCGGCGCATCCGAATGCAATGCTGCGGCAAGATAAGGAAGACCGAGCATACCATTAGTCGTTATCGCCCAATCTTTATATTGGCCACTGTTGAAGTTTGCAAAATCAACTTGTTTAACCTTGATTTCCACACCGACCTTCTTGGCCTGTTCTGCGAAAACAAGGGAAGCGCTGACGCCAAGGGGGCTTGTAACAAGCTCTAGCGATAAATTCTCTTGCCCGGCATCCCGCAGCAGTTGCTTGGCTTGTTCCGGATCATAGTCTCGTTGCGGTATACTATTATTGAATACGGCATCTTGTGGTGAATATAGGTCATTCGCCACACGTCCTTGTCCCTGCAACGCCCGTGTTACAAGGTCTTGACGATCCACGAACAATCGAAATGCTTTGCGAACGCGTACATCTTTAAAAGCAGGATGGGTCGTATTCAAATCAAATGATTGCCAGCCATTCGTTTTCGAATTAATAATGCGTGCACGTTTTTTATCACGCAACAAATCGAGATGTTCCGGCAGAATAGCATTAATGACATCAACTTGGCCGGAAAGAAGGGCCGCAATTCGTGATGTCTGATCTTTAAATTCAATGATTTCTATTTCATC
>JBBCIP010000061.1:0-4832 GCA_037189785.1 Alphaproteobacteria bacterium
ATTGTTCACGAAGGCGGCTATGCCGATGCCTATGTTCCGTTCTGCGGCCAGGCGGTGATGGAAACACTCAGCGGGATTAAAACACCCGTTGTCGATCCGGAGCTGGAAATGTTCAGTCTGTGGCAGCCATCGGAGCGTATCAACCAGTTCTATCGTCAATTGGTGGATGAAATGATCCCGACTTTGTTGGGATAAAGCTTATTTACAGGCCGATTAGACAGCTTCTTGCATCAAAATAGCGGGAAGCTGTTTTTTTGTCGGTCGGCAACTTGACAACTGTTATGTTATAACATAATAAAATGACAGTTTTCAGTTGTGAGGGGGGCTTTTATACCCATGGAATATCGGAATTATCTTTTCTCCGCAGTCAGCGTAATGGCGATGTTGGGGTGTTATCCGGCGATAGGGGCGGAAACCACGGCGGACATCAGCTCAGAAACCAGTAGCGCACAATCATCATCCGGGGGCGGACGTGCGATTGAGGAAGTGGTCGTGCATGGGCTGCCGTTCGCGCGCAATATTAATGATGTGGCCGCTCCCGTGACATCACTGGAAGGGGATGATCTGATCCGCAAACGCCGTGCGACCTTGGGCGATACCCTGGAAAGTCAACCCGGCATCCATTCCGATACGTTCGGGGCGGGGTCCAGTCGTCCGGTGATCCGGGGGCAAACCGCACCACGTGTGAAAGTCTTGTCGGATGGTGTCGAAGTTATGGATGCCTCGAGTGTGTCACCGGATCATGCTATTTCGGGCGAGCCGTTGTTGCTTGAGAAAATTGAGGTTCTGCGGGGGCCAAGCGCTTTGCTTTATGGCGGTGGGGCTATCGGTGGAGCGGTCAATCTGATTGATAAGAAAATACCGACTGTCATTCCAGAAAATACCATTGATGCCAGTATTGAATTGCGGGGCGGGACTGCGGATGATGAGCGCACCGGTGTGGCCGGGGTAACGGTGGGCGAAGGAAATTTTGCGTTTCGTATGGAAGGCGTCATTCGCCGTTCCGATGACTATCGCGTTCCGAAATGGTCGGAGCGGCATGTGGATGGAACATACAACGATAGCTCGACCGCAAGTCTTGGTGCGTCTTGGGTTGGAGAAAGTGGTTATTTTGGTGTCGCCTATACACGTCAGAACAGCGAGTATGGGTTACCGGGGCATAGCCATGAATATGAAGCGTGCCATCCGCATGGCTCACATTTGCATTGCGGCGGTCATGACCACGATCATGATGACGACGATCATGACCATGATCATGAGGAAGAAGGGCATGATGTTCCGATCGTCGACCTGCGGACCGATCGTTTCGATGTCCGTGGCGAGTATCGTAATCCGTTCGCAGGCATAGAACGCGTGCGTCTACGGGCTGGTTTCACAGATTATGCCCATGATGAAATTGATGATGGTGTTGTCTCAACAACCTTCAAAAATAAAGGCTATGACGCACGCCTTGAAATGGAGCATGCCGATATTGGCGCACTTCATGGTGTGTTTGGTGTTCAAACCAACAAAAGCAAATTTAGCGCCGTTGGTCTTGAAAGTTTCTTACCGAAAACCACGACCAAAAGTACGGGGTTATTCTTACTCGAAGAACTGCATTTAGGAAACTGGCGTCTCGAAGCGGCTGTGCGTCAGGAATGGTATGATATTGAGCCAGAAGCGCCGCGTGCGCCGCTCAGTTTCTCACCATTCTCGGTATCGGGTGCCGCCATTTGGACGATCAACGCGGAATTTTCCGTCGCATTGTCTGCGGCGCGGTCGGAACGGGCACCGAATGCGCAAGAACTATTCGCGCGCGGTGTTCACTTGGCGACGAATACCTTTGAAATTGGCGATGCCAATCTTACCAAGGAAACATCAAAGTCTATTGATCTGACCTTGCGTAAACGGGGAGGACCTTTGACATTCTCCGTCAGTGTCTATCACAACAGTGTTGATGATTATATATTTGCGCAAACACTCGATCAGTATGAAGAATTTCGTCTGATCCGCTACGCGCAACAAGATGCCCGGTTCACCGGGATCGATGGTGAGATCGCTTATCAATTCTCACCGGCGCTGCGAACAGAAGTGTTTGGCGATTACGTACGCGCTAAATTCAAGAATAATGGTGGTGATCTACCTCGTATACCAAATGCGCGTTTGGGAGGACGATTGATCGGGTCGTGGCAAGATTTTGAAGGGGATCTGGAATATTATCATGCTTTCCGTCAATCGGACATTGCCGCTTTTGAAACGGAAACCAACGGTTACGATATGGTCAATGCAACACTTGCCTATAATTTGTCCTTTGCCGGAGCCGACGGGCAAATTTACTTGCGCGGAACTAATCTTCTGAACAAACTTGCTTTTAATCATACCTCGTTCATTAAAAATTCGACCCCGCTGATGGGACGGAATTTTGTTCTGGGCGTGCGTGCCACATTTTAATATCCAAAAACATAAAACTGCCGAGTGTTGATACGCTCGGCAGTTTTCTTAATCTTGCGGCTAATGATTCATTAAATTCAATACCTCTCCCGTATGACGAAACCCCGACCATACCGGCCGTCTGCTTTATATAGCCATATTGAGAAAATTCATGGTTCCTGCCCATGGGGGACGATGTTAGACGCTGGAAGCGGTGTCAACTCGTTAACTTGGGTAAGCCGGCTGCCGAGCACGTCGTGGACAGCCGTGACAGCTTCGGTGCGGCATTATCAGCAAATTTATAAATCTTTGCAGCCCCGCATGAGAGAGCAGGATCAGTTGTTAGTGGGGAACTGGGAAGAGTCTGATTTTTTGTCCAAGAATTGCTATGATACGGTTGTCGCCGATTATTTGCTTGGTGCGGTGGATGGTTTTGCACCATATTTTCAGGAAAATATGGTTCGACGCTTAAAACAACTGACCAAGCGCAACCTATATATTGTTGGGCTTGAACCCTATGTGCTGGCAAAACCAAATAAGGATGCCGGTAAAATTATATGGGAATTGGGGCGGTTGCGTGACGCGTGTTTATTACTGGCGGGCGACCATCCTTACCGAGAATATCCTGCACACTGGGTTCTGAGCCAGCTAAAAAACGCCGGGTTTGAAGTAAAAACTTGCGATCATTTTCCAATCTATTATGGCGAACGATTTATCAACAGTCAGTGTGATATGTGCTTGTTTGCGCTTCCTTACATTCAAAATAGGGACTTGGCTGGTGAATTAAAAAACCATATAGCCAAATTGCGACATTTTGCTCTGTCTTGGGTCAAGGCCAATGGTCGTTTATGTCATGGCGCAGATTATGTGATCGCGGCTGAGGTGGTGGCTTAGGGTGTTACTTAAAACTTATCACTTCGCTTGAATAAATAAGTATATTGTTAATATTAAACTATTATTAGTAGAGAGGCTCGGCAAAAAGGGGTATTGTCGCTTTTGCTGTGAAGTGTGATGATTCTGGTATGAATAGGATCGCCACATCATCATCGGGGCTTCGATATGAGGCGCCACAGACCATGGCCGCTTTGAAATCTGCTTTCGAGCAAGATCCGGACGGCACTTTTTTTATCGCGGGCGGCCAAAGCTTGTTGCCGAGCTTGGCGGTTCGTGGGGTTCAGCCCCGGCAAATCCTCGATATTGCTAAGCTTCCCGAACTTCATGCGCTTGATTTATACGGCGATCGCATTTTTATCGGGGCGGCGGTCACGCTCACAGAACTTCTGGAGCGGGGGATTGCTGCGGCTCTCCCGGTTATGGCGTCTGCCTTGTTACACGTTGGCAACATCACTATTCGTAATCGGGCGACGGTCGGTGGCTGCTTGGCCTGGGCTGATGCACGGGCCGAGCTGCCGTTGATCTGTTTGTTGTATCAGGGCGTTGTCGTCACCAGCGCCCGACGTATCGCAATGGATCACTTTCTTGAAGGACCGAACAAAACCGTTCTGGCGCCTGGTGAACTGGTGATCGGCGTTGAAATTCCACGCCCGCAAGCACATGCTGCGGGGGCATTTCGTGAATTGATGCCGCGCAAATCGTTGGGGCGGGCCATCGTCTCTGTGGCCGTTGCCGATGTCAAAGGCTCCCGCTGCATAGCCGTTGGTGGGATCTGGTCAAAACCAGTGACTGCGCCAGTGGTGGCTATAGATACTGTAGATAAATGGATCGACCGCGTTAGTGCTATAACGCCGACATTGTCGGATGTCTTGTTTCCAATCGATTACAGGATTGCGGTCTTAAAAGCCTTCATTCAAAGGGCTATGAGGGAGGCTTGGGCATTATGACGACGATCCAGGTATCATGTCGTGTCAATAATATGGATATGACATTGGACGTCTCTCCGTTTGCGACCTTGGCAACGGCGTTGAGAACATCAGCCGGTTTAACAGCCACCAGATTGGGGTGTGAAGAAGGCGTTTGCGGTAGCTGCACGGTCTTGGTCAACGGTCGCAGTCTGCGGTCTTGTTTGACGCTTGCGGCCCAAGTTGAGGGGGCGGAGATTGCAACGGTCGAAGGATACGCGCAAAATAAATTGCAGGCGCGAATCCAGGCCGCTTTTATCAAGCATTATTCAGCGCAATGTGGGTTTTGCACGTCGGGCATGATGGCGGTCATTTATGAATTTCTGACCGACCAAACAATTGACGATCACGCGGACGAAAAAACGATCCGTCAGCGTCTAAGCGCCGTTGTGTGTCGCTGCACTGGCTATCAACCGATCGTCGCCGCGGTACAGGACGTGGCGCGTGAGTTGAGCCGTGATGATGGCCTGAAAGTCATGGCGGCGTCCCATGGCTGATTATGGACCACAACAAAACTCAAGCGCGGTCGGTCAAGCGATTCCGAACCGCAATCTCAGCCGTTTT
>JBBCIP010000062.1:0-10684 GCA_037189785.1 Alphaproteobacteria bacterium
GCCGGCAAAATCTAACCCCAGCGATGCGTCCCGAGAAAACGACCATGTCGCTCCGGCTGGGAATAAATCGATTCCACCGGATTGTAATAAGGTAAAGGCTGTCTGAGGCGTGGCCATGACATACTCAACCTTGATCTCGCCAAAAACCGCTGCCGCGATCGTATTGCAATGTTCAATCTCAAATCCAGCACGTTTCCCTGTCACGTCTATATAACTAAAGCCGGGCCCGGACTCCGTGATCCCACAGCGCAAAAATCCGCGTTTCTTGACATCGGAAAGTGTATCTGCTTGACCTGGGGATAGTAAGCCGCAAAGCATTACGGTTATAATAAATAACCACGTTCCATTTAAGAGGCGACTATATCCAACCATATCATGCGCTCACTTGTTACTATTTTCTAGTTATCCTCCATTAAGCCAAAATCTTTTAGCATCTCCTGAGCGGTTATAACACCCATACCACTAATCCCTCCGCCCGGATGACACGATGGACCCGCCAAATATAAACCGTCCAGTGGTCCACGATATTGTGAGTAACCCGGGAATGGTCGGAAATATCCCATTTGTGCCAAAGTTCTTTCTCCACCAGACGGAACGCCACCGACAAAGCAAGGGTTCATAGACTCCATATCCTCAGGCGAGTGTGAGAAGCTGGCAATAATGTTGTCATCACTCATATTCGTTGAATATTTGCGCAGTGTTTTAATCAGTTCTTGCGCATAGGTATCTTTGATATCAGACCAGTTCCCTTGCGCCAATTTACTGGGAACAAATGTATCGATCATGAAAGTTTGCTTGCCTTCAGGAGCGCGGGTCGGATCATTGAGGCTCCAACAGTGGCTGTGTACAGCCGGCTGAGGTGATGGCAACCCTATCGATAAATCGGCAAAATGGCGATCTATATCAGCAACTGTACCAATCGTCCGTTGAAAAGGTGCTTTGCTGAGATCCGCATGCCCTTTAAATATTGGGGCTTCGTTCAAGGCAAAATGCACACGGAACGATGCAACGTCACCAAATACAAAGTTGCGAACCATTTTAAGGAAATCAGCTTCAAGATGTGATTCATCAATAAGCTTGAGAAACGTTTGTTGTGGTTCCAAAGCGCTAACGACAGCCTTTTTGGCTATAATTTCTGTACCATCCACCAACCGAATGCCACGCGCTTTACCACCATCAATAACTATCTTTGATACGGGACTATCCGTCAGAACCTTTCCGCCTTTAGCTTCGACATATCTTGCCAAAGCCATCGGCAATTGAATACTGCCGCCCCGAGGGATTGCTTGCCCAAAAACATGAATGGCCGGGATCATAATATAAAACATTGATCCGGAACCTTGTTGCGTCGGCTTAATATTTGGCCCTAACGCCCAACTGATCAAGAATGCCTGTACATGCGGATTTTCAAAATTTTCCAACACAAAGGCTTTCGCGCTAAGGCTATAGTTCCTTAGCATTTTTAGTCCTTCAGCACTTCTTTCCATGGCCGAAGGCATATAGCTCGGCGGCGAAGGGGGTGAGAACATATTACGCGAGAAACCATCTTTGATTTCTACAAAACCATCGTGAATCTCACGATACCGCGCAGCATCTTTCTTTGAATATTCTGCAATACTGTCACATGTCTTATCAAGACTTCTGTGAACAAGGATGCCGGGACCTTCCAACATAGGATGGCCCATAATCTCATTCTCACCCCAGATATATTCTAATCCATATTCTTTTAGTTCGGGTAATAATGCCTGAATATGGGGATTAGCATGGATCCACACATGGTTTGAACCGAACAAATCATGCTTAAATCCTGGCAAAGACAACTCGCGTGTTACAGCGCCACCGCCAACCCAGGCATTTCGCTCGGCAACAAGCGTACGAATACCAGCCTTGCAAAGCACAGCTGCGCAAGCCAAAGCATTATGGCCACCGCCAGCAATTACGACATCATAATCTGACATAGTATACTTATCCTTCGATTTACTGAACTCTACCCGGCAATGGTTCAATCAGATTTCTTATCAGAACGCACCTGCGGTAAGAGCAGATATTTCCATGGAAAATCTGTTTTGGTCAGTGGCACTTCAATAACAACAGGACCTGTCTCCTTGAAGCCTTGCAGTATTTTCTCTCTAAGCTCTTCAGGCGTCGTTGCACGGTAGCCAACAGCGCCGAACGCATGAGCCATTGCAACAAAATCGGGATTCTTCAAATCTGTACCAATAACGCGACCATCGTAACGAGCCGCCTGCGCACGTGCCACATTGGTAAAGGCACCATCGTTAAAGACAATGCTGATGATATTTAATTTATATTTAACCGCAGTCATCAACTCGCCACAGTGGAACAAATATCCACCATCGCCACTAATTGCGACAACCTTCTTGTCTGGATTAGCGACTTGGACTCCGATCGCTGTCGGCAAGCCGTAGCCAAGATTCCCAGCGTAACCGCTGGAAATCATTGTTCTGGGCGAATAAATCGGAAATCCATACCATGACGCATAACCGACTTGGGTTATTTCATCGACGAAAATTCCATCCTCAGGCAACGCCTCTCGGATCGCTTTTAAGATCCCCATTTGGGGTTGCACATTTTCATCGAACTCTTTCCGCATTGCCTTTTGGAATTCCTCGAACTCCTGTTGACGTGACGATCTTTTCTGATTGACGTTCGCCAACGCGTTCACCAGCAACGCAACCGTTTGCTTTGCATCCCCCACAATACCGATACTCGGTTTAGAAATTCGCTCAATTTCCGTTGGATCTATATCGATATGGATGATTTTTAAGTTTGCGTCCGTTCCCCAGTGCATTCTCGGATATTTCAACCGACTGCCTATGGCAATCACCACATCCACACGTGGCCACAATCTATGTCCTGCCGGATACGAATGGCTGAGATAGTGGCGATCACTCAGAACCCCACGGCCACCACGTTGCGATATGACCGGCGCCTGGAGCATTTCAGCCAGCTCACGGATTTCCTCACCCGCCTCGATAGCGCCACTGCCAATATAGATCATTGGCTCGCGCGCATTACCAAGAAGCTTAGCTGCATCAGAGATTAAGTCAGCATCAGGAGCAATCGGCTCACCTTCGGTCAGTGGCTCCAACAATCGGACATCTGCCGCTTGACTCATAATATCCGGTGCCATCTCCAAAGAAACCGGACGACGGCGGCCGGTTGTTAATTGACGAAAGGCCTCTCGAACAGTTTGCGGGACATGTGCAGGATGATCGATACGTTTAGCCCATTTGGTCATCCGCTCCAGCACGCCCAATTGGTCCGGCACGTCGTGAAGAAAACCAATGCCTTTTCCAATGCCTGTTGATGGGACCTGTCCCGTTAGACAGAGAACGGATGCATTACAAGCATAAGCTGTGGTCAATGCCGCCCCTGCATTTAAGACACCTGGACCTGGCACGACACTGAAAACCCCGACTTTTTTGCTTGATCGTGCATACCCAAACGCCATATATCCCGCACCCTGTTCGCTGCGGCTGGTAATCAGATTAACCTCGTTTTCGCGCCCATATAACGCATCAAATATCTCATACGTCTGACCGCCAGGAATACCAAAAATCGTATCGACACCATGCCGTAACACAGATTCTACTAAGGCCCGACCACCCTTCATCTTAGCCAAAAGAGACTCCCATGATTTCAAATCATTCATTCGCAAGCGCTAGAATACGGGCTCAAAACATTAACAGCTTGTAAGCTCACGCCTCCCATTATGGCCAGAACGGTATCGTGGAATATTCTTGCAGACAAATGAAAGATATTTATCATATCTATTACCTTATCTCTGTTCATATAATACAGCGTCTTAGCTAGTATCAGGTTACAAAAAATGGCCAACTTAAATTCTCCTCGCCGATTGCCCCCCCTGAATGCAATCCGCGCGTTTGAAGCGGCAGCGAGACATCGCAGCTTCACCCGCGCTGCTGATGAACTGTTCGTCACACAAGGGGCCATTAGCCACCAAGTCAAGATATTGGAAGAATGGTTTGGCTTTGCGTTGTTTGAGCGCCATAAGAGAGAAATTCATCTAACGCCCAAGGGCGAAATTTACCTACCCTTTATTCGCAGCATGCTGAATGAGCTGCACGCTGTGACCCAATCACTTATGGACAAGGGAAGCGAACGACTTTTGTGCATTGCAACACCCGAGTCCTTCGCGGCAAATTGGTTGATCAGCCGATTATCCAAATTTTCAGCGGCTTATCCAGACATCGATGTGCGATTAACCACACAAAATCAAATCGATGACCTTGGCAATATTGTGGGGGAAGAAGGACCACATTGGGTTGATCTACGCATACGATATGGCCGCGGAAAGTGGACAGGACTTCATGTTAGCAAACTTTTCGATGAAGATGTTTTTCCAGTTTGCCATCCTGAATTGCTGAGCGTTAATAAACTCAATAATTTAGAAGACATAAAACATCATACACTCATTCATGACGATATGCAGATGGCGTGGGAAACATGGCTAAGATCAACCGGCGCCTCCTTTATGGTTGAAAATAAAGGACCGCGGTTCAGTCATTCCCATATGGCTCTGTTAGCAGCAATAGAAAAACAAGGCCTTGCCCTTGGGCGCAGTGTTTTAACTGCAGACTATATCGCAAACGGACAGTTGGTGCGCCCGTTCGATATCTTTGTACCCGCTGAACATTCATATTATTTATTATGCCAAGAAAGAACGATGAATAGCCCAAAAATTAAGGCATTTCGCGAATGGCTCATTGCAGAATCTAGAACATTCGCCTCTCCTCCCAATGGCACAACTGCATTAATAGTTTAACGTAACCAGTCGTTGAAAATTGAATAATTATTATTTCTAATGGCGTAAATTAGAAAGTATCGTTTGTTTGTGGTCAATTGCTTGACATATCCTACCAATGAACTTCTGGTATTAGTAATAAGTCAAAGCGTAGGCCGGGGTTCAGCAATAAAAATCTAAAACCTGTAGCAGCTAGACTAGCTAATAGCGTCTTGTCCATGTAAACGTGACATTGGAGAAGATATGAAATCTCAAGAATAGCACATATAATCCTCTGGGAGATTTTAATATGATAAAGGCCCTTGTTGGAGCAACGGCATTATCCACCCTTCTACCTCTGTATGCTATCGCACAAACAACAGCACAAAATCGACTTTCCCTAGAGGAAGTCGTCGTGACGGCACAGCGCCGCGTCCAGTCAATTCAAGACATTCCCATCAGCGCTACGGCGTTTACCGAAGACGTAATTTTGAAATCAAATATTACGGAAGCAAAAGACTATCTTCAGCTCGCACCGAATATTAGTTTCGCTGAAGGTGGGCAACGTGGCAATCGTAGTATTCGCGTATCAATTCGCGGGGTCAGCAACGTTGGCCTCGGCGAATTAAGTGCTGCAGACTCTATTGGCTACTATTTCGACGATGTTAACATCGGCTTTGTGGCCAGCGGTATTGCAAACCCTCCGCTTTACGATGTGGAGCGAGTGGAAATCTTGCGCGGACCACAAGGAACATACTTCGGCCGGAATTCCATGGGTGGTGCCTTAAGCATCTCATCAAAGAAACCAGACGAGAATCTTTATGCCGAAATCAGCGGCAAATATGCCCGATTTGATACGTGGAGTATTGACGGTGTTATCAATGTGCCCGTCACAGACAAATTTTTCTTACGGGCCGTTGCCGCTTACGAAGAAAGCAACGGGATTGTAAAGAATATAAACCCCACTGGCGCCCCAAACAGCGGGTATGAAAACAAATATGCTCGTCTATCGGCCCGCATTTTACCTAGCGACAACTTAACCGTTGATCTAAGCGTCAGTTACTCTGACGAAGACGAAGGACATGACGCAACGGTCAATTCCGGTGTGATTGATCTAGATACAAAATCCATTTTTGGCCCAGGATTTGTAGCTTTGTCTGATGGCGTGGGCTTTTATCCAAATAACCAACGATTAGTGAATCACGATCTTCTTGAATATAACCGTAGCGAAGTATTATTCTTAAACGGTGCCATTACTTATGAGGGCGATGGTTTCCAAATTAAATCTATCACTGGCTACCTAGACAGTGAAAATAGTCGGGCTTTTGACCAAGATCGTACAAGTTCAAATATATTGCAGCGTTTCAATAATTATAGCGCAACTTCCTTCAGCCAAGAATTACGGCTGCAATCGAGTGGTGACAGAATTCTTCAATGGACTTTTGGTGGAATTTACAGCAAAGATAAACTGAGACAGTTTAATTCTGTGCAAGCAGCAGGAAGTGCTACACATACAGATCCGATAACAGGTGTAGTTTCAGGTCCATTCTTACCACCGTTCTTTGTTGAAGGTTATCGTATAAATGAGAACAATCGTCTATGGAATTATGAGAGCTATGCTGCGTTCGGTGAAATTACATTTAACGCAACCGACCAACTTTCACTAATCGTAGGTGGCCGCTATACGCATGATAGTATTAAATTTAGTGTGTTTGATACTGTTGCTCAAGAAAAACCAGTCGCTGATGCTGCCGGTGAAACGTCTTTCAACAACTTCTCACCACGGGCGGTCTTGAACTATAAATTCGACCAAGATATATTAGCCTATATCTCGGCATCCCGTGGATACAAAGCTGGTGGTGTTGACGTAACTCGCGGAATTGTAACCGACTTTAGACCTGAAAAACTTTGGAGCTATGAAGCTGGCGTTAAAACAACGTTTGCTGAGGGTCGAGTTCGTTTAAATGCGGCGGTTTTCCTACTTGACTGGAAGGACCTGCAAGTTCAATCAAACTTCCTGCTTGATCCAAATGACATCAGTTCATCTTTTGAAAAGACTTTGAATGCCGCGAAAGCTCGGAACAAAGGCTTTGAAATTGATATGGCCGCTCTTTTGACCGAAGGATTGCAGGTTTCATTCGGCCTTGGTTATCTAAAGGGTGAATTCCGAGAATTCCCAGATGCCGTTCTTCGTGGTAACAATCGTGTTGATCTTTCTGGAAAACCTCTACCCAATACACCAAAATGGACGTTGAACGGTGCTGTGGACTATAGTGTCCCTGTTACAGATAGCTTGACCAGCTTTATCCGTGGTGAATGGGTACATCGTTCAGGCGGGCCTGGCGATTTGGAAGCGGTTGCATCTTCGGAACTTAATCTTCCAGTATTTCCGTACATGCGTCCATCCTACCATGTTTTCAACTTACGGGCAGGTATACAAAGCGAACGCTTTGACATAACTGGTTATGTTGAAAATATATTTAAAGAAAACTACTACACTGGAACTCAGGATGCTTTTGGTCTTGGCGGTATACGGCTCAGACCAAACCCCAGAATTTGGGGGCTGAAAGCTACTTATAAGTTCGGTTCATAACTGCTCACAAATATTTAAAAAGCCCTCAAATTTCTTTGAGGGTTTTTTTGTGTTTCAATTGTTATTCATATAAATGATTATGGAAAGATTATGGGGTGTAGTCTATCAAACACGTTCCCCCCAAAAGCTGCATACTACGCCGATCATATTGATGTAGTTCTATGAAAACTCCATTTGGATCTGTGCATGTCACCATCCATGTATTGTCCTCTCCAAACCTTTTTTCTGTAGCGTTATATCCCGCCTTCACAAGATCCGTGTATGCTTTTTCCACATCTTCACACTCCATCGCGAAATGCTGGATAACCCCTGCAGAAGGTGTTTTGCGCACAAGAACTACTTCTAGAAATGTTAAATTATCGAATTTTAGATAAAACCCGATTAACAACCCCGCTGGATTTCTAAATTCAAATTGGCGCTTTAACCCCAAACACGAATAAAACTTTTCAGTGCTTTCTAAATCTGATGTTTCAATAGATACATGGGCTAACTTAATCATACTTCACCCTTTGTTTCTGGGGCCTCTGCACCCGAAATCCACCAATCCACATCGGCAACATCTCTCAAAAATCTGTCTCTATCGGCATCACTTAACGCAAAAATCTTTGATGATACTCGTTCTGCGAGCGTATCCGCTTGCCAGCGAAATCTTGAACCATCCGATCGAGAAATATGTACTAATAAATCAGCCAAATGACGTGGATCATTTCCTTTGGAAATATTACTTACCAGATCGCGTTGCTGACTCTGAATAAGAGAATAATATGGAGAGTTAACATGACAGCTTCCTAAATTCCCATCTACTGCAGTAGAAAAAATACCAGTCGCGTATTGGCCTGGTTGCACTAAAGCTGTCTTAATATTCCACCGGGCGACTTCGTGCCGAAATCCTTCTGTTAATCCCTCTAACGCAAATTTGCTTGCGCTATAAATTGAATCTCCAGCTTTCGCAGCGAATGACGATAGGGAGCTCACCATAATAATATAGCCTTGCTTTCTTATTCGCATATGCGGCAACAAAGCACGTGCCAATAAAGCCGGGCCGAAAAAATTCGTCTCCATAACATGGCGGAATTCACTTTCAGGTATATCTTCAAATGCGCCTATTGGTAATATACCTGCATTATTTACCAACACATCGACTTCACCGTATTGTTCTGTAAGTGATTGCAGGAAATCAGGAAAGCATTCTGCATTGGTCACATCTAAATGACGAATGTCGATTGCCAAACCTTCTTTCTTAGCCTCAGAGAGCAGACGATCTGATTTCGACATATCGCGCATCGTTGCGCATACAATATCTCCTGCTCGCGCAAAAGACAGAGCCGCTTCAAAGCCAATACCGCTCGAACAGCCTGTAATCAAAACAACGGCCATATCGCTCCTCTATCCTCTTTTATCACTGAATAAAGATATATAATTGCATTTTCAAAATTGTAACACAGCTCTATAAAGATCAATCCCCAGCAATTTTGATGCGGTCATTAGGAATCTTAGGCATTTAACGCCCTGAATGACTCAAAGGGTCAAAGCAAGCAATCTATAGACCGCAATACCAACGAAGTTGGCTATGACATAGCCTAAAATGCCAATCGTTACCGCTGGTGTAATCAGATTTTTCCAACCGTTGCTTGCGGCAATTGCTGCTGCAGGTGCAGGACCGACAATAGCCGCCGCCGAGGCAACAACTGTCTCGGCCAAATCAAACTTAAACAACTTGGCGCATAAAAGAAGAATAATAAAATGGGTGAAAATAATGAATAAGCCAAATACAAAGAAAATAGGGGCGAGACTCACAAATGCTAAAGCATCAGTGCTAGAGCCTATGACGGCAAAAAACATGTACATCAGAACCATGCCTAGCTGAAAGTCGCCCTCAAAGCGGGAAAAAAACTTCGGCGCTAAATTCGCTAAAACGACTGTAACCAATGTTATAAAGAAAATACTGTAATGTCCGAACCCCACCCACTCCGCTAGCCGAGTGGAAAAATCACAAATAAAGAAGCTTAATGTTAGCACAGTCGTAATATGTAAAGCATTGAATTTTGGTTTCTGTGATTCGTCTTGGTTAGATACACCATCTGATGGTAAATTCGTAGGATTCTTATAGGGGATATATTTTTGCACGATTGCAAGCGACGGCAGGGCTGCTAAGACAATTAACCCTAAAACACTTACCGGCGAGCTTGCACTGATAGCGACACTAAATTGTTCAGGTGTTAGTTCAACAACTTGAGATATAGCAACAAAATTAACAACGCCCCCTATCCAAGCCCCCGTATAGATGCCTGCAACTTTTGCCCCTATCTCCCCTAAATGAAAAATAAAGAACCCTAGAATTGCCCCGACACAGACCCCTAAAGCCCCAATGAAGAAGATAGGCAATACAAAGCCTCCTTCAACAAAGACTTTGCGCAAATTGGCACGAAAAAGTAATAACGGGATTGCTAACGGAACAAGATATTTCCCAATAAAATCATAGGTGGGAGAGGTCAGGGGTGTAATACCGATGTTTGAAAGTATAAGGCCAATCGTAATAACGAATACGACGCCCGACACCTTTCGTGCAATTCTGTGATTATCAGCCCAGAATCCCAAACATGACAATCCAAAAATTAAACCGCCTAATGCAAAAATATTATCGGGAGCAATTAAAGACACTCTTTTCTCTCCACCACAGGATCTGCTGAACATCAGGAGATATACGGTTTATAGTCAAGAATTCGAGATTTAACGCTTCAATAAATGAAAATAACAGGATAAGGATGGCAGACCATATCCCTTACTATCGTATTTGCTTGACCCCACCCTCACAGGCCAAAGCATACTCCTCTAACACATAGAAAATAAATCGTTTTTTACGCATTTTTGATAAATATTTCTAATGTGCAGAATAAGAAACAATCACTTGCGACATACCCATAAACTCAATAATCTTTAAAAGAAATTGCTTCCACAACCATGATCTGAAGCGCTCCCATATGGGAGCGTTTTTCTTGACAAAATCGATAGAAAATTATCGTGGATTTTGATGGCTAACGGATAGGGGCACCTGCTGCAACCTTACATACTGAAAGCCAGCAATCAAACGACGCGATTTAGTCAATCCTACTATTACTTTCAGAGGCTATTGTATGACGGATTTTGATATTGTAATTGCTGGCGGTGGAGTCAACGGCCTTGCTTGCGCAACCGTTCTTGCCCGCCATGGCCTGTCAGTATGTGTCATTGAGCGTAATCCCTGGGTCGGTGGAGGAGCCGTTACACGAGAAGTAACCCTACCAGGCTTCAAACATGATATGTTTGGGTCGTCTCACGTCTGG
>JBBCIP010000063.1:0-2709 GCA_037189785.1 Alphaproteobacteria bacterium
TCAAGGATCTGAAGCGTCCCAGTGGTGATCAGCACCTTGAGAAGATTGGATAATAGGATCATCACACCCCACCCCAGTCTTGAAGACTTGCTAGAAGACTTGCCAGAAACCGGGCCAAAGAATTTCTTCGGCTTAATCAAAAAATCAAAGAAAATCGTACAAGCCTGGGGGCTTAGCGGTCAAGTTAAAGTATCTCCAAAAAACCCAGAGAGACCTTAATGGCGCCTGTTTAGAGCGCGCTTTTGCGCTTTTTCTCGCTTTCGGACTTGAGCTGTCCGCAAGCGGCTAGAATATCTTCGCCGCGTGGGGTACGCACAGGGGCAGAAATGCCTGATTCAAAAACGATATTCGAAAAGCGCTTGATACGATCGTTGGTCGATCGTTCATATTCGGCGCCTGGCCACGGATTGAACGGGATCAAATTGACCTTGGCCGGGATGTTATAGGCGCGCAGCAACCGGACCAATTCGCGGGCGTCGGCATCGCTGTCGTTGATATCCTTGAGCATCACATATTCAAAGGTGATGCGGCGGGCGTTGGACACCCCGGGATAGTCCCGGCACGCCGCCAACAGCTCGGCCAGCGGATATTTATTATTGATCGGCATGATTTGGGTGCGCACGTCGTCGCGCACGGCATGGAGGGAAATGGCCAGATTGACACCTATTTCCGCGCCACACCGCTCGATCATCGGAACTACGCCCGACGTCGATAGAGTAATGCGGCGCCGTGACAAGGCGATGCCTTCGGGGTCCATCACGATCTGGAGCGCGGTCTTCACATGGTCGAAATTATAAAGCGGCTCGCCCATGCCCATCATGACGATGTTGGATAGCAACCGCCCATCGGGGGGCGACGGCCATTCGCCAAGATCGTCCCGTGCGACCAAAATCTGCGCGACGATTTCCATCGGCGTCAGATTGCGGACCAAACGTTGGGTGCCGGTATGGCAAAACTTGCAGGTTAGGGTGCAGCCGACCTGGCTCGAGACGCATAGCGTGCCGCGATCATCATCGGGGATGAACACGGATTCCACTTCGTTGCCGTCGGCAAACCGCACCAGATATTTGCGGGTGCCGTCTTTCGACACCAGGCGTTCGACGATCTCGGGCCGGCCAATCACGAAATGGTCGGCCAAGAACGCACGCATATCCTTGGAAACATTGGTCATTTCATCGAAAGACTGAACCCCGCGATGATAAATCCAATGCCAGATCTGCTGCGCCCGCATTTTTACCTGGCGCTCGGCAACGCCGGCTGCCAACAAACGCTCAGCGATTTCGGCCCGGTTAAGGCCGATCAGGGTTTCACGACCGTCGGATGCGGTCGGGGCAAGACGGGGTGCGACAACAGGGTCAAGGCCAAGGGGCGTTTGTAATAACGGGTCCATGATGCTTTTGCTAATTCAATAAAATCGGCTACCGCACAGCCGGTACTGCCGCAATTAGGCCGCACCATAGCGCCGGACGACGAAAAAGGCCAGATTGGATATACGGCGGCGTAAATAGACCGTTTGGATGGGCTTCTGCCTTGTATTATAATACAGATTTCGGGGCGTCTATAGGGGTAATCTTTGAGGAATTCCCCGCTTAATTGGCGGGGGATTTTCTGGGTATTTTTAGATCAAGGCCCCGCCAGGTATGTCAGTGTAGCCGATTCTCTCCATTAAAGGGGGTCAATCTGAATGCTATAGTTTAGCCTCAAACGCAGTATTGGCTAACAGGTCGATGGTCGTGGTCATTGCGTCAATGACGGGGACTGAATAAATTGTCCTTGCTGCTAAGTATTTTAGAATATGCGATTTGGTGCCTAAAAAACCGCTGTTGTTTAATATAAGTGCACTAGCATTATCCTCTGTAATGGCAGCATGAGCCTCGGCAGCTAGATAATCATATAGATTTTCGATTGTTTGAATTTCCGGGGAACTGGGATTGAAATTATTATTTCCAACGCTGTGTGGTATTTTGACAAAGCGGCTTGATGCGATGCGGTCATGAAATCCACATGCTCTTGTGTAATTTTCTAGTGAAGATTGATCCCTATATTCGTCGCTTATGAAGCTGAATTTTTGACCGAATGATGCTGCGACATTCATGGATGTTACTCCGATGCCTAAAACGGGTATCTTAACAGCCATACGTGTTTCATCCAGCCCAGGATCAAGCATACTGTTGATGATGATTGCGTGAGCGCCTGCTTTTTCAGCTTGTTTGGCGCAGGCGACTACACGGGCAGCCCATAGGGCTCTATCAAGATTATCGTCACCCAAGGCGGGACCGTCTTTTAAGTGAACGTGGTGGATAACAACGTCGGTGTTTTGATCCAACGATATAAGGCCTTTTGATAAGCCGTGTTCGGGCGGCGCGTGGGGTGTAAGAAGGCAAATATATTTCATTGTATACATCCATTATCATTACGGGCGGTTGCGCTTACTGTGCACGACATATGGGTCGAGCAATGACGGTAGAGCTAAATGATCGTGATTATTTTTAAGGAGAGGCGTACCCAGGAGTCGTCGGAGTTTGCGGCACCGTTCTCAATCATCCGAGAGTTATGACGTCGAGTATTAGAAGCATAAAATATACGAACGTTTTTGCCGTATGTGTTTAGATATGGTGCAGAGTATTTTTCTGCGCGCTATCATTACAAGACTATTTCTTCCTTAAACACGCATTCTTAATTTTTAGGGATCGAATTTTTTGTCGCGGA
>JBBCIP010000064.1:0-4984 GCA_037189785.1 Alphaproteobacteria bacterium
TCGGCTTCCTGCAGCGGGGCGGCCTTGATCAGGTATTCATAGGGGGTGGTCGTGGTGAAATCCACGTGCAAGTAACCGGGGGCCACGGCGGGATTGACGTAGCGGTCTTCGGCTTGGATCGGAATATTATTTTCCAGGTGTATAATCAGGGAATGATAAAGCGGTGACTTCACTGGCACACTAAAGTTTTTCGCGAGGCTGCTGCCTGCCCGCACGGTTTCCAGGGTTACCACTCGGGCGCTGTGAACATGGCCGCGGGCATTAATTTCCTCGGCGATGTTGCGGACTTCCAAGGGGTGCGCTTTGGCGGTGAAGTTTGCTACGAATGTTCCCACACCGGCCACACGGGTTAAAACGCCCTCTGACGTCATTTCGCGCAGCGCACGGTTGATGGTCATACGCGAGGCATCGAGCAGTCGGACGAATTCATTTTCCGACGGCAGGCGGTGGCCCGGTGCCCATTCACCCGATCGGATTTGTTGAGAGATGTAGTCTTTGATTTTCTGGTAAAGTGGGACCATGATTTTAATCAGATAAAAGCCTTTGCATGATCTGTCCATAGGATTTTGTGATGGCGTCTTCTCTGACATGCTGTCCGTTTTGTACCATCCAGGCCCCCCCGACCATCACATCACGGATCGGGGATGGCTGGCCGGAAAATACCAAAGCATCTAAGATCTGGTCGTCCTTCAACCCCACTAAAACAGGACTGGTCCGATCCAAAACACAAATATCCGCCCTTAGACCTGGTGCAAGCGCGCCGATGGGACGTCCGGATGCCTGAGCTCCTCCGGCCACTGCGGCGGTCCATAACCGTTCGCCGGTGTGTGGTGCGTCCCATGTGGCTGCGACATTTCGGGATTGGCTGCGCAAGCGCTGAACATATTCCATCCAGCGCAGTTCTTCCGATGGTGAAATGGAAATATTACTGTCGGTGCCGATGGCGACCCGCCCACCTTTTTCTAGGTAGTCGGAAAGGGGGAAAAAACCATCGCCCAAATTCCCTTCCGTTGTCGGACATAACACGGCGGCTGCACCGCTGGCGGCTAACTGGTGGGTTTCATCGGACGTCATATGAGTGGCGTGAACAAGGGCCCAGCGGCGATCAATGGGGCAATGGTCTATTAGCCATTCTACCGGTAGTTGTCCAAGTGCCGCCAAACAGGCGTCTACTTCACGCATTTGTTCCGCGACATGAATATGGATAGGGAGGTCTGGTTGTGCGGAAACAGCGTCAAGAATGGTTAGGATGATGTCCGTCGGTACCGCTCGCAAACTATGAAGGGCCACCCCGACTTTAACGTCGTTGGTTTGGCGCTGTTTCATCCGGTCTAACAGGTTTAGGAAACGATCGGGCGTATGGATAAATCTATTTTGTCCTGTCGTCGGTGGCTGTCCACCGAAATCCGATGTCATGTAAAGGGTGGGGAGGAGGGTCAGTCCGATGCCGGCATCTGCAGCCGCCGCCAGAATGGCGTCCGCCATGGCATGGGAGCTATCACCGGTAGTCTGGCTAAGGCTATGATGTAAATAATGAAATTCCGCCACAGACGTGTAGCCTGCTTTAAGCATCTCCATATAAACCTGTGTCGCGATGACCTGGACATCGTCGGGCGTCAGGCGTTGGGCGAAGTCATACATACGGTCCCGCCAGCTCCAGAAGGTATCGCGTCCGACCGCTCGATATTCCGTTAGTCCTGCCATGGCTCGTTGGAACGCATGGCAATGGCTGTTCGGCATGCCGGGGACCGCGATGCCGGGGACATGGATGATGGCGTTCTCGTGCCCATGATCAGACCCTGCTTTGGTGGTAAGCTTGGCGATAAACCCGTAGTCGTCCACAGCCATCAGAACGTTCTGGCTCCAGCCGTCTGGTAGTAGGGCCGCATCAAATTGATATGTTGTTATGGTGTTCATAATTATATACTTGTATATACAATATTAAAAGATGGCAAGTAAGGACATGTGATGCAAAGCAACAGCGTTTTATGGGACTGTTTGTGGCGGGATGTTCATCTGGCCACGATGGTGGAAGGCGGCGAGCAGTACGGCGCCATCTTTGATGGTGCCTTGGCCATAAAAGATGGTCGGATCGCCTGGCTCGGAGCACAGGCCGCACTTGATAGCATGCCTGGTTGGTCTGCGACGCGGACGATAAGCGGCCACGGCGGCTGGATCACGCCCGGTCTTGTGGATTGTCATACACATCTGGTCTATGGCGGGGATCGGACCGGGGAATTTGAATTACGGATGAACGGGGCTTCGTACCAAAAAATTGCCCAACACGGTGGCGGAATTCTGTCCACAGTACGGGCAACACGGGCGGCAAGTGAAGATGATTTGCTTAAATTAGCGGCTGCCCGATTACAGCGTTTGCTACGGGAAGGTGTTACTACCGTCGAAATAAAATCCGGCTATGGTTTGGACCTGAGTACCGAGCGTAAAATGTTGCGCGTGGCTCGGCGTTTGGGGGATCTCTATCCTGTCAGCGTGGTGACGACTTTTCTCGGCCTGCATGCGTTGCCGCCGGAATATGCCGCACGCCGTACTGATTATATCCAAGATGTGGCGCACACCATGTTACCAACCTTGACGGCGGAAGGCTTGGTCGATGCGGTGGATGCTTTTTGTGAAAATATCGGCTTCAGCTTGGTGGAGACGCGAATGCTGTTTGACAGTGCCCGGCAGCTAAATCTGCCTGTGAAACTTCACGCGGAACAGCTAAGTGATCAGCGCGGCGCAGCGTTGGCAGCAGAATATCAGGCACTTTCTGCCGATCATTTGGAATATGTGTCTGAACATTCCGTTCGCGCCATGGCAGAGACAGGTGTCGTCGCTGTGTTGTTGCCGGGCGCATTTTATTATTTACGTGAAACGAAACAGCCGCCGGTGGATTTGTTCCGCCGTTACGGTGTACCGATAGCGGTGGCGACGGACTGTAATCCGGGGACATCTCCCACAACATCTTTGTTAACCATGATGAATATGGCGTGCGTTCTATTTGGTTTGACACCGCAAGAGGCTCTGGCTGGGGTAACGCGCGAAGCGGCCCGCGCTTTAGGCCTGGCTCTAGACCGAGGCACATTGGACGTCGGGAAGCGCGCAGACCTTGCCCTTTGGGATATCGAAAGTCCAGCATCCCTAAGCGCAATGATCGGCGGATTGGAACCTGTAGAAACCTGGGTGGCGGGAGAAAGACAGGTGGCGTGATTTTCTTTCACCACGACTTATCGTTGAGAACCAATAGTCGAGGTAGATTTATTTGTAAACACTCGCCTTCTTATGAAGGTCACGGTGTTGTATCAGACAAAGAAGTCGTTGGTCACAAATTCAATGGATTTTTAATGGGTACAAAGTGTCAAGACTTCCGAAATTTCTTTTCGGTTCGTGTTGCATTTATTTTCTGCTCCAATTTCAACTAAGGCATAGCGATGTTGCCAAGTTTAGGGGGAGAGAATGCCTTCTGGTTGCATTTCGGAAGAAGATGGGGGGATGTTTTTTTGGGGAACCGAATATCTTTCGAACCAGCCGACGATATATGTCATCTTGGCTACGAAACTGCTAGGATAGGTGCGCAAACCATGGGCATCCTCCGCAAAGCGGACAAAGGTTGCGTCCACACCATGCCATTTAAGTGCAGCAAAATACTGTTCTGATTCTGATATCGGAGTACGGAAGTCCTGTGCGCCACACATCACCATAGTCGGTGTTTTGACGTTTGTGATATGAGATAACAAAGACCGCCGCCGATAGTTTTCTGGTTGTTGCCAGGGTGATCCGTCGAAGAACCCGGAAAATACTTCACCGATAATATCGGACGTTAATCCCATGCTGGTCCAATCGACAACTGGGTATAAAACAGCCGCTGCGCGGAAGCGCTGTGTTTTGGAAATTAGCCAAGCACTCAGCGTGCCACCGCCCGAACCACCAGTAACGAATAGATTATTTTCATCGATAAAGCCTTTGGCGATCACGGCGTCTACACCGGCCATCAGATCATAGTATTCGTCGCCTGGATAATTATTCTGAATCCTATTTCCGAATGCCGCGCCGTATCCTGTGCTGCCGCGAGGATTGGTGTAGAGCACCACATAACCGTGGGCAGCCATAAGTTGTTTTTCGATATCAAACCGTTCACCATAGCTGGTGGTGGGGCCACCATGAATTTCAAGTATTAACGGATATTTCTTGGTTGGATCAAAGTTAGGCGGATAAACCAGCCACCCTTCTATAGGCAAATCATCTTTTGAGGATGAATAAATAATACGTTCTACTTTGCCCAAACTACGGTCATGCATCAGGGCGTTATTTAATTGAGTGAGCGGGCGTAACTTTTTCCCCTGAGGCAGGAATGCGAGGTTCCCTGTCGCATAAGGTGTTGACCACTGAAAGACGGCATCTCCCGTTTTAGCCATGGAGAAGGTTGGGACAGCCTCATAGGCGGTGTGAGCCATGCCCAAACCCTCGGCAAGTACTTTATGATTCCCATCAAGGTCAAAGCGAGCCAGCTTGGTTAAGCCGCCATCGACATAAGACGCATGAATAGTTTTACCATCGTTGCTCCACACAGGTGCGAGAACATCGCGATCGAGATTTGACGACAGCATCCGTCGATTGCTGCCATCCCGATCCATGACATAAAGTCGCGCGACAGTGTAATAATCACCGTTATCTTCAAAACCCACAAACGCTATACGGCGTCCATCCGGTGAGACGGCAGGGCTCATTTCAGGCCCTTTTTGATCGCTTAGGACCTTTAACGCGCCGTTGTCCAAAGCCAGTTGGTAAATTCCTTGATCGGGGCGTTGACGCATAATTTCTTCATCGTTTTTATACGTGATCGACACAATCAGGGATTGATTGTCGGGGGACCATGTAAAGGAGGCGCCATGTCCCAGTGCTCCAGCGTAATGGTAGGAATCTTGGCTCACTTGGCGATGGGCACCGCCATCGGCGGGTACAGTGAAAATATGATGTTTTCCGA
>JBBCIP010000065.1:0-4312 GCA_037189785.1 Alphaproteobacteria bacterium
GTGCAACTGCTTGACAAAAATGCGAGAGCGGGAATCATCAGACTGCGGCATCGGCTTCCTCCAAAAAGTGTTTCATGGCTCCGGGCACTCTGCCCAGCGCCCGCTTTTTGTCCAGGCGCCTCAACTGCTGGCTCACGTTCGCCGCCGTGCTCATCCGCAGCTTTTCCGCCAGCCATTCCTGCGATACCACCGTCCGCCTCCACAACAACTCTGCCAGCAGCACCTTGCGCGCATCGGAGCCCTTCACCGCGTCCAGCTCCGCCGCCTTGATTCCGGCCGCTTTCAGCCCCTGGCTCAACCACGCCTGTGCCTGCCGTTCCCCATGCTCGCGCACCAGGGCGTCCTTTCCATAGGCCCGCGAGCGCGGCTCTCTCTCTTTCATCACCCCGCTGCCAGCTTCCGCATCGCCTCCCCAAACGCCTGCGTGCCCCAATACCACCCGCGCCGCAAATGGCTCGCCCGCGCGTCCGCCTCCGCCGCCAGTGCCGGCACTCCGCAGCTCTCGGCCGTCTCACTCAACGCCCGCCGGTCCAGTCGCTCCACCATCGCCCGGCGGCCCGCCACCGTGTCGGCCAAGTTGAAGGCTTTCAATCCGCTCCCCGCCGCCAGCCACTTCGCGCGTTTGCCCGTCGGCAGCGCGTAGCCGCCCGCGATGCTGCTCCAGGGGTAGTCCAGCACGCTCTGCCCGGCTTCGGGCTGAATGATCCCCGCCCGCACGGGGTTCAGATGGATGTAATCCATGAGCGTCTGGTAGTGATAGCGGTCTTCACCCTCCACGATCACCGCCTTGTAACGGTCGCCAAACAGCCGCCCCCACTGACGGTGGCGCACGTTGTAGCGGCGCGTCAGGGTGCTTTGCAGCCAGGACATGCCGGCAACGAGGTTGGGCTCAGGTGTCTCCAGGAAGAGATGGTAGTGGTTGCTCATCAGCACCCAGGCATGAACGCGCCAGCCGGTGCGCTCACAGACCTGGGAGAGCGTGTGGAGAAAGAAACGCCGGTCGTCGTCGTCATGGAAAATGGCTTCGCGGCAGCGCTTTGCCGCGAAAGCGGCGATTCCAACGCGAAGCCTTTCCGCACAGGCTGCCCAAGCAGCCAATTTCCCCGCGCCATCACATGATAATACGCCCCGGCGGCCTGGATGCGAATGCTGCGTGCCATGCTGCAAAATCAGATCACTTCACCTGTCAATCAGTTGCACACTGACCCCGTTTTTCAGCGATGAAAGCCAAGGAAAAAGGACGATTTATTTGCCATTACATATATAATTTATATATTTAATAATGGAAAACAAACTTTGCCTTTTTTATCCTTAACACCCCTTAAGTCCGTGCCATTCCACACTGACCCCGTTCCCGCGGCGGACTCTTTTGAGTTTTGGGGGTCAATGGAGGTGTTCATAGCCGAGAAGCTGTAGGGATTTCAAACTTTTTCAAATGGGTTGGCACGGCCAATGCCATTGGTTGGCGTGCGGGCTCATTTCGCGTGACGCTTACGCGTGATCAGTCACAGCTGTTGCTTGTTACATTTTCTCTTTCAAAGACAGCGAGATTTTCACTCCGTCATTCTTCGTGAGTAACTTATTCGATATATCCAAGCTAAATATTACATTATTTTCCTTAAAAAAAATTATAGTATTATTTGCCCGCAATGAATATTTGAATCCCCATATTTTGAAACTATCGCCATCGACTATAGTCCAATACTGATTGCCGTCATCTGCATAAAAATACACACGGAGCCAATAGCCATCCAACCCATTCCATTGCTGAGTAATGTTGACATAAGTCGACGAATTCAAGGAAACATGACCGACGGTGATCTCCGTCCCACGAATCACATCAGGAATCCATACCATCCTAGAGACTATAGCAATAACACATAGCACAAGAACGAAGAATATGCGTAATGTTGTAGTCATTTAAAACGCCGCTGTTGGCCAAGGCCCATACGTGGGCAGTTTGTTTGATAATGGCTCAACCGGACCATCAGGCATATCATTATCACCAGGCGGCCTACCACGTTGATCCGGAGTCGAAGGGGATGAGTTCTTACAAGCATGGAACGTCCCCAAAGCTCCAACGGAATGAAACTGGCCATCAACCCATACCCCATCAACATCATAATACGGGAGTTGTCCAGGTTTGTCAAAATAGCATTTTTCAGGGTCAGAACACTCTCCTGGCCCAAGAGTATAATACTGACCTTGGACAAGAACCAAAATTGGATGCGGGCATTTGTTGCAAACCCGACCATTCAACGGCCAAGGCGTCTCATCCAATCCGATCAGATCTTGGTATTCAACTGGATTTGAATGAACATATCCATAAAGATTAACCCCGCCACGTTCAGCAATAGGATCCTCGCTAATCCACACCCCCAACTCCGCGTCATACGCTCGGTACATGGCGAGGTGGAGACCACTTTTCTCGTGGTGGTAGTGGCCGGTGTAGCGGAAGTCGGCTAGACGGGTGTTGTTGGGGCCACCGGAGGCGCTGACGGTTTGCACACCGTAAGGGTCGTAGTGGTAGTGCTCGACGACGGTTTCGTCCTCGTCGGTGACTTGGCGGATGCTGCCGAGGTGGTCGTGCGTGTAGAAGTAGGTGCTGTCGTCGGACAAGGGTGTCGTATTAATACAGGATGGCGGCGGCCAGGACGCTGTCCTCGATATGGCTTACTGCGACAGCGCTGGGCTGTACGGCTGCCTGGACGCCTTGGCAATAGGGGTGGTACTGAGATAACTGGATCACTGTTGCTGCCCACTCTGCTACTGAAGGAGAGCCGAGTTGACAAACCGCTATCTGGGCGCCAGCCTCGACCCGACATAGCGCGCGCAAGTCGCGCCGCTGACTCGTTGTCGTGGCCGTTCCCTGGCTGAAAGAGGCTTGGCGGGGAGCTACTGGGGTTGGCGAGGACAGCACTGGATGTGGGTGGCCCGTGTGTTGAGGCGTCGGGAGATAAGAGCAGCGTACGGACGCATAGTCTGCCGCCGCTCAAGAAGCTTGCCGCGAGTTTTCTTCTTGCTCTTGCGCAGCGTGTTCAGTCACGGCTGTTGGTTGTTACATTTTAGAGAAAGAAACGCCGGTCGTCGTCGTCATGAAAAATGGCTTCGCGGCGGTTTCCCCGCGCCATCACATGATAATACGCCCCGGCGGCCTGGATGCGGATGCTGCGTGCCATGCTGCAAAATCAGACGGATCACTTCATCTGTCAAGCAGTTGCACACTTACCCCGTTCTTCACGGCTGTTGGTTGTTACATTTTTTCCATGTCTCCTGACCCCGTTTCCCCCGGTTTCATTTTACTTTTCATTTACCTTTTTCTCGGCTCTCATTTCCAGAAGAATTCCAGAGATTGCCGCCCACCTAGCTTCATTCACAGCCCGATCAGAAACAGGGCAAAGCATCTCCGCCGTAAACCAGGGGGAATGCAAATTGTGCCACCTACATGTTGCCTCGACCAAGTCGACCGTAGAAGGTATCGAAACGACCTTCAAAACATAGCCTTCACTCACTTTCTCCAATTTGACCTCTGACTTCCCTGGAAATCCAATTCCATACTCTTTAAATAAATCGACTTCTTCGACATCATTCTTTTTAAGCTCTAAAATTTTTCTCCCAAAATTCTCCGCAATTGGAATGTATCTAGCTGAATGAGGCTGCCGGTTTATGTCTGCTAATGCAGCATTTATTGTGATAAAAAATATAGATATTATTAAAATCAATAAGTTCATGGGTTTATCCTTGGGTCTTTCGATGGATCTCGAACCTTCTCTCCACATGCCTTCTGATAAGCATTTTCAGCTTTATACGCACTTTCCTCATGTTCCTTTTCTGTTGCGGGGAGCTTGCCCTTGTCTTTGTCATAAGCATGTTTTAATTCGTGAGCCAAGACACTTTCTCCAGAATATCCATCATGCCCAGCGGGATTCCAGTTGGTAATCGATCCGGTTCCCGTTCCATTCGATGCGTTAGGATGCCCATCCGCTCTGATGCCATTAGAATCACCGGTGAAGTTTCCGCTGGGAAACCGGATACATTGAATGTTGTGAATATTTTTGGAATCTCTTAATTGATCAAGCATATCCTTCAACCGGGGGTCGGCTTTTTCAAGCTTCTCCAAAGCATCATTGATCTTCTTTACTTCCTCAGGGCCTCCTAATGGGACTATCTCCAACCCAAGCGGATCAACCCACATCAGTGGCGAACTCCCTACATACCCATACAAATTGACCCCACCCTTCTCCTGAATCGGATCTTCACTAATCCACACGCCCAACTCCGCGTCATAAGCCCGGAACATCGCCAAATGCAG
>JBBCIP010000066.1:0-14760 GCA_037189785.1 Alphaproteobacteria bacterium
ACGGTCAAGCCTGCGGCCATCTTATGCCCACCACCATTGACCAAGAGCCCGGCTTGTCGTGCAGCTGTGATCGCAGCGCCTAAATCAACACCGGTTATGGATCGTGCCGATCCTTTGCCAATCCCACCATCTACGGCGATGACCACCGCAGGCAAACCAAATCGCTCCTTGATGCGACCGGCAACAATACCGATAACGCCCGGGTGCCAACCGTCGCCTGCCGTAAAGACAAGTGGACCCGGAGGATCCCCCATATGACGCGCCATCAGACCGGCCATCGCATCATCCAAAACACCAGCTTCAATCGCTTGCCGTTCAGCGTTATAGCGATCAAGTGTCTCGGCCAAAGCAGCGGCTTCGGCATCGTCTTCCGTTGTCAGCAACTTAGCGCCAAGGTCGGCCGCGCCAACACGTCCGCCCGCATTCACCCGTGGCCCTAACAAGAAGCCAAGATGATAACATCCAGGTGGTTCATCCATGCGCGCCACCTTCATCAAAGCCTGCAGACCACGATTAGCGGTGCGGCCCATGACTTTTAGCCCCTGCGCCACCAGCGCCCGGTTGATACCCTGCAACGGCACCACATCAGCCACAGTCCCAAGTGCAACAAGATCCAACAAAGACAAAAGATCCGGTTCGGGGCGCGCAGCACCGTACCAAGATTTTTTGCGTAAGGCGCGATTGATCGCGATGACCGCCAAAAATGCCACGCCAACCGCAGCCAAATTGCCTAAACCACTATCGTCATCAAGACGGTTAGGGTTCACAATGGCAAACGCATTCGGCAATAACGGCTCGGCCAAATGATGATCCAGAACAATCACCTCGAGCCCGGCCGCCGCCGCACTTTCCAACGGCGCAAAGGATTGAATACCACAGTCCACGGTGATGATTAACGATACACCATCCGCTTGCAGTTTTAACAAAGCTGGTAAATTCGGTCCGTATCCTTCAGCGATACGATCCGGAATGTAAATGCGCAGCTTGCCGCCGACATGATCGAAAAACCGCTTCAACAACGCCGAGGATGTGGCCCCATCCACATCATAATCGCCAAACACCGCAACCTGTTCACCGCGCATGATGGCATCGGCGATACGCTCGGCCGCACGATCCATGTCTTGCAAGACAGACGGATCAGGCAAACTTGCTCGCAACGACGGCGCTAAATAATCAGCCGCTGTTTCAAGCCCGACACCGCGACCGACAACGACGCGGGCGACGACTTCGGGAATATAAAGAGATTGCACCAAAGCCGCCACGTGACGGTCAATGACAGGCCGATAGCGCCAAGCTTGGCCCGACAACGACCGTGTAATACCGAAGACGGTGTTTGTTGGATCCGTGCTGGCGCTATCCATAATCTGAATTAATCGAGTTTACCGTATGAATGCTGACCATCGATCCAACGCACGGTACCCGTGCGGGACCGCATGACAACCGAACTGGTGGTGTATTTTTTGCCGCCCGGCAACACATGCACACCTTTCAACAATGAACCGTCTGTGACTCCGGTCGACGCGAAAATCACATCGCCCTTAGCCATTTCTTCGGTGGAATATTTACGGTTCAAGTCGGTGATGCCACACCGATGGGCGCGGCCACGCTCGTCGTCATTCCGGAACAACAAACGACCTTGGATCTGGCCGCCGATGCAGCGCAATGCAGCCGCAGCCAGAACACCTTCAGGCGCACCGCCCGACCCCATATAGATATCAACACCGGTGCTTGGATCTGTGGTGGCAATCACCCCGGCCACATCGCCGTCACCGATCAACATGATCCGCGCGCCGACATCCCGTACGGCTTTGATCAAATCGGCATGACGGGGGCGATCCAAGATACAGACCATCACGTCTTCAGAAGCGACGCCTTTTGCTTTGGCAACAGCCGCAATATTTTCAGCAGGCGTTTTATCAAGATCGACGATACCGGCAGGATAGCCGCCGCCGACCGCAATTTTATCCATATACACATCCGGCGCGTACAACAGATTGCCCTTCTCGGCGAGTGCAATCACCGCCATCGCATTTTGCATGGCCTTTGCCGTGATCGTCGTGCCTTCCAACGGATCGAGCGCGATATCCACTGCGGCCCCTTTGCCGGTACCGACTTCTTCGCCGATGAACAGCATCGGTGCTTCGTCACGTTCACCTTCGCCGATCACGATCGTGCCTTGCATGTCCAAACGATTGAGTGCACTGCGCATGGCATCAACAGCAGCCGCGTCAGCCGCTTTTTCATTGCCGCGACCGATCAGTTTCGCCGCAGCCAAGGCCGCCGCTTCGGTGACCCGCACCAATTCCAAAACAAAAATACGATCTAATGGCGTTTCTTTCGTCATATCCCCATTTCCTTCAATAAATTCGCAGGCGAACAATCTTGTTCTTACGCGTTGAATGTTACCCTTTCACGAGCTGCAAAGCGGTCGGTTTATCCAGCACCGTGCGCAACGATGCAACGCGATCCAATGCAGTCCGCAACCGTCCTTCTTCTGTTTCGTGGGTGGTGAAAATAACATCGATCCCACCATCCGCAGAACCGCCGCCGCGCTGCAAAAGATTTTCGATCGAGATTTTTTGCTCGCTCAGCAGTTCAGTGATGCTTGCAATCACGCCTGGTTCATCCGCAACGCGGACATGCAGATAGAACGACGCCTTCAAGCTGCCTTGTGACGCGCTATCAGCTTTTGCCAATGCCTTAACCGGCACGGAGAACACCGGCGTGCGATTGCCGCGCGCCACATCCACCAAGTCGGCAACAACGGCAGACGCTGTTGGCCCCTCACCGGCACCGCGACCTTCGTAAACGGTTTTTTCGACGAAATCGCCATCCACGACAACCGCGTTGAATACATCATTGACCCAAGCCAGGGCCGATGTTTTTGCAACCATGCACGGGGCAACGCGCTGATCCAAATGACCATTGTTATAAGACGCCACGCCCAAAAGCTTGATGCGATACCCAAGCTCGTCGGCATAGCGAATATCAACGGGCGTAATACGACGAATACCTTCAATCGCGATGGCGTTGAAGTCTACGGCCGTGCCGAACGATACCGCTGCCAGAATAGAAAGCTTATGAGCCGTATCGATTCCGTCCACATCAAAGCTCGGATCGGCTTCGGCATAACCGAGCGCTTGGGCTTCAGCCAACACATCTTCGAACGCACGACCGCTTTTTTCCATCTGCGTCAGAATGTAATTGCAGGTGCCGTTCAAAATACCCATGACACTTTTGCAGCGATTGGCCGCCAAACCGTCAGAAATGGTTTTGATGATCGGGATGCCGCCCGCAACAGCCGCATCAAGCCGAATGACCAATCCTTTTTCTTCAGCCGTTGCCGCCAAAGCCATGCCGTGATGCGCGATCAACGCCTTGTTGGCCGTGACCAGAGATTTATCGTTATGGAGGGCCGTTTCGGCCAAGGCTTTGGCAATACCGTCGGATCCACCGATCAGTTCAACAACCACATCGATATCGGACGCTTCCGCCATATCAACCGGATTGTCGTACCAACGGTAAACCGACAAATCGACACCGCGATCAGTGTGACGCGACCGCGCGGAAATACCGGCAATCTCAATCGCACGTCCGGCCCGCGCCGCAATCAAGTCTTTATTCTGCTCAAGAGCTTTAACAACACCCCGACCAACCGTGCCGAGACCTGCAATTCCGATTTTTAACGCTTTACTCACGATGCCGCTTTCTTTTGACCCAGTATTTCATCCCGTGACGCCAAGAACTTTTTGATATTCCGAACGGCCTGACGGATGCGATGTTCATTTTCAACAATGGCGATACGCACAAAATTATCGCCGTATTCACCAAACCCGACGCCTGGCGATACAGCAACCTTGGCGTGGCTGAGAAGAAGCTTGGAAAACTCCAGTGATCCCAAATGCTCGAAACCAGGCGGCAATGGCGCCCAGGCGAACATGGTCGCGGCTGGTACCGGAATGGTCCAACCGGCATTGGCCAAGCCTTGCACCAAAACGTCACGGCGCGCTTTGTATATCCGCCGCGCTTCTTCAATACAGTCTTGGGGGCCATTCAAGGCCGCCGTGGCCGCGACCTGGATCGGCGTGAACGCGCCATAATCCAAATAGGACTTAACCCGTGTTAAGGCCGCGATCAGTTGCGGATTACCGGCGGCAAAGCCGATCCGCCACCCCGCCATCGAATAGGTTTTCGACATTGAGGTAAATTCGACGGCCACGTCCTTCGCACCGGGAATTTCCAAAATCGACGGCGGCGGCGCCGTATCATCGAAATAAATTTCCGAATACGCCAGGTCGGACAGCACATAGATGTCGTGGCGGCGGCAGAAATCGACCACTTGGGCATAGAAATCAAGGCCGACCACCTCAGCCGTCGGATTGGACGGATAGTTCAGCACCAACGCCAAGGGTTTCGGCACGCTATGACGAACGGCCCGTTCCAACGCCGGGATGATATCATTGGTATTCATCGGGACATGGCGAATAGTGGCCCCAGCAATGATGAACCCATAGGCGTGGATCGGATAGCTCGGATTCGGCACCAAGATGGTGTCGCCCGGGGCGGTGATGGCCTGAGCCAAATTGGCCAACCCTTCTTTGGAGCCGAGGGTGACGATAACCTCTTTCTCGGCATCCAGCGTCACATTGAAGCGGCGCTTGTAATAGGCGCAAAGCGCCCGGCGCAGGCCGGGGATGCCCCGTGACTGGGAATAGCCATGGGTGTTCGGGTTCCGCACCGTCTCGACCAATTTTTCGACAATGTGCGGTGGGGTCGGCAGATCGGGATTTCCCATCCCCAGGTCAATGATATCGTCGCCGGCGGCACGGGCCTTGGCCTTCATCGCGTTTACTTCAGCAAACACATAGGGCGGTAGGCGCTTTATACGGTAGAAATCCGTGCTCATTGGGACACCATCAAAAATGTGAAACATGACTGCACTAAGGGTAACCGAAAGACAATTAAGGCCGTCTTAGGGACACACTTGCACAAAGGCGTTATAGAGGAGCCGAAAGCACCTACGCAAGGCCTCTAAAGTGAGCTATCATAGGCAAAACGATAAATCTGACCGGGCAGGCGAAAAAAGGCACGAAAACGACACAGGAGAGACAATGACAGGGGCAGACAAACGCCCGTTCGAATTTCCGAATACACAGGAATTTTCGCAAAACTGGTTGCAGATAGCCGCTCGCAGCCAAAAACTGATCTCAGAGTTCTTAACCAGCAACGATAGCTATATGCGCAACGCCAACCTGGATCCAATGGCGGTTGGCAAGGCGTTCCTTGACATGACCAATCGGGTTTTATCCGACCCGCAGCGGCTCATGGAAAGCCAAATTACGCTGTGGCAAGACTATATGAAGCTGTGGCAGAACACCGCGCTGCGGATGATGGGAGAAAATCCCGATCCGGTCATAAGCCCCGAAAAGGGCGACAAACGCTTCAAAGACCAAGAATGGACTGAACACCAAGTCTATGATTATATTAAACAATCATACCTTTTGACATCCCGCTGGATGCGCGACTATGTGTCGTCCAATGCAGCCGATCTCGACAGCCATGAGGCCGCCAAGATCGATTTCTACACACGGCAGTTCATCGACGCCATGAGTCCGTCGAATTTTGCCGGCACCAATCCCGAAGTGGTCCGCGCCACCGTTGAAAGCGGTGGGGAGAATCTTCTCAAGGGACTCGAGAACCTTTTAACCGACCTGGAAAACGGGAAAGGTAAGCTTCAAGTCCGGCAAACCGATATTAATGCCTTCACCATCGGCGGCAATATCGCCACGACCCCGGGGTCGGTGGTCTATCAGAACGAGCTGATCCAGCTGATCCAATATGCGCCGACCACGGAAACAGTGTTCCAAAAGCCGCTTTTGATTATCCCGCCGTGGATCAATAAATACTACATCCTCGACCTCAAACCCGCCAATTCCCTGGTTAAGTGGTTGACGGATCAGGGCTATACCGTCTTCATCATCTCCTGGCGCAATCCAGACGAACGGTTTGCCCAAACCAAGTTCGAAGATTATATGACCCTCGGACCATTGGCCGCCATGGCTGCTATCGAACAGGCGACCGGCGAACGCACCTTGTCCGCGATCGGCTACTGTATTGGGGGCACGCTTTTATCGACCACCTTGGCCTATTTGGCCGCCATCGATGAAGCCGACCGCATTGCTGCCGCGACGTTCTTCGTTGCCCAGGTCGATTTCAGCGAAGCCGGTGAACTCACGCTATTTATTGATGATGAGCAGCTCCGCAATATGCGGGACATGATGACCGAACGCGGCTTCCTCGACGGCCGGGAAATGGCCACCACCTTTAACATGCTGCGCTCGAATGACCTGATTTGGTCGTTTGTGGTCAATAATTACCTGATGGGTAAGGAACCGTTCCCGTTCGACTTGCTGTATTGGAACAGCGACTCAACCCGGGTTCCCAAAGCCGCCCACGAGTTCTATCTCGAGGAAATGTACAACCAGAACAACCTGGTCAAACCGGGCAAGCTGGTGGTCAACGGCATCCCGATCGACCTCCGCCATGTGAAAACCCCGGTTTATATCCAAGCCGCCGAAACCGACCACATCTGCCCCTATAACTCGGTTTACAAGGCAACTCAGATCTATACCGGAGAGAAACGCTTTGTGCTGGCCGGATCCGGGCATATTGCCGGGGTGGTCAATCCGCCGGATGCCAATAAATACCATTATTGGACCAATACCGACCTCCCCTCAACTGCCAAGGAATGGGTCGGGGGGGCAACCCAACACAAAGGCTCATGGTGGCCGGATTGGCATGCCTGGGCATCCAAGAAGTCCGGCAAAAAGGTTCCTGCCCGAACCCCCGGCACGGGCAAGCTGAAGGTTATCGAACCGGCACCCGGGAGCTACGTAAAAGTGCGTTACAGCTGAGTCTCAGCACAGTTGCCCCGAAGTTGCCCCGAATAATCGCGTCTTTATTCGGGGCTGTATTCATCAGCGTAGTCTTGCGCGAGATCGGCATAATGATGGGTCGCCGCTTTATGGCGTTCCAACTCTTCGGCGCTCAATTCCCGGACAAAGCGTGCCGGTCGCCCGGCCCACATCTGACCGGCCGGAATATGCTTTCCCGGCGTCAGCAAACTGCCGGCCGCAAGCATGGCGTTTTCACCCACAACGCAGGCGTCCATCACCGTCGCCCCCATACCGACGAAAGCGCCGTTTTCCAACGTGCAGCCATGGATCATGCACATATGACCGATCAGCACATCGTCACCGATAAACGTGCCGTGGGTTTTGCGTGTGACATGGACCACGGTGCCGTCTTGGATATTGGTCCCTGTGCCGATCCGGATGACATTGACGTCCCCGCGCACCACACAATTGAACCATACACTGGACCGGGCGCCGATCGTCACATCACCGATGACACGGGCACCGGGGGCGATGAACACGCCATCGCCCAAGGTCGGCCACGTGCCGCGAAACGGATAGGTTCCGGCAACTTTACTCACGGGAACATCGGCGCTTGTTCAAGGCCCAAGGTTTCCGGCAAGCCGAACATCAAATTGAAGTTCTGCAAGGCCTGCCCCGATGATCCCTTCACCAGGTTATCGATGGTCGAAATGATGATGGCGCGGCCGGGAATACGATCCTCGAACACACCGATCATGCAATCGTTCGATCCCCGCACGTAACGCGAGGCCGGCACCATGCCTTTTTCGACCACATGCACAAACGGCTCATCGGCATAGCGCCGCCCAAGTGCGTCCCGTAGATCGTCGGCGCTGACACCATCCTGGAGCTTCACATAGATCGATTCATATTCGCCGCGGTTCATCGGCACCAAATGCGGGGTGAAATTGACCAGCAAGGTCTCGCCCGCCGCAATGGATAACTCCTGCTCGATTTCCGGGGCGTGGCGATGGCTGGCAACGCCGTATGCATGCATGCCTTCGGCCACTTCGGTGAACAAGTTTTGTTCCTTGGCACTGCGCCCGGCGCCCGATACACCGGACTTCGCATCAATGATGATATCGCTCGATTGGATCAATTTCTCAGCCAGCAACGGCACCAAGGCCAACAAGGCCGCGGTCGGATAACAGCCCGGGCACGCCACCAATTTGGCATCCTTGATTTGATCGCGATAAAGCTCCGGCAGGCCGTAGACCGCAATCTTTTGCAGATCTGGCGCATCATGGGCCTTGCCATACCATTGTTCGTAAGTGTCAAGATTATGGAGCCGAAAATCGGCCGACAAATCGATCACCTTGATGTCGCGCCGGACCTCGGCCGCCACATCTTCGGGGCCGACAACGATCAATTCATCGACGACAGTATGGTCGGTGGCATGGAGCAAGCCTTTGACGATCTTTTGCGATGTTGCATGAGGCAAGGCGCAGAACACCGCGTCAACATCAACCCCACCCCATTCGACATCCTCGAGCGCAATCAGGTTTGGCACGTTCAAGCGGCCCAGATGCGGAAACACTTCGGCCAATGTCCGCCCAGCTTTGCGGTCGGCGGTGGCAAAGACGATTTCGATATTGGGATGGCGGCAAACCAGACGGATCAAATCCGCGCCCGTATAACCGCTCGCGCCCAAAATGCCCACTCTGATCTTCTTTTCGCTCATCTCAAGTCCTTCACCATGAATACTCGACTTATTGATACCCTAACACGCAGTCGCTGCTGAGGTTACTGTTTCTCTTCAAACTGCTTCGCTCGCTCTTTTGCCTCATCCCAATTCAAAATATCAACGGGTACAGACAGCTGACATTGATTAACACATGTAATTAATTTCTTCGGACGATCGTTGTGAATAAAGAAAAAAAGATGAAAAAGTTTTTCTTTATATGAACTCACCGCATCGAGCTGATAGATGAGTGTATTCTCTTCAACTTTCAGGCCATCGAATACAATTTCATGCATTTTCGATAACTTTTCAGCACCTTCACCAAAAAGCTGCCCTCCTGAATATTTTATGAAGCGAAGATTTTCTGCCCCTAACTCCCCTACGGCCTGATCTTCTTCGGCCTTCGTTAGCTGTGGCTTCAAAACAAACAGATTTGCCGTGTTATGTATAAACCAAAAATACCCCTGTTTATCCACATTAGGCGCCAGCTGCTGCCCTAACGGGGTGCACATTGTCACGATCCAAGCTGAAAATGGTTCGGGAATTGGTTCCACCAAGCCCTTTTCCATATCCTTTTGGCACAAAATATTTTCTTCATTTGCGTCCGGAACTTCCGCCACAGCTGCAGCAGATAATCCAGTCACCAAAGCCACTGCGATCATCATCTTTGCAAGGAACCACATAAATCCCTCTCCCTTTAAACACCCAATCAAATGATACGCGGTTACGCAACAGATACACAAAACTTTGCAACGAAGACTGTACCAACAAAAAAGGCCCGGCGAAGCGCCGGGCCTTTTCGATGGGAATATCGAGAACCCTAGCGCTTGGAGAACTGGAAGCTACGGCGAGCTTTGGCGCGACCGTATTTCTTACGTTCAACAACACGCGAGTCGCGGGTCAGGAAGCCGCCAGCCTTCAAAGCCGAGCGCAAAGCAGGCTCGAAGAAGGTCAAAGCACGGCTGAGGCCATGACGAACCGCGCCGGCTTGACCGGACAGACCGCCACCGCTGACGGTGCAGATCACGTCGAACTGACCTTCACGCTTGGTGACTTGGAACGGCTGATTGACCAACATGCGCAAGGTTGGGCGCGCAAAGTAGGTTTGTTGATCGCGGCCATTGACCGTGATCTTGCCGGTGCCGCGCTTTACCCAAACACGGGCGATCGCGTCTTTCCGCTTGCCGGTCGCATAAGACCGACCAAAAGCGTCGATTTGCGGCTGAGCCGGAGCAGCTTCGGCAGCCGGGGCGGCGCCTTGCGTCAAAGACTTCAAATCTTCGAGGGATTTCTTATCTTCAGCCATGATTACCGGCTCCTCACATTCTTGTCGTTCATGGCGGCAAGGTCGAGAACTTCTGGTTGTTGTGCATCATGCGGATGCACTGTGCCAGCATAGACCTTGAGATTGCGCATTTGCTGGCGGCCCAACGGACCACGCGGCACCATACGCTCAACAGCCTTTTCGATCACCCGCTCGGGGAAACGACCGGTCAGGATTTGACCGATGGTGCGGTCTTTGATTCCGCCCGGGAAGCCGGTGTGCCAGTAAAACTTCTTGTCATTCAGCTTGCGGCCGGTGAGCTTCACTTTTTCCGCATTGATGATGATGACATTGTCACCGCAATCCATATGCGGTGTAAATGTTGTCTTGTGCTTGCCGCGGAGACGGTTGGCGACAATGGTCGCCAGACGGCCAAGAACAACGCCTTCAGCGTCGATCAACAGCCACTTCTTTTCGATCTCCGACGGTTTTGCCGAATAGGTTTTCATAGTGCTATTCCTAAACCAGATCTAAAACCACAGAACCCGCGACTCTCGCAGGCTTCATGGGTCGACGTTATGCCGCGTGCCTGATCCGCTGTCAACGTGATTTTTCACGCTCAAAAACAATAATACATAATTAAATCAATAACTTATAATTTAGGTATTATAATACCCCAATAATAACCTTTGGAAAAGCCACATAATCGCGCAGGCTGCCACCCAAACGTCTAACAATCAGGGGACAGGATCATGACCGATACCTATGCTTTCGATACACTGACCGTACACGCCGGTGCCGCACCGGACCCAACCACCGGGGCCCGGGCGACACCGATTTATCAAACCACCGCCTTTGCTTTCAACGATGTGGATCACGCCGCCCGGCTATTCAACCTGCAAGAATTCGGCAATATCTATTCGCGCCTGACCAATCCGACCGTGGCTGTTCTGGAAAACCGGATCGCAGCACTTGAAGGCGGCACGGCAGCGCTCGGCGTTTCATCCGGCCATGCCGCGCAGATGATCGTGTTTCACACCCTGCTCGAACCCGGCGACGAAATTCTGGCCGCGACCAAGCTTTACGGCGGCTCGATCACGCAGTTATCGCAAAGCTTCAAGAAAATGGGCTGGTCGGCCAGGTTTGCCGACCCGACCAATCTCGATGGCTTCAAAGCCGCCGTGGGGCCGAACACCAAAGCCATTTTCATCGAAAGCTTAGCCAACCCGGGCGGCATCGTCATCGACATCGCCGCCATCGCCAAAATCGCCCATGACGCCGGGGTGCCGCTGGTGGTCGACAATACCTTGGCGACCCCGTATTTATGCCGCCCGATTGAACACGGTGCCGATATCGTCGTCCACTCCATGACCAAATTCATCGGCGGCCATGGCAATTCGATGGGGGGCATCATTGTCGACGGCGGGAAATTTGACTGGAAA
The DNA here is from genome assembly GCA_037189785.1 of Alphaproteobacteria bacterium. GTDB lineage: Bacteria > Pseudomonadota > Alphaproteobacteria > Sphingomonadales > Govanellaceae > Govanella. The sequence goes on from JBBCIP010000066.1 coordinate 11,323, forward strand.
GCGTCGAAAAAATTCCCGACCTTGACCGAGCCGTCGGAAGCCTATCATGGCTTGGTATTTGCCGATGTGTTCGGATCGATTGCCTTCGCCATCGCCTGTCGGGCCGTGGGCCTACGCGATTTGGGGCCATGTTTGTCACCGTTCAATGCGTTCATGATCTTGACCGGTGTCGAAACCTTGGCCTTACGGATGCAACGTCATTCGGACAATGCCTTGACCGTCGCCCGTCACTTGAAAAAACACCCCAAGGTGACGTGGGTGTCATATCCCGGTCTAGAAGACGATCCCTATCACGCTCTCGCCAAGAAATATCTTCAGCATGGCTTCGGGGCGGTGCTGACCTTTGGTGTCAAGGGCGGTTATGAAGCGGGCGTAAAAGTTGTCAGCACGGTCAAGCTTCATTCTCATCTCGCCAATTTGGGCGACACCCGGAGCTTGATCATCCATCCGTCGTCAACCACCCACCGTCAGTTGAGCCCAGAAGGACAAATCGCGGCGGGGGCCGGTCCGGATGTGGTCCGACTTTCGGTCGGGATCGAAGATCCGCGCGACATCATCGCCGATCTGGATCAAGCCTTAGCTGGGGTCTAATCCACCCCCGATAGTCGGGCCCATCGGCAACCGTCAGCGATAAAGAAAATAGACGCTCGCCGCCATGCAAAATCCGCAGGCGGCGAGCAAATAGACATGACCGCGCCCGCTCACGGCCCCAAGATCCTGGGGCGGGGCATGCAACGGCGTCTCATCGCCACTTCGGTAGACACTGCGACTTTTCATATGATTGCGGGCCGCGTCATATATTTCCTGGATCACCACCACGGGCAGGGTCGCATAACGTGCTTCGACCCGTTTCGCCGTGTCGACCGCCAATATTTCTTCATCAAATATGGCCTCAAGACGCCAATCGGCGTCGCGTAAAACCCGCACTTCATAAGCGACATGGGATGTCATAAACGCGCTGGCTCCACAGCAAGCGCCGTGTCGGCAAAGGTAAAATTGATACCGCCCATGACATGGGTGATGCGGCTGCCGCAATCCGACAATGGTAATAAGATCCGCCGCCCCACCGCCGGTCGGCCCCAAACCGTAAACGTATTGGCTGTGCTGAACGGCACCCCGCGCTCCAACATTTTATCCAAGGGTTCGATCAATTCGGCCAAAAGCGATCCCGCTGGGCAATCGGCCACCCGATACAAATCGCCATCGGTCGCAGGATTACGCCAACCTTCAGGCCGCAATCGGATCCCTAGTCGGGTAAAGACGGCTGCTGCAGATTGTTCACCGACCAGGCGTAACAACACACAAGATGCCGCATCCTTACCCAAATCATTAAAGTTGATGTCGGCAAGACGGGGAAGCGCGCGGTCCCCGCGGACCGCCTGCCAGTATTCCAGCAACCGCAACACAAAGCGGCGCTCTTCATCCTCAGACAGATACATCTTCCAACCCCTCCACGCGAGTTCCGAAACCATAGCGAAAAGCGGTTAAAATTTTCGTAACCAGTCTGGTCAATTTCTTGAAAAGCTCCGCATTATCTAGGCATTAGCCAGAATGCGGCAGCCAGAATGCGAGATGGGCACCGCGCGGCGAATTAACGAATCTTTGTATATTTGTCAATTGCTTGCTGGAGCCCCTGTTTTAGGGCCTGTCCGGACTCGCCGCCATCACCCTGTAAGCGATCCTTGATCACCACGCGCATCGAATCGATATGGGCTTTGATGATTTCAACGTGGTTGTCGCTCATCCCGGCATTGGGAGTCGTGAAGTTGTAAAGGGAATCCGAAAAGTCGGTGATGAGCTGATAGTTGAAGGTCCCGCCCTGACCTTTCATGTCATGGGCAATACGACGGATCTTCTCGAACTGCGCGCGTCGTTCATGAGGTGTATCGACGGCCCGGCGGTGTTCCTCGGACAATTTATGAAGGATGGTTTTGACCCAATCCGGATAGTCTTCGACCATTTCCTGTAATGCAATATGAGCCCGGGCCAAAGCCGCCGGATCAAGATCGACCAGCTGCGGCGCATCGACACCGATCCCCGCCGTTTTATCACGCAATTGATTTTTGAAGCGATAGAACCGGACTTTGATCGGCGCTTTGCTGTCTTTAGCCATGGATGATCTCCACGCTTTCGCTGCTGTCTTTCAAAGTCCGCCGATCCGGGCCTTCATAGGGCATGGCCTGGCGCCGCCGATCCGGCCCGAAATAATCTTTGTTGTGCACAAACTGGCGCGGCTTCACGATAATACCGGTGATTTTCTGAGCCAGCGCATTGATCGAAAACGGCTTAGCCAAAACCTCGTTGGCGCCCATATCCCGGGCTTCGCGGACCCGTAGCGGTTCAGAGTAGCCGGTGATCATGATAAACGGCGCAAACCGGTTGGGGGAATCCTTATGGCGCCGGACCCAACGCAACAGCATCATGCCGTCCACCGGCGACATGTCCCAGTTGGACAAGATGATGTCGACCGACATCACACCGGCCTTCATCGGATCGTCTTTGACCAGTTTCAGAAACTCGATGGCTTCACCGCCGTGATCGCGGGTGGTGACACGGCCAACACCCATTATTTTGAGACAGTTGACCAATAACGAGCGGATAAAGGGGCTATCCTCCACCACCAAAACACTCAACCGGTCTAAATCCAATCCGCCGCTCATCGCTGCAACATGCCCTCAATTCGATCGCCATGGGACCGATTATGTTTTGTGCCGCCTTTATAACGTCTTTGCCGCCGGATGTCTGGAAATCATCATACCGTGCCTATGGCGAAACGGGAATAAAACCAGGATTAAAGACATCACGTTGAAAATATGCTCGCTTCACGCTCAACCGCCGCCAATTCATGACGCAATCCAGTGACGAGCGCGACCAATTCACAGTCATCAACTTCATCCCCACTGCAAACCCCAGCCAAGCGCATCGCCCCGACGGTCATGGCAGCTCCTCTCAGCTTATGCAAAAGTAGTGCAGGTTTATCGGCCTTGCGTTCAATATCTTGAATATAAGCGCGGGCATTTTTCAAAAATAAGCCCATGAATTCAGCGGCCAGCGCCTGATCCCCGCCGGAGAAGGCCGTCAATCGCGACGTATCCAAGACTGGAGCGGCAGATCCCACCGAAATCCTCCCATTGCGCAACAACTTCGTAAAGGCATCAACTTCGTAAAGAATGCCGCGCAAGCGTAAATAAAATCTAATCATTTCTTAAAATCAGATAAGCCGCTGCAATTGCTACTGATCGGCGGTATTGCTAAACTGCCGCCGAACGACATGGTTAAAATGGCGAAAAGCCAGATATTAGAGCGGCAAAGGAAGACTTATGGCGTATCCCGGCCCCCATGGCACCGGCCCGTCCAGCGAGCAGACGGCCCGTGACGACGTGACGAGCGGCAATATTGCGCCCCACCCGGCCTCTCTTTCGATGTCCGCAATCGACG
>JBBCIP010000067.1:0-1441 GCA_037189785.1 Alphaproteobacteria bacterium
GGCCGCAATTGCTGCGCCGTTTTCGGGATTATGTTCTGACTACAGCAGACCAAACAACCTGAATTTTTTCTTGCCCCATTATCTAGGGCGGATGGAATTCGGCGTCACGCCGAAATGTCTCCGAAAGCTCCGTGAAAAATAGGCGTGATCGTTAAAGCCCCATTCAAAAGCAATATCGGTGATGCTACGGTTTCGATGCGTGTGGCTGGTCAGATAGTCATGGCAGCGTTCCAACCGTTTATGCATGATGTAAGAGGAAACGGTTGTTCCGTGCTGCTGAAACAGTCGATGAACTGTCCGTAATGATAATCCTAAATCAATGGCGAGCGTTGTTGGCGAGAGATTGGGATCACTTAAATACTCTTCTATATATATCCGGGCGCGCTGGAATGTTTTGGCAGCGGCATATTTCGTGGTCTCTGTAATATCGTCGCTGCTGCTTGCCAATCCCGCAGCGATCAAAGCAAATAGCGCATCTTTTAAGCCGACATCCGGGTCGTGATCGCCCGCGTGGCTTTGCAGCAGGTCTAATATCGCATTCATGGCTCGGGCCAGCCGTGTTTCGGAACGACATTGCCATAACACGGCGGCATCCTGTCCTTTGGGGTGTAAAGCCATAAAGGACCGGGGGATAATAACCGACAAATGGGTAAACTCCCCCTCAAACGCGAAATCCCACGGCAGGTTAGGATCGACCAGCGTGACGTCACCGGGGTTTAAGGTTAACGACAGGTCACCTTGTTTCATCAGTGTCTGGCCTTGGCGGCTGGTGACCAAGAACACCGATTGAGACGGCGATGGGGCCGGTGCCGCATCCGGCATATGGATCCGCTCAATATTTCCCCTAATCATTGAAAAAGTTAGGGAAGATGGCAAAACGCGATATCCACCACGAAAATCCAATGGTCGACCAATATGTATCTGGGTCGGCCCATATTCATTGGTGATCCGCTGCTCCCAATAATCGAGACCAACGACGCCAGATAGCGAATTATCCTGTAATGGGGTGGCGTTCATCTTATGCATCTCGGTCTCTGTCGCGTGTGGCGTTGGTACGCAACCGTTTTGGCACATAAGTCCAAGCCCGGATTCCTAATAAGAGCATACTCAAACCCAAGGCTATTTCAAAATAATGGTTCCGGAGGAAAAAATGTTCAAGCATAAAATAATTTCCCGTCACGCCAAGGGTGTGTCGTTATCGGCCCTTGTCGCGGCCTTGTCCTGGTCCGTTATATCTCCCACTATATCCTATGCCCAATCCCAAGGTTCTGCTGTCCTTGAAGAGATTACGGTTACGGCCCGGAAGCGTGTTGAGAACTTGCAGGAGACGCCGATTTCGATTGCGGCGTTTTCTGCGGATGCGTTGGCGGCGCGTCAGGCGGTGACGATTGCGGATGTTGGTCGGTTTACGCCGAACATGAGCTTTGACAGCGCCTCGGCG
>JBBCIP010000068.1:0-6723 GCA_037189785.1 Alphaproteobacteria bacterium
CCACTGGCACACTCAAGCCCTTGGTCGAGGTCGATGTCGGAACCGAAATTTCGGGGGCAATCGACAGCATCACAGTGCAGGAAAACGATGCCGTCAAAGCCGGGCAAATTTTGGCCCGGATTGATACCAGCCGCCTGAAAACACAAATCCAGTCATCGGAAGCGGCCACAAAATCCGCCGAGGCCAGATATCAAGAGGCCCGGGCCACCAGCATCGAAGCAAAAAAGCAATTCGATCGGACCAACGAATTGATCGCCAACGGCTGGCGATCGAAAAGTGAATACGATACAGCCGCCGCCAGCCGCGATCGCGCCATTGCGGGTGAAGCCTATGCCAAAGCTCAGGTCGATCAATTTCGCGCCGCGCTCGAAACCGATCGCACCAATCTTGACAAAGCTGTCATTCGATCCCCCATCGACGGCATTGTTTTGGTGCGTCATGTGGACCCTGGGCAAACCGTGGCCGCTCAGTTTCAAACCCCGGTTCTGTTCACCATCGCCAAAGATCTTTCGCAGATGGCGCTTCATGTGAATATCGACGAAGCCGATATCGGTCAGGTCAAAGCCGGGCAATCAGCATCGTTTTCCGTCGACGCTTATCCGGACAAAAAATTTCCCGCCCGTATTTCATCGGTTCGCTTCGCGCCGGAAACGGTCGATGGTGTTGTCACCTATGAAGCCATCCTTGATGTCGACAACAGCGATTTGTTGATGCGCCCCGGCATGACGGCCACGGCCGAAATCGTTGTCGGCAATTTCAAAGATCGCCTGCTTGTCGCCAATGCAGCCCTGCGCTTTGCTCCCCCCAATCCAGCTCAGGGCCCTGGCGGTGTCCCAATGCGCTCCGATATGGAAGACAAAGTTTGGATCGTTGAAAACGGCCAACCCAAATCTATCGTTGTCACGTTGGGCGCGAGTGACGGCAAGAATACCGAAATTTCAGGCGGCGATGTGGCAGCCGGAACCGAGGTCATCATCGGCACCATGAGCGTTACACCATGACCGATCGTTCAACCGAGCCGTCACCGGAACCGTTAATCGTCTTAAAAAATGTCAGTCGCATTTACGGCACGGGGGATGCAGCTGTAGCGGCTCTGGATACAATTGACCTTACCATCGATAAAGGTGACTTCGTGGCCGTCATGGGGCCCAGTGGGTCTGGCAAAAGCACGACCATGAATATCATCGGCTGTCTCGATAAGCCGACCCACGGACACTACTCTTTGAACGGCATCGACATCGGTACCTTGAACAATGATGAACGCGCTCTGCTCCGCCGTTATGCCATCGGTTTTATCTTTCAGGGCTTCAATTTATTGGCACGAACATCAGCGCTTGAAAATGTTGAACTGCCGCTGGTTTATCGGCGTGTGTCGACCGAAGATCGTCATGCCCGAGCCCGGGCCGCATTGGCTGAAGTCGGCTTGGCAAAACGCGAACGCCACACGCCCGCCGAATTATCCGGTGGGGAACAACAACGGGTCGCCATTGCTCGCGCCATCGTCACCGACCCGATGCTGTTGGTCGCCGATGAGCCGACCGGCAATCTCGACACCAAGCGCAGCGAAGAGATCATGAATTTCCTGGTCCGCCTGAATACGGAAAAAGGATTGACCATCGTCATGGTGACCCATGAACCGGATATGGCGGCATTCGCCAAACGGATCATCAGCTTCCGTGATGGGCATATTGAATCCGATGTTCGGCAACGGGAGGTTCAAGCATGCTAGGATCGGCTTTCGTGATTGCCCTACGCCAATTACGCCGCAATGTGTTGAGATCAATATTAACTGTGCTCGGGATCGTCATCGGCGTTGCCGCTGTCATCGCAATGGTAACGTTGGGCAGCGGGGCAACGCTGAAAGTCACCAGCGATATTTCAAGCCTTGGCCGCAACATGTTGATAATCCAGCGCGGGACCGAGCCATCCGGCGGCGGTATATCGATCACGGCCCCGGCTTTTACGGACGCCGATATCCGCGCACTCCAAACCGAAATCGCCACCATCAGCGCCGTGGCCCCGACCAGCAACCAACGCAGCCTGGCGGTCAATGGGAATATCAATTGGGCGACATCGGTGATCGGTACCACCAACGATTATTTTGTCGTTCGTGATTGGGTCGTATCCGAGGGACGGGCATTCACCAGCGCCGAAGATAAAAGCGGGCGGATGTTGTGCGTGCTGGGCGCCACCACGCGCAAAGAATTATTCGGCAATCAGTCGCCCATCGGCAACAGTATTCGTTTGGGTCGACAATCCTGCGAGGTGATCGGCGTCCTATCATCCAAAGGGCAATCGACATTCGGATCGGATCAGGATGATTTGGTTATCGTTCCCTTGAAAGCATTTCATCGTCGCATTGCCGGAAAACCCGATATCGATACGATTTATTTATCAGCGACCAGTGCCGCGGTCACGACCGAAGCAAAGTCGGCGATCATATCTTTATTACGCGAGCGGCGACGCCTACCCCGCGCGGCGGAAGACGACTTTTTTGTCCGCGACCTGAAAGAAATCACCGAAGTGGTGGAGCGAACAACCGGCATCATGACGGCGTTTCTGAGTGCGGTGGCCGCCGTCAGCCTGCTGGTCGGCGGGATCGGCATCATGAATATCATGCTGGTATCGGTCACCGAACGAACCCGTGAAATCGGTATTCGTCTGGCGATCGGCGCCCAAGGATCCGATATCTTGCGTCAGTTTCTGATCGAAGCCGTGGTTGTATCGTCGATCGGCGGTGTTATCGGCATGGCGCTCGGACTATTGGGAGCCGTTGGTGCCGCCAAGGCACTCAATGTACCATTTGTTTTCGAGCCCGGCGTTGTTGTGTTGGCTTTTGTGTTTTCAAGTCTGGTCGGTATTTGCTTTGGCTATTTCCCGGCCCGACGCGCGGCCAAAATGGACCCAATCCAAGCCCTAAGATATGAATAATGCGGAGACAGCTGTGACGTTGCCAACAGAAACATATGAAGGTGGTTGTGTTTGTGGCCACATCCGATTTCGTGCAACAGGAAAAGCGCATAATCCCCATAGTTGCTGCTGTACAATCTGCCAGCGCCATTCGGGAGCCATGGAACTTTGTTGGGTCGAGTTTCCAAAATCAAATGTGGAATGGATCGGACTTGGGGGGGCTCCGACTATGTACCGCACATCAGACTATTCCAGCCGATGTTTCTGTAACCTGTGCGGCAGCACGCTTGGCGCCATTGATGATGCTCCAATAGTGGCGTTTGCCATAGGCTGCTTCGATACAAAAGATGACGATCACCTGCGTCCGACGTCACGATCTTTTGCAGACACCCTGCCGCAGTGGTGGCCAAACCATGGTTTATGAAATAGAAAACCGATCTGGGCGCGCAAGTTCCCAGGACTTGGCATAGAAATTATGATCATCGGCCCCCATCAGTAACTCGCCATCGTCGAGATATGTCAGAAGCTGTGAAAACAATTTGATTTCCGCCGAATTGATACGACGGGCGAAGTGATGCGGTTTTAGGTCCGCGGGATGCGTTAACCCTGCGGCCGCCACCAATTCAGCCAGGGCATGCATGGAGTTGTGATGGAAGTTGGCGACACGCTGCGCTTTTTCCGGCACGACCACTGCCCGCTGGCGCAAGGAGTCCTGGGTTGCAACGCCGGTTGGACATTTGTTGGTGTGACAGCTTTGCGATTGAATACAGCCGACCGCAAACATAAACCCGCGCGCAGAATTGACCCAATCGGCACCGATCCCAAGCGCGCAGGCAATATCGAACGCCGAAATAATTTTCCCCGCAACGCCGATTTTTATTTTATGCCGTAGACCCGCGCCAACCAAAGTATTATGGACCAGCAACAACGCTTCGCGCATGGGCACGCCAACATGATCCGTCAACTCGAGCGGTGCCGCCCCGGTTCCACCTTCGGAGCCATCGACCACAACAAAATCAGGCACAATTTTGGTCTCGAGCATGGCTTTAACAATGGCCATGAACTCCCACGGCTGCCCAATGGCCAATTTAAATCCCACAGGCTTTCCGCCGGATAGATCGCGAAGTTTGGCAATAAATGTCATCATCTCAAGCGGGGTCCGAAACGCGCTATGGGATGCCGGTGACACACATTCACGGCCCACTGGAATACCACGGGTGGCCGCGATTTCTGCGCTGACCTTGTACGCCGGTAATATACCGCCGTGGCCAGGCTTAGCCCCTTGACTGAGTTTTATTTCGATCATCTTAACTTGATTATCGACCGCCTGAACAGCAAAACGTTCCGGCGAAAACGTTCCATCATCATTGCGGCAGCCGAAATAACCGCTGGCGATTTGCCACACGAGATCACCACCATGGCGTCGGTGGTAGGGACTGATACTGCCCTCCCCTGTATCTTGCGCAAAACCACCGATCTTAGCGCCTTTATTCAAAGCCATGATTGCATTGCCACTCAAAGCCCCAAAGCTCATGGCTGAAACATTTAAGACAGACCCAGAATAAGGCTTGCTACATTGGTCATGGCCGATGGTAATACGAAAATTTTTCGGATCGCTCACCGGCGCGGGCTGAATGGAATGGCCGATAAATTCGTAACCGGTCGCATATTCATCCAGCATGGTACCGAACGGTCGCTGATCCGGTTCATTTTTGGCTCGAGCATAGACTAATGACCGCTGAGTACGAGAGAACGGCAGTTTTTCAAAATCAGTTTCAAATAAGTATTGCCTGAGTTCCGGCCGAACAGATTCGACCATATAACGAATATTGCCGATGATCGGATAATTGCGACGTACCGCATGTTTCGTTTGCAGCAAATCATAAATACCGATCGCGGATAAAACAGCGAAAAGGCTCACCAGAGTTATTTTGATCGCGGGCGAGACCGAGACGACCAAAAAGACAACGGTCAACAAGACGCACGCGATGAAGATCGCATAACGGCTAATCAATGAGAGTTTAACGATAGCGGGCACTCCGATAAGTCTTTTCCGCGTTTATTTTGGTTTGATTAATAAGATTACGATTTAGCTAATTCTTTATCGATAACAGCCAACAGATCGGCATTGTCGGCGGTCACATCCGGCGCGAACCGGGCGACCACGTCGCCGTTGCGGTTGATGACGAACTTTTCAAAATTCCACAACACATCGCTTTCATTGGCCGGATTGACGCCATAGCCTTTGAGCTTTTCCCGAAATGGACCGTCGGCGCTGGCTTTGGGCTGCGCTTTGACAAGTTCGGCATAAAGCGGATGCTGATCAGCCCCAAGCACCGAGATTTTTGAAAACATCGGGAAATGCACATCATATTTGAGCGTGCAAAAATCTTTAATCTCGTCTTCGCTGCCGGGTTCCTGACCCATGAAATTATTGGCCGGAAACCCTAAGACTTCGAGCCCTTGCGCTTTTTTAGCCTGATATAATTTTTCCAAACCCTCATATTGCGGGGTTAATCCGCATTTCGATGCGACATTGACCACAAGCAAAACTTTGCCCTTGTGATTGGCGAGCCGATCATCGGCACCGTCGATGGTTTTCAGCGGAATATTTTGCAATGCGGTCATGGGACTCTCCTATTTCAATATGCGGACTTGATTGAGGGTAGCATAGCTTAAAAGTAATCTTTATTACGTGACTAGTTGGTTCTTAATTGGCGCGGGCTAATTCCGAATTGATTTTTGAACAAGCGTGAAAAATGCGATGCATCGTTAAAACCAACGGCAAAAGCCACTTCGGTCACACGCAGATCGGATCGTTCGCGCAGTAACGCATGGGCGGCCTCGAGCCTGACCTGCCACAACCACGCGGACGGTGTAAGGCCGTAGGCCGCAAAGACACGGTATAATTGACGCCGCGATAGTCCACAGGCTTGCGCCATTTCCACCGGTGTAATATCGGGATCTTCAAGATTGTCCTGCGCCCATTTTCGCAGTATCGCAACAGTCCGATCATTGAAAACTGTCGTCGAAATATCGGATGAGTTGCGTAAACTACGGATCAATAATGATTGAGCCGATTCCATAACCACATCGCGGTCGAACGCATCAAATTCTTCACCATATTGCGTTACTGTTGTAATCATCGTCGACAACAACCGGCCAATCCCGCTTGACCCATCAAGTCGCCGCGCCAAAGCCATATCATTCGACAATAAATTGCGCTCGAACCAACTCCGCGGCAGATCGAAACACACAAGCGTTCCTTCCCCTTGCAATCGAAAACGACAGGGGCCGATAGAATCCGTCAGCATCATGTCATGGGTATGTAACGTGACCGAGCGGCCGAAATGATCGACCACCGACTGCCCGGTGCGTTGCTGCACCAAAAGAATTTTATCTTGCCAAACATCAGCCAATTTTCCATGGCTGCGCTGCCACTGCACTGCTGCGCCGGTGGCAATACCGACGCCGAAAGGGCCCAGATTGAGAAAGTCCAAACGACAGCGGGCTCCTGGATGATCGTCATAGCACACATCATGGGGGCCGTAATGATTGGCAAGATCATCACGGAACCGGCCCAAGCCGGGAGTTTCTTTGGCAACCATCGTGCGACCAGACATTGCCCACTATCCCATTTCTATGACCGTTGCAAAGCGGCCTAAGATCGACCATCCGTTAAGGGGAATCGTTAACCAATGTCCGGGGTGCTGTCAATGTCGGGGCACGAATAACCGTTGGCTTGCTATCTTATTATAATTACTTCGATGTTCGGGCACGCTCCGCTAGGTCTTGATAGAATTTATCAGCGGC
>JBBCIP010000069.1:0-4558 GCA_037189785.1 Alphaproteobacteria bacterium
CGAGTATTTTTTTGCATGAAGGTGATTATACGACCCACGCGAAACTCGCTGTTTGGTTTGGCAGCGAAGCAACAGGTATTAGTGATCTTGCCATCGCAAGAAGCGAGATGTGCGTCTCCATTCCGATGTTTGGTATGATCGAAAGTCTTAATCTCGGAACAAGCTCAGGCATTGTTTTATACGAAGTTGCAAAGCAACGTCGCAACTATCAAAGTCAATACAGGCTACGCGATCATAGAGGGCAACGGGCAGTCCCTTTGCCGACAGTAATGGAGACCAAGAAATAATCTTTTCGTCTTTTCATCACTTTTGAAAGAACAATGTGGCCAGAGATGTAAAAAAATCCATAGATAAGTGGTTCGCAATCGTGCCGATCACAATTGCTTTTGCAATATTTATAGGGATTTTTATCACCGAATACGGAGCACTGTCGCTGACGCTTGGACCACTGTCCATATTATTCTGGCCAAGTGTTTTGATTTGGTCTATTTTTGTGTGTCTTGCTATCCGAAGATACAGGTGGTGGTGGTTACTGTTGACGGCTCCGGTGATCATCTTTCCTATTTTAATAGTCACATCGCTGTTCGTAGAATGCAGCAAGGGCAATTCCCTTTAGTGCTGAAACCAATAGTATACACTAAGCTTTCCCGAATGTTCGTGGTCCTCTTATTTGTGCATCTTTTTTGAATTATGCATATTTAATCATCAAACTTTTCTAGGAACGCGCAATCTCTCGCATTCAAATACATTTGAATTTTTGGATGTGCTTCCTCATTCACACGCATTTGCGTGTGTCGATATTCTTTACAATCTAGGATTGCAACAATACTGTCATATTGGGAAAGTTTCTATATTATTTAACCTTAACAGCATGGCATGTATTTTGCTTGTGTATGGAGGCTTACATTTGAAATAACTGGGGTCTTCCATGCATATGAAAAAATTTACCGTTGGTGCCGCAATGCTCACCGCTGTGGTTAGCTTGCCTGCATCAGCTGCTACAATAACGCATCATGCGCAAGCATTGTCATACGGTGCGCCCGCAGCCAATTCAGAGCAAATAAATGCAAACGGCAATAGTGCTTCTGCCGCTACTGCTTTCAGTACCCCATTTGTGTGGGGTTCGTCGTCAACTACACAGGATGCTAGTTTTGCTGGCAGTGCCTCGGCCAATCTTTCGGAAGGCGCAATAAGAGCGGCGTCGGCGGTTGAAAATCGTCAACCGATAAGTGGGCCGGTGCTGGCTTTCGGTGAGCGTCAGCATATGAACTACTCCGAAGCGCGAATTGGCGACACGTTCACAATTGGTATAACGGATCCTGCGGTTGTGTATACTGGTGCAAAAGCGACTCTGAAGCTTGATATCCACGGTACATTCACAACTACCGGTGATATCGATTTCGCTTCAGTGTATGAGCAATGGGGTGCGCAATACACATATAATTCCTTCCAATTTTCGTCGGGTTTAACTGTTAGACAAGCTGGTGGATTTGATCTTTTTCATCAAGCAAATACATTGGATCCCGATGATTTCGCAAGTTTTGAAGAGTATTTGGACGCGTTTTACGCCCTCAATGATGCTTATGCGGCAAGTTTGATTGCCGGAACCGGAATTGCACAGCACTCCAATCAAGCATATTTGGATTCGACGTTTCAGCTGCCGACATGGACCTATGAGCTGGCTGAAACCGGCGAAGTGATGGCTTCGCTGCTTCTGGAAATAGATCTTAGCAATATTGATGATACTGTTTTTGAATGGGAAGCGTCTTTGTGGACCCGGGTTATTCTTGATTCCTCAACGCTAAATGCTTCCATTAATGCGGATTTCGGTAATACGGCAATTCTATCACTTATTTTGCCGCAAGGATTTGCACTTACGTCTGCTTCCGATGCCTTTCCGCAATCAAATGTTACTTATGCAGATGCAACTAGCGTTTCGGAACCTGCGACTTTGGCCCTCATTGGTTTTGGTTTGATGGGTGTAGCTGTGGCTCGGCGTCGAAAATCAGCTTAGAGACAACAAAGATCTCAATTCCAAAGGCGGTTCTTCGGAGCCGCCTTTTTCTTTTTACTCTACCCTCAAATTACGCGAATAGGCATGGTATCGATAGCTAATGTTAAGCTATTCTGTGCAAAGTGGACCACCTACTACGATTTTGCGGCCTTTGGGAAAGACCATAATGAAAGCTGTTCTATACGACGTATTCTCGGCCCCACCAAAACTTGTCACCGTGCCGGACCCTACGCCCGAGCCTCACGGAGTAGTTATCCGGGTGCAAGCAACCGGTGTGTGTCGCAGCGATTGGCACGGGTGGATGGGGCATGACAAGGATATTACCTTGCCTCATGTCCCGGGGCATGAATTGGCCGGTATTGTCGAGGCTGTCGGTAAGGATGTGCGGAAATGGAAACGGGGGGATCGTGTCACGGTTCCGTTTGTCGGCGGTTGTGGTGCTTGTCCGGAATGTCATGCCGGGCATCAGCAAGTGTGCGACCGTCAATTTCAGCCGGGCTTTACCCATTGGGGATCGTTTGCTGAATTTGTCTCGATCCATCAGGCAGATTTGAATCTTGTGGCCTTGCCGGATGCCATCGACTTTGCAACGGCGGCCAGTTTGGGGTGTCGGTTTGCCACCTCGTTTCGCGCTATTATCGATCAGGGTAAAACACAGGGCGGGCAGTGGGTCGCTGTGCATGGTTGCGGTGGTGTCGGGTTATCTGCGGTGATGATCGCCAACGCCGTCGGTGCGAATGTCATCGCGATTGATATCGCCGACGACAAATTAAACTTGGCCCGAAAGCTTGGTGCCGTAGCGACGATCAACGGCAAAACTGTTGCGGATGTCAGCGCGGCTGTGATCGATATCAGCAAAGGCGGCGCTCATGTCTCGGTCGATGCTTTGGGGCATCCGACGACCTGTTTCAATTCCATTAAAAACCTGCGCAAGCGTGGCAAGCATATTCAAGTCGGTTTGATGCTGGCCGATCATAGCTTGCCGCAAATCCCGATGGGCAAAGTTATTTCTGACGAGTTGGAGATCATCGGCAGCCATGGCATGCAAGCGCATCGTTACGGTGCCATGCTGGATATGGTGCAATCCGGCAAGCTCAAGCCGGAGCTATTGATTGGCGAACGCATCAGTCTTGATCAAGGCATTGCGGCGCTGATGGCGATGGATAAATTCCAATCCGTCGGCGCCACGGTCATCACACAGTTCCGATCATGAGAGGACAGTCACGCATACATGACCCAGCCACGCCAGGTGAACGCGGCGTAGAACAGGCTGATATTTTTAAATCCGGCCTCACGCATCAGGGCTTCGTCGTGCTCGGGATTGAGCATGTTTAAATGCGCCTTCACCGTTTCGTGGGCCTGTTTGACCTGGGTTGGGTCAGCGCCGGAAGCGAGGGCGAACGCCGCGTATCGGGATAACCATAAATCTCGTTGATCCGATTCTTGCGGAAAGCTGGAATGGGCGGCCACAAATGGGGCGCCTGGTTTCAAACGACGGTGAATTTCTTTTAATGTGCGCAGTCGTTCGTCAGCGTCGAGAAAATGCAATGTCAAAAGACAGGTGGCGGCGTCATAGGGACCGCTTGGCGCATCCTCGATATAGCCGACATGCATGTTGGCGCGATGTGCGTGGGCGCCCATTGTTTGTACGGCCTGATCCAACATTTGCGCTGCGGGATCGACACCATCGAAGGTCCAGCCGGGATGGGCTTCGGCAAAGACTTTCAGTTCAAGCCCGCCGCCCGCACCAAGTACCAAGACATGGGCGTTGGTGGGTGTTTGCTCCGCCAGCAACACGCTTGTCATGCGTTGCACGCTTTCATAGCCCGGCATAAAACGCGGCGGTCCTTCGGCATATTTGGCAATGGCATCCGGGTCTGAAAAATGTGAGAGCAGATCTTTCATGAGCTATGTCCATGGTCTGTGTTATATGGGCCACCGCGGGAAATAAGGCGGTCGTGAAAATCAGCGCTTAAAGCAGCTAAAGTAACTGTGGCGAAACGCGCCAGCAGCATTGCTTCGGCATCAGAAAAGGCTTGGCTTAGGGCCGCGTTAACGGCTTGCTCCACCAAACAGCCGGGGCTTTCGGTGCGATTGCCGATCGCCAACAAAGTGGGGCGCCCGAGAGCGTTATAAATATCCTGCAATGTGACCTGATGCAGATCACAGGCCAAAGCCCAACCACCGCCGTGCCCCTTTTCAGATGTCACATAACCCTGATCGCGTAACCCCGCCATGATGCGACGGATAACCACAGGATTGGTGTCCATGGCCTTAGCCAGGGCTTCGGACGTTACAGGGCCATCCTGTTCCGCCATATGGAGGAGGACATGGAGAACCCCGGATAATTTGCTATCTCTTTTCATGTAACTTAATATGTTACATGATATTTAGGTCGTCAAGAGCAATCTGGCCACAAAATTACTGACGGCATCATCCTGATAGGATAAATGGCATAGGGCTATAAATGGGGATGAGGTCAGATGTTTAAAGCGGTCGTGAAGGGCGCGTTGCTCGCGCTATTATCAGCACCGGTCTATGCGG
>JBBCIP010000070.1:0-3048 GCA_037189785.1 Alphaproteobacteria bacterium
ATTTATGATCTGAATACAAATGATGCCAAGGCCTATCGCTATCAAAAGAATTGGGAAAATACACGCGTCGTCACAGAACAAAATAGCAGTTAAAGGACAAGATCCCGTAACCGTAGAGTTAGAATACACGCGCCACGGCCCGGTATTGTACAAAACAGAAAATCATATCTTTGCAATTCGTGCGTTGTGGAATGAACCCGGCACGGCCGCTTATTTTGGCTCGTCACGCTACATGACCGCCAAAAATTGGGACAGTTTCAAACAAGCTTTGGAGAATTGGAAAACACCATCCTCCAATCTTGTTTATGCCGATCAGTCCGGCAACATTGGTTGGGTACTATCTGCAGCAGCACCGCTCCGCCATAATTGGGATGGTCTTCTTCCGGTGCCCGGCGACGGTCGTTATGAATGGGATGGGTTTGTTGCCCCCGAGCATTTACCTTATCTTTTCAATCCAGCGGCCGGATATTTTTCGACCTCTAATGAAATGCACTTACCCAAAAACTATCCCATAAAAGACTATAAACTGGGTTTTGAATGGGCTGATCGGTCACGCGCCAATCGCATCAATGCCGTACTGACTGGGAATGGTAAAACATCCCTGTCCGATTCCATGGCGTTGCAAATGGACACCTATAGCGATATGGGGCAACACCTGGTCGGTTTGCTGATGCCGCTTTCCAGCACAGATCCACTCATTGCCGAGGGACTAGCACTTTTAAAGTCCTGGGACTTCCATGTTGATCGCGATAGTGCGGCCGCCGCAGTGTATGAAGTCTGGGCAATAAAATATTTATATAAGGCGACACTCGACAAATTAACCACAGCAACCGGCTTGATCATGGAAAATGGGACAATCAGTGCCGTTGTTCATAATCTGAAAAAGCCCGACGCGCGCTTTGGCAGCAACCCGCAATTGGCCCGAGATGAAATTTTATTGTCCAGCCTTGCCAGTGCAATGCAGGAATTGAAAGAAACTCTGGGTGACGATAGTCAAAAATGGCGCTGGGGACAGCTCCATTACGCATCATTTGATCATGCTTTATCGCCACTGGTCCGAGGAACTATGCGGTCACAGCTAAATATCAGCCCTATTCAAAAATCTGGCAGCGCCACGACACCCAACCTGAGCGCCTATGACCCAAAAACCTTTAAACAGGCTCATGGGGCCTCATTCCGCATGGTGCTTGATGTTGGGGCCTGGGATAATAGCGTGGCCATCAATAGTCCGGGACAATCCGGTAATCCTTACGATCCGCATTACCGCGACCTTTATTCTGCATGGGCCAACGGTGATTATTTTCCGCTGTTATACAGCCGTGATGCGATCATGAAAGCCACACGGGCGATCATAAAAATAGTGCCTGAAAAGTAAAGTCGAGATATGCCATAACAACAATACCCTTAATCATTCACTCCATGATAATGACGTGTTTGATAGGGTATTGTTCTAAAGCCTTGTCGATAACTTTTTGAAAATCGAGCTTTTCTGTGTCACCAGATGCTGACATTCGTATCTCGGCAAGCAATCCGTGTTTTTCATGATGGATCGCTTTTACAGAATGTATTTGCGGCAAGACATCATGCGTAGATAAAACAGAAACAACCACTTTTTCGAGAACATCCTGTCGCAGTGTTGGCTTGAATATTTTACCAACGGCCGTCACCGGCATTTTATCGATCACATAAATATCAACAGGCGCTGCGGCGCGATCAGCGACTTTATTCCGTGCGTAGGATTTTAGATCATCTGTGCTGACTGTAATGCCTGGTCGCAGAGTTACATAGGCAACCGGCAGCTCGCCCGCGTCCCGATCCGGTTTTCCGACTGCCGCCGCCAATTCAATTGCTGGATGCGATGTCAAAGCCTCCTCAATCACTGTCGGATCGATATTATGGCCACCGCGAATAATGAGATCTTTGCTTCGTCCGGCCAACCAAAAATAACCATCCTTATCTTGGCGTGCCAAATCACCTGTATTGAACCAGCCTTGCTGAGGCCAAATGTTTTGGTTATGTTTTTCTTGGCGATACCCCGGCAAAACATTCGGGCCATTTAGAACCAGCGTGCCGACTTCATCAACAACGCAATCGCGGACCCAGTGACCATTAGCATCAACCTCGATCACTTTCATATGTTGATACGGCAAGCGGAGCCCGATTGAACCAATTCTCTGTTCTCCGTCCCGTGGATTTACCGTGCTGACACAGACGCCTTCGGTCATGCCATAGCCTTCTAATATTTTTACGCCCGTGCGCTGCTCAAACTCCTTGAATAATGCAACAGACATGGGAGATGCACCGCAAAGGCCACAGATCAATGAATGTACATTGGCCCCTGCAAGCGGCACATCCAATAGCCGCGCGTAGATTGTCGGCACTGTACTAAAGAAATTGACGTGATGTCGATCAACGATGTTCCAAAAATTATTAACAACAGTCGGATTTCGAAATCCATCGGCACCGGCTAACACGCATGTCGCACCATTGTATAAGGGGGCTAAACCACCGACCAACACCGCATTGACATGAAACAAAGGTAAACCACACAGCATCCGGCGGCCTGTTTGCATACCAAGTGCTTCAGCAATGGCCCATGCAATATAAGCTTGACCATACTGGGTGTGCTGCGCCAGCTTGGGGGTACCCGTCGTACCGCCGGTATGAAAATAGGCAACGATATCATCGAGAGAACGGTCTTCATCACTCAGCAACCGATCAGATGGATAACGATCGATCATCGTCGAGAAACCATAAATACCGTCGCCGCCTTGATCATCTCCACCGACCTCAACAATTGTCTTTAGAGTCAGGGTTTTCTCTCTAATCTCCGGAAGCATTTGCCAAATATTTGGATACGCCTGACGTGACGGCACGACCAAAATCTCACTACCGGCAGCATTGATAATATCGGCAATAGAGTCTGGGCGTAACAGCGGATTAATGGCATTGACAATACCAACAGCTTCAGCACCCCAGATGGTAAAGAACGTCTCGGGACAATTATGCAGTAAATAGGACACCGATTTCCCCGGTCGGATACCAAAA
>JBBCIP010000071.1:0-21647 GCA_037189785.1 Alphaproteobacteria bacterium
ATTAAACCGCAAAATAGCGGGTTCTTTGGCAATGATCTCGGCCATGGCTTTATGTTTGGCCAGCATATCGTCATAGGAAATATCTTCGCTGGCCTGGGTTTGCCCGGTTATAAAAGCGGTATCTTGCAGCGGAAAGAAGCCTTTCGGGATGAGGATATATGACGCGATGGCGCAGCCGATGGTCACGCAAAACGCACTTAACATCAACCGTGGCCGCGCCATGGTCCAGGTCAAGGCTTTGGCATAAGCCAGCCCCACACGGTCGGTGAAATAGATTTTCTTTTCGGCGCCATCGTGATGGGCGGCGGGTTTCATAAAACGGGCGCATAGCATCGGCGCCAGCGATAATGACGCGACGACCGATATCAACAAGGCAATGGTCAAGGTCAGCGAGAACTCGCGAAACAAGCGGCCGACGATCCCATCCATGAACAGCAACGGAATGAAGGCGGCGATCAGAGAAAACGTGATCGAGATCACGGTAAAACCAATTTCGCGCGCCCCATCCAGCGCCCCTTGAAGCGCGGTCTTGCCCATTTCTATATGGCGGTGGATATTCTCGACCACGACGATCGCGTCATCGACCACAAAGCCGACGGCGATGACCAAGGCCACAAGCGTCAAATTATTCAGGCTATAGCCTAGCAGATACATAGCGGCGAATGTCGCAACCACGGACAGTCCTAAAACGGACGCAACGATCAGAGTCGCCGATAATTGACGCAGGAATAAACCCATTACCGCGACCACCAGGATGAGTGTCACCACCAACGTCAATTCCACTTCATGAAGTGATGATCGTATGGTTCTGGTGCGATCATTGAGCACAGAGACTTCAACGCTTGATGGCAGGGTCGATGTCAGCTCCGGCAAGGAGCTGGTAATAGCGTCGGCGATGCGGACGATATTGGCCCCCGGTTGGCGTCGCACGATGATCCCGAGCCCTGCGGTGCCGTCCGGAAAAGCACCGACATAGATGTTTTCGGCCCCGATCGTGACTTCCGCGACATCTTTCACATGAATTGGGGCGCCGTTCCGCCAAGCGACAACAACATCCGCATAGCCCTCCGGCGTCAACAATTGATCATTGGCTTCGAATGTGGTGACGGTTGAGCGTCCGAATACAGCGCCCTTGGCTTGATTTACGGAAGACGCTTGAATGGCGCTTCGAATGTCGCTCATGCTGATCCCAAGGGCTGCAAGGCGATCAGGTTGGGCTTTGATACGGATCGCGGGTTTGTGTTGGCCGACGATCTCGACCTCGGCCACGCCATCAACAAGGCTCAGGGTGCGCGCAAAATCGGTCTCGATCAGATCGCTTAATTCCGTAAGCGGCATATCGTCGGATTGCGCACTCAACACCAGAATAGGGCTATCCGTTGGATTGACCTTGCGCCAGGTCGGAAGATTAGGCATGTCCGAGGGCAGTCGCCCGGCAACGCTGTTGATCGCAGCCTGAACTTCTTGCGCTGCCGCATCGATATCGCGGGATAGCACAAACTGTATCGTTATGGATGTCCGGCCGAGCGCACTACTGGACGTCATCTCAGTGATGCCTGGAATACCGGTGAACGCCACTTCCAAAGGAGTCGCGACCGAAGAGGCCATGGTTTCTGGGCTCGCGCCCGGCAGTGACGCACTCACTTGCAAGGTTGGGAAATCGGCTTCGGGCAGGGGTGCCAAGGCAAGATTTGGAAACGCGGAAATCCCCAACATGGCAATGGCCACGGCCATCAGCACGGTCGCTACGGGGCGGCGAATAAACCACGATGAAAAGCTGCCGCGGGTCGATGGGTTTGCGGCCTGTGTTGCTGGGTCCGAGGGCGGGGTCATGGCGCAACCTTTCGGGGGTCCGACGTGGCTGCGATTGTCTGTGTCGTTTTATTGAATGACACCTTGGCCCCTGGGCTCAAGCGCGAATGGCCGTCGCTGACGATCGTATCACCGGCGGAAATCCCGTCCGTGATAATGACAAAGTCGTCATTGCTGTAGCCGAGCTTGACCGGCACGCGTTGTGCGGTTTCATTTTCAATGCGATAGACGAAGCTTCCGCTCAACCCTGGACGCACGGCGGCGGTCGGCAACACCACCGCTTGCGCTGTGAAGCCGGTGCGGATTTGAACGGCGACAAAACTGCCGGGCGACAATTGTTCCGTCGTGTTGTCAAAAATCGCGCGCACCCGCTTGGTGCCGGTGGTTGGATCTATCGTGTTGTCCAAAGCGCTGATGGTTCCACGCCCGAGTTGGGTCAAACCGTCGGCGCTCATGGCTTCCACCGTGGCGCCATCCGGCTGCTGCAAGGCGGTCTGTAATGAGGAAAGTTGAGATTGCGAGATCGGGAAAACGATCGAAATAGGATTAATTTGACTGACCGAGACAATGCCGTTCTGATCGCTTGTGCGGACCAGATTACCGGCGTCGACCCGGCGAATGCCGACCCGTCCCGCGACCGGCGAGGTGATTTTCGTGTAGGATAAATTGACCTTCGCCGTTTCCACATTGGCGCGGTTCAAGCGCACGCTGGCCCGCAATTGTTCGGTGTCGGCCAGTTGCTGATCGGCGATTTGTTTGGAAATGGCGCCCCGGTTCAGCAATGTCTGATAGCGGGTCAGATCCAATTCGGCGGCCTTGAGCAGGGCTTGGTCACGGGCCAGTTGGGCTTCGGCGGCCTCCAAGGCGGCCTTTGGGGTGCGATCGTCGATACTGGCCAGTAATGCCCCTTTGGCCACCAATTCCCCTTCTTTGAAGTGGATCGCGGTCAGGATGCCGTCGATTTGCGTCCGCACCGTCACGTGGTGCAAGGATTCGACGGTACCAACCACGTTGCTGCTATGGACGGCATCCCTTTGCTCAGCCAAAATCGCGGTGACGGGCACGGCAGGGGGTGGACCATTGGTGGCCTTGGACGGGCCGGAGAATGCCCAGATCGCAGCGATGGCAACGAGCGCCACGGCGCTGGCGCCGATGATGAGGGGTTTCCGATCCCGCCAAAAAGCAGTGGAGACAGAGGGTTTCGACGGGTCTGGTGAGGATGTGTTTTGCATGCCACATCAGTAAATGGTGCACCGCGTCATCATCCTTACCGAAAAATGACAAAACTGACATTTACACTAAGCTGCGCTTTGGGGATTATTAATATTAACTATATTTATCAGATAGTTATTGAATATTCCCTGGTGTCGCCGATGACAGTTTTGTGATCATAGCCTGTAACGCTTGATTGAACGCGGCGGGGTCTTCCATCATCAAGAAATGCCGGACTTTGGGAAGCTGGACCACTGTCACACCGGGATGGAGGCGGGTCAGGGCCGCGTTGTCGACGGCCGACGCATCGGAATTGATGAAACCCAATGGAATATCGGTGATGGCACTGATGCCGCCAGGCGCGTCATAGTCTTCCAGGGCCCGCACCAGGTCCAAAGCGATTGTCGCCGGGGCGGAGGCCATGTCGGCCGCGACCCAGTCGGCAAGGGCCGGATTGCTGGCGGGGTGGAAATAGCGGTCGCGGGCCATGCTATGGGTGGCGGCGTAAAAATTAGCCCCCAGGTGCGACATCATGGCCTCGAATTCGGCTTTGTCACGTTTGAATGTCGGCCGTTTGAGCGTATCGACCCCGATTACCGCCTGAACCCGGCCCGGCATCTGACGTGCGGCTTCAATGGCCACGGGGCCGCCCATGGAATGACCGATCAGGATGACGGTTTGGCTACCGCTTGCGGCCACAACGCTCGCCACATCCCGACCGAATGCGGCCATCGACCATTTTTGGCGACTGTCCGAAGACTGGCCGTGCCCGGGCAAGTCAATGGTGATAACCCGATAATTTTGTGCGAAATGCGGAGTTTGAAAGCGCCAATAGCTGCGGTCGCACATCCAGCCATGAATGAACACTAGCGTCGGGCCCGAGCGGTCCAAAGACTTGGACGGACCGTGGACGTCATAAGCAATGCGTTGCTGGTCTGCTGTTTCTACCATTTTGGTCGTCGGCTGAGGCTCTGCTGCGGTACCGGTCGTCATCGAAATCAGGCCATAAATTATGATACTTATAATCGCTTTCATGATCTCTCCCAAATGTCCGGTCCGGATGTCGGTGTAGAACACAATTTATATGGCATCAGCCATAGGTTTTGACGGCAAAGCACCCTATTTCCCGGATAGTGTTGTGGCGGGAGAAAGCGAATTTCGGTCCGGAATCCGGCCGGGGCCCACGTCTAGTAATCGTGTCTACTAGAGCATAAGGGCTTTTGCATGGCGTTTCATGGCAGCGTTCACCGTATTCCACTTGGCATCACCGGCGGAATTGCAGCATTTCTTCTATCCCTCAGCGGCGCTGTCGCTGCGCCGCCGGAGCCCACGGATAAAGAACGAGCTGCGTGGGAGCTGTTGCAGCAACCGAACAGCTATTTTCAAGAACGGCTCCAAAATCCCGCTGCTGTGGTGGATGGCCAGACCCTTCATCCTAAAATTCAATATACCAATGAACAAAGCGGTCGTGGTGCCGATGCCGCCGCGCGTCGTGCGCGATTGGCCAAGGCCCTCCAAACTCCCGAAGGTCGCGCCGCCGTACGCACTGCAGTCGATCGGTCATGGCATTTCACCACCAAGGTGACCGCGGATATGGCTGCTGTTGAAGACCGTACGATCCCGGGTCCGGGCCCAGGGCTAGGATCAGCATCAGCATCAGGTGGCCCCATCGATATTCGCATTTACCGCCCACAAACAACCGAAGCCGGGCCTTTGCCGGTGCTGGTTTATTACCATGGTGGGGCGTGGTTGTTTGCCAGTATCGATGCCGTTGATCGGGCGGTGCGGTTGATTGCCAACGAAGCGCAAGTCATCGTCGTTTCGGTCAACTATCGTCTGGCGCCTGAAAACCCTTTCCCCGCTGCCCAGGATGATGCTCTGGCCGCCTATCGTTGGGTTTTGGAAAATGCTGCGTCGTTCGGCGGTGATCCGGCAGTAACCGCCATCGGTGGTGACAGCGCGGGTGGTGGCATGGCTTTGGTAACAGCGATGCGGCAGCGGGATGATGGACTGCCATTGCCGAATTATCTGCTGCTTTATTATCCGGCTGTGGACATGCGCATGGATTACCGCGCCAATGAGTTGTTCGGCGACGGCTATGGGCTTGATAATCACTTGGCCAATGTCGTCTATGACTTAGTGTTCCCGACGGTAGAAAGCCGCAATCATCCTTACGCGTCCCCGCTACAGGCCGACAACCTAAAAGGCTTGCCGCCAACAATTTTGGCGACAGCCGGTTTCGACATCTTGCGCGATCAAGGTGCGGCCATGGCCAAACGGTTGGCGGATGAAAACGGCAATGTCGTTTATTTCAATTACCCATCTTTGAACCATGGATTCATGCAGCATTCGGGCACCATTGACGATGCAGAACGGGCATCGACCGACACCGCGCGTTTCCTTGGCAGTGCGCTGAGAAGTCAGGTGAAGCAGAATGCGATCCTGCAAACCATTCCCGCCGCGCACAGCAAGAAGAATTGATTTTAGTAAAGGTTTTAATGTCTATGACGGATACAGTACCGACCACGCCTTTTCCCTTGGTTCACATCGCTGGGAATGCACCGGACCGTGGCTATAGCTATGGACGCCAGGCGGGCGATCGCATCGCGGGTGGGATCGAGTTATATCGTGATGCCTTCAACACAGTGGGGATCGGTTGGGATGAAGCCCTGTCCTATGCCAAACGCTTCCGCGATCAGATTGAAACCTACGATGCGGATATGTATCGCGAGATCGAAGGCATCGCCAAAGGCAGCGCTCAACCGGTCGAAGCCATTGTCATCCTGAACGCCCGCACGGAAATCATTTTTTGGCGCGACAACGAACGTGAACAGCACAGAACGCCCTCGATGCAGGAAGAATGCACGGCGGCCTTGGCCTTGCCGAGTGCGACCAGCGATGGCCGGGTGTTGCATGGGCAAAACTGGGATTGGAATCCACGCTGCGCCGACACCGGCGTCGTTTTGCGGATCGAAAATGAAGACGGTCCCAATATTCTAAGCTTTGTCGAAGCGGGACAACTGGCCCGTCATGGGATGAACAGTGCGGGCATTGCGCTGACTGTGAACGGCCTGCAATGCAATCTGGATGGTGGTAAAATTGGTGTCGCCAATCCGTTAATTCGTCGGCGTTTGTTATCGTCACCGACCTTGGCAGGGGCCATTGATGCGGTTTTGAATACACCGATTTCGTTTTCTCATAATCTGTTGATTAGCCATTCCGCCGGTGTTGCGGTCAATCTTGAAGCGACACCCGAGAACGTTTATTGGATGCAGCCTGAAAACGGTTTCTTTGTGCATGCCAATCACTTCAAGTGCCCGGTGGCGCGTGCCAAAATTCACGATATCGGATTGCAGCGTTGCCCGGAATCGCTATATCGCGATCAACGTATTCATGATCATTTCAAGGCGGCCCTGGGCCATGTGACAATCGATACGTTCAAATCGGCGTTTGCCGATACCTTTGGCGCACCTGATGCAATTTTAAGAACGCCGAAAGCGCGACCGGGCGGGAATTTATCCGGTACGGTGGCAAGTCTGATTATGGATACGACCAATGGTCGGATGTTGATTGCGCCAAGCCCCTATAAGGGTATTCATTACACGGAATACAGCCTCGATTTCTAGAGGCTTCAATTCAAGATCTGAATGTCTAAAGATTTTGGCTATTTAAAACATCTGCAAAAAATTCACGTGTTTTCTGGGCGACTGCGGTGACATCGTGGGTTGCCCCGGAAACGCTATCCAGCACTACGATCGCGCCGACAGCTTTAAAGGCCTGGGCTAACGTCGCGATCCGTTCATTGCGGGTGCGACCGGCGGCATTGGCCCCATCCATATAATAACGGTCGCCCGGTTCAAAAGTGATTTCCCAAGTTTCGGAATCCGCGTCGCCCACAACAAAGTGAATGGGCAAATTTTGAAACGCCTCCGGATCAACGGTCAGACCGAACAGATCCTGTGTGTTGCGGATGCCGACCCACCAATCTTGTGTATCATCCAAAATAGTGACGGCCCCCGGGGCGCCGACCGATGCCGCGAGAATTCGATCAGGATGTAGGATCGTAAAGCGATGGGTAAAGTGACCTCCGCCGGAAAACCCAAACATTAAAACTTTATCGCCGTCGATGCCGTAACGCTCGGCGACTTCGGCGATCATATCGAGCATGACCAAATCATAACGGATATCGGCTTCGCGCATATATTTATAACCGCTCTGATTGCCGTCTTGCAGGACATTCGCCGGGAACAATGGGGCCAGAACGATACACTTGTTATATTCGGCAAATTCCGCAAACAGATCGCGATACAGCGACTGCATCCGCCCTGTACCATGAACGGAGACGATGATTTTCATGGCTTTACGGTCCATGCGGTCGATCCGATGGGGAACATAAAGACCGTAACAGAACCGTGGATCATAGCGCGCGGAATAAATCGGTGTCGCACCGCGGTCATAGGTTTGTTCAAATAAAGCGTCTTTGTCTGTCATGATCGATCTTCAAGAATTATGGTCGATAATATCAAGTCGGGGTATCAAGCCAGAGATGGGTTTGATAAACAAGCCAGTGTTCGGGGTGACAAAACATATCCCCCGGTTCGGGTCCGTTCGACGATCGGCGTTGCCGCGATCAGTTGCCGTGTGTAAGGATGTTGGGGGGTATTGAAAATAGCCTCGCGACTGTCGAGTTCAACAATCTTACCCCGATATAAAACACAGACACGATCAGCCAAATGTTCCACCACGCCTAGATCATGGGACACAAATAAACACGAAAATTGTAGCCGTGTTTTTAGATCTAAGAAAAGATCAAGAATTTGCTTTTGCACGGTCAAATCCAACGCAGAAATCGGTTCGTCAGCGATAATCAGGCTTGGTTCCGAAACAATGGCGCGGGCGATATTGACCCGCTGGCGCTGGCCGCCTGACAATTGATGTGGCAAGCGTGTTGCCAAGGCCGGATCAAGTCCGACATGGTGCAAGGCTTGGGTAATCCGGTTTTGGCGTTGCTGTTTAGGGATATCGCTAAACAGCAATGCTTCCCCGATGATCGCCGCAACGGTCATGCGCGGGTCCAGGGCCCCGACCGGATCTTGGAAAATGAATTGAAGTTTGCGGGCTTTGGCCGGCAAGGTCTGCAACGGCCGGCCGTGCAATAGGATCGTGCCGCGGCTCACGGGAATAAGTCCGGCGATGGTCCGGCTCAGGGTCGTTTTGCCTGATCCGGATTCGCCGATGATGGCCAGTGTTTCGCCTTTTGCCAAGGACAGACTGACGTCATCAAGAACGGTGGTCGTCTGACGCGGGCCGATTGCCCATTTGCGCGGCCCTTGGAATGTGACGCTGATATTATTCACGGTCAGCACGACATCTGTGGCGGTTGGTGGGGCGCTGTCTTGTGCCGCAGTTGGGATCGCATCCAGCAGTTTCCGTGTGTAGGGATGCTGCGGATTGGAAAAGATGTCCTTGACCGGCCCCTGCTCAACAATACGGCCGGACTCCATAACGTGGACGGTCTCGGCGAAGTCGGCGACAACGGATAGATCGTGGGTCACAAGTAAAACGGCGGCGCCGACATCGCGGGCAACATCGCGCATCAGCGCCAGTGTTTCTTTTTGAACAAGCAGATCCAAGGCCGTAGTCGGTTCATCGGCGACGATCAGCGACGGCCGCCCGATCAATGCTGCTGCGATCATCACGCGCTGCCGCATACCGCCCGATAATTCGTGTGGATAACAGTCAAGGCAGCCTTCCGGATCGCGGATTTGTACTTTGGTCAAAATATCAATGGCCAGGCGTCGCCGTTGGGCAGGGGAAAGACTGCGGTCGATCTCCAAAGGCTCCATAAGCTGCCGCCCGATCTTGAGGCTCGGGTTCATGCTCGACAACGGCTCTTGAAAAATATAGGCGATTTTCCGCCCCCGCAGGGCATTGACGGTTTCGGGCTTGGTCGTGATCAGGCAAAGGTCGTTGAATAATAGCCGATCCGCTGTCACCTCGGCGTTTTGTGGCAACAGTCGGCCGAGCGCCCGGGTTAGAAGTGTCTTGCCGGACCCTGATTCGCCAACCAAGGCCGCGAATTCCCCCCGCCGCAATGTCAGCGATGCACGGGATACAACGGTAAGATGGGATGGATCTTTCGTATTTCCGGCACCATCCCCAGCGTCCTTATTTCCAGCGTCCTTATTCCCAGCGTCCTTTCTGGCGTTTCCCTTCGGAAAACGGATGTTTAGACCGGAAATATCGAGTAGGGTGCCGTGAATAACTGTCATGAGCGTCCTTGATGTTCATTGTCATGACGATCATAAAGCGCAAATTCCTGATCTATGGTTTTGAAGATCCGGTCATTGCCGGGTCCGGATTTCACTTTTAGGATGCGTCTCATGTCATGATGGTGAATTCTCCGCCGCAATGGAACAACTATGACCGCCATACCTGATTTAGAAGCTCGACCCTATACAAGGCCAAAGTCCAAGCCTGTTTTTGAACAGATTAGGGCTCATGTCCTCGATGGGCGCTTCTTTCCCGGGCAGTGGTTGAAGCAGGCTGAGCTCGAGGAGCTTTATCAGGCCAGCCGGTCCGAAGTTCGGGCCGCCTTAAGCAGCCTGACCGAGCGCGGCATGGTCGAATATGTCAAAAATCGAGGCTTCCGGGTGTTTAACCGGACCGATGATGAAATTCGCGAAATCACGGAAATGATCACGGTGCTGGAAACGGCGGCGGCGGCGCAGGCGGTGGAACGGGCGACGGCTAAGGATCTTCAGGAGCTGCGTGCGCTGGCGGATAATTTCGAGGAATTGATCACCCGCGCCAGTCATGGCGAGATGCGGATGGCCAATTTCCGTTTTCATGCTCGGCTGAATATGCTGTGCGGCAATCAGCTCATGGCGCAGACGATCCAGAATTTGCGCGAATGCTGCGTCAGCGGACCATTTGCGCGTTACACCACCTATGACGGTCTTAAGGAAAGCTCCCGCGAGCATTACCGGATCCTGGAAGCCCTGGAACAGCGTGATGCCGTCGGTTTGACGGCGCTCATTCGCCACCACTCATCCCATACCAACTAATCTTATCCTCCTCCCTATATCAATCTAACTTATTGAATATCCGTGAGTCTTCTCGTTCTCGCGAAGGCCTTTGGAGATGAGAAATTATAGTTTGAAAAATTGGCAACTATTTTGTATAACATTTCCACGGGGACGTTCTCCGCGAGTCGGCAGAGGGGAAAAACACAAAACTCCCAGTTCGATGATGCAATTTTGGACGTTCAGGCAGCCCCGTCATGAAATGAATGATCGCCCTAATAGGGAGGGGATGCATGACGACCTGTTCACCCGTCATTACGGCTGCCTATCACAATCATGCCGATGAGTTGCGGCGATATATCCAAGCAAAATTGGGTTGTTCTCATACGGCCGAAGATTTGGTGCAAGAAGCGTATATCCGGCTTTATCGCATGGGCGACATGGGGCATGTGGAAGACTTGAAGTCTTACTTATTCAGGATCGCCCATAATCTGATCATTGATCATTATCGCAGCAGTCGTCGCAAAGAAACATCCCAAGACATTCATGGGTTGGATGATGAAACCGATATCCGTGCGCCGGAGCCGAACGCTGAAGATCTTTTGTTGGTGCGCGACGAACTCCAATATTTATGGCGTTCGATGGGGCGGATGTCGGCGTTATGTCAGCGCATCTTCTGGTTAAGCAAAGCCTACGGGTTCCGCAATTACGAAATCGCCGCCATGTTGGGAGTTTGCGTCAGTACTGTTGAAAAGAATATCGGCAAAGCCACGCGCTTTTGCGAAGCTCAAGCGCTGCCGTTGCGCGCCCATTAAAAGCATTACGTTGATGGCCGCCTGCCGACCGCGAACGACCTGAACGGCGGTTGGAAAGATGGATGATCAACAGACTAAGCCGCGCCCGGATAAAGGCGCGGCTTTTTTTAGGTGGCGTGGCGGTGTTATTGGTCGCTGTTGCGTGGATCAAAGTAATCGCGCAATGCGTCACCACAGAGATTGATACAGAGCAACGAAAACGCGATAGCCAGGCCTGGGAAAATGGACAGCCACGGCGCGTCTTCCATAAACACCCGGCCTTCCGCCAAGATCCCGCCCCAGCTTGGATGCGGCGGCGGCACACCCAGGCCAAGAAAACTCAACGCACTTTCCGACAACAACGCTTGGGCGAAAAAGGTCGAGGCTAAAACGGTCAGCGGGCCGACCACATTCGGAATAATATGGCGGATGATGATAAAGAGATGCGGGTGGCCAAGCAAACGCGCCGCTTCGATATAGCCAAGCGGCCGCAGTGATAACACACTGCCGCGCACGACCCGCGCCACGTTCGGGGTGTAGGCAATCCCGAGCGCGACCACCACACCCATCTCGCCGACCCCAAACACGGCGATCAAAGCCAGCGCCAATAAAATCCCGGGGAGGGCGAGAAAGGCATCAACCACACCGCTGATGATGTAATCGAGAATACCGCCGAAGTATCCGGCCAGTGCCCCTAAGATCAACCCCATCGATAAAGCCAGCGCCACCGTCATCAAACTGACGCGCAGGCTGACTCCGGCGCCGATCAGCATGCGGCTTAAAATATCGCGTCCAAACTGATCGGTGCCGAACCAATGCGACCAGGATGGTGCGGCCAGGCGGCTGTCGACATTCAAGGCCAGCGGATCATGCGGCGTGTAAATCACCCCGATCAGTGCCGCGACCGCGATGATCACCAGACCGAATGCGCTGATGGTGTAGATGCGGCGGCTCCGCACTGTGGTCCAAAGGCTCATGATCGGCGCACTCGCGGGTCAAGCAACGGATAAATCAAATCCACCGCCAGGTTGACCAAAGTATAAATAACGACAATAAACAACAGCGTCCCCTGGATCACCGGATAGTCACGCGCATAAATGGCGTCGACCAGAAACCGCCCAAGACCCGGCAATCCGAAAATCGTTTCGATAACCGCGGTCCCGCTGAGCAGCGATCCCAGAATAAGTCCCAGCATGGTGACGGTGGGCGACAAAGCGTTTTTCAAAATATGCTGCAACACGATCCGGGTTTCCGAAACACCCTTGGCACGGGCATACGTCACATAATCTTGGCGCATGACTTCGATGGTGCTGGCGCGCACCAGCCGGGTCAGAATTGCCATCTCCACACAGACCAGCGACATCACCGGAATGATGATATGGGCAAACCATTCGCTGACACTGTCGGTGATCGGCACAAAGCCCAAAGTCGGCAACCAGCCCAATTGTGTGCCGAACACCAAGATCAACAACATCCCGACCCAAAAGCTCGGCAACGACAGAAACAAGGTTGCTGTGAATACGATTGCCATATCGATGCGGCTGTTTTGCAAGCGCCCGGCCAAGACACCGGCCGGGATCGCGATCATCGCGGCGATGACAAAGGCAATCAACACCACTTGCAGGGTCACGGCGAAGCGGTTCAGCAAAGCGCTCAACACCGGTTCCTGCGTCATGAACGAGGTGCCGAGATCACCTTGCACCACTTTGCCCAACCAGATCGCATATTGCACCGGCAATGGTTCATTCAAGCCCATTTCCGCCCGCACCCGATCCAGGTCGGCGCTACTGCCGGTATCGCCGATCATCAAAGCTGCCGGATCGCCGGGTACAAGCCGCAACAACACAAAGACGAAGATCGAGACGATCAAAAGCGTCGGAATACTGGCCAACAACCGTTTCAGCACATAGATCATGGTCTATGCTCCGTCCAAACGCCCCATAGTCTGGGGCGTCCAAACGCCCAGGGTTCATAACCGTGCAGAGTGCTTTTCGACAGATCAATGACATGATCGTTGTAAAGACCGATGATCGGCACATCGTCCTGTAGCAAGCGATAAAGCTGATCCAAACTGTCCTGCATGTCCGCATCACTAAACGCGTTCTCGAACTGTTCAATCAACGCAAGTGCTTTGGGATTGTCCCACTGGTAGCTTTGGCGCAGCGTTTTATCGCCGGTGAAGTTTGCAAACAGCAGCGCCGGGTGACTTCTGGCAGCATAGCCGAACGATGAGAGTTGAAAATTTCCCTTAAAAAAATTGGTCAATTGGGTGGCCCAATCGAACACGTCGATATGAACGTTGAACCCTGCGGCGTTCAACATCGCTTGGATCGCCACAGCGTTGTCGAACATATACGGAAATTTGCGGTTGGCTTGGATCGTAATACGTTCGCCCCGATACCCGGCTTCCTTGGCCATGGCCCGCGCTTTGGCGGGATCATAGGCAATCCAGTGGTCATGAAACGCGGTGTGATAGGGGGACGTCGTCTGCACGGCCGATGTATTCGCTTGCGCCAAGCCAAAGGTCGATATTTCAGTGACCAGCTTCGGCGAAATGGCGTGGGCGATAGCCTTGCGCAACAGCGGATTTTGCAACAACGGATCTGTCGATTGCAACAACACCACGGTCCAATCAAGCGTGTCTTGGTGATAGGTCTTAATATCGCCTTTTTGCTTGATACGTCGCTCCATTTCCTTGTGCGCGCTCAGCGGCACCGCAAACACCAAATCCATATTGCCGGCATAGACTGAAGATTTGGCGGCGAGACGATCCGGGGCAACGACAAAAATAATACGATCAGCATAGGCGATTTTTTCGCCGACCACGCCATCACGCCGCCCTGACGCCGATGTATAATCGGCAAAGCGTTCGAGGGTGACAGAATAGCCGCGCTTCCACGGTCCAAGTTTATAAGGGCCTGTGGCGATCGGTCCGCGCCATGTTCCGTCATCGGCGACGGATGATCGGTGCAAGATTGGTGTCTGACATTGAATATCAGCCATCCGGTGCAAAAACAGCGCGCTTGGTTTATTCAGGTGAAAAGTGATGGTGTAATCGTCGATCACGACAATCTGTTCGATTTTCACACCATTGGCGCCGCGGCCATTATAAAACTCGCTGCAACGAAAACCGGTTTTCGGATCTAACAAACGGTCCCAGGTCCACTTGACGTCTGTGGCTGTTAACCGGGCCCCGTTATGAAACTTTACATCACGGCGTAACGTAAATTGATAGGTCAAGCGATCTTCGGATAGGGTTATGGTTTCTGCCAGTAATGGTGCCACTGTTAAATCATTGCGAAAGCCGACCAATGATTCGCCTATGTGATACAGAACGGTGTCGGTATTGCCGTCGCGCAGAACGCCTGGATTGGTGCTTAGAATATCCGAATTAATGGCGACCCTGATCTCTCCACCAAAACGCTTGGTGGGATCACTGTCTTTGCTATCGTTCGCATGTGTGGTGCTATGCAGGCCACATAGACCAGCGACAGCAAGACCTATAAATGTTTTGAGGACAAAAGATCGCGTCATACCGTGAAGGGTTCAGCTTTACGTTTGGCTCTGGGCCGTTTGTTGAACCAAGTGACAACTCCGGTAACGGCTAAGCCCATTAAACCCACCCCCAGCACAGTCATAATAATCGGGCGCAGTATACCATAAGCTTCACCGGAATGGAGCGGCAGTAACCAATCAATAAACGCTTGCCCGGCAGGGGCTTGATTGGCATCGGCAAAAACGATCAACTCTCCGGTCAAGCGATCAACGCCGGCCATGTGATGGGCACGAGGATTGCTGGCATCCTGCGCCACCATGATGACGCCGAACAGGCGTTGTTCTGGGCCAAAGAAGCGTGCTTGCCGCACCATCCCGTCGGGAAAGCGCTGGCGTAACAGATCCAGGGCGGCTTGCCAGGTTATGGTCGGCGTGCTTTGATCTGTCGGGCTAAGGTCAATACTCAAATCCGGATCAACGGGGGCAAACACGGCCACGGTTGATTTGACCACAGGCTCGGCAATCATCAAGGCGCCGGTTAATGCTGAAATCGCCAAAAATGGTGCGATGATGACGCCGGGCACGATATGCAATTCGCGCAGCAAGCGGGGGGCGGGTGCTGTCCATTTGATACGAAAGCCTTTGTGTAATTTGCGTAAGCCCGGCCACCATACGATTAAACCGGTTACCACCATCATCAACAAACATACGGCTTCGATCAGCAACACCAAATGCCCGGTTTGTCCAAGCGTCAAAGAAACATGGAGCCGATCAGCCAATTGCACCGGATACTGCCAAACGGGACCGACGGATAATGTCTCTCCCGTCGTGGGATGAAGATGGGCGATCTCCAAAAGGCCGTCGCGATTATAGGCCCGCGCGACCAAGATGCCGGTCTCATTATGAGGATAGACGACCCGATCTATTTTATGATCCCGGAATGTGGTGCTGAGGTTTTGGGCGATCTGATCGAACGATACGGTGACTTTGCTGGCGCCATAAGCTGCTGGGTGCCCGAGCGCTTGCAAGCTATCCCGATAACTCAGAATTAAACCTGTTAATCCTTGTAAGAACAAAAGGATAGCAAGGGTAAGGCCGCTCCATTTGTGAAGCTTATAAGATGTTTGGGACATGGCGTTTTTCCTCCTGCGGCATATCCCTATAACGATGGATGCGGTGTGAATCCGTATGGCTTTTTGCCGCACCGCTGGCGGCGGTCGAGCCTAGGGGCGCTGAGATAGAAAATAAGCGCGCCGATAGGCGGCGGGGGTCTTGTTGGCCCAGCGCTGGAAGGCGCGGATAAAACAGGCGGTTTCCGCATAGCCGAGCAGATGGGCGATTTCTGTAATGGTCATATCGCTGGCTTCAAGATGACGGGCGGATAAGGAAAAACAAACCTGGTCGGCAATAGCTTTAAAATTTGTGCTGCGGCGGCGCAAATGACGACGCAGGGTCGCTTCCGATAAACCCAGCACCTGCGCCACGGTTTTTTGCGATGTTGCGGCCGGGGCTGACAAACTTTCAAGATATCCCTTCACTTGATCGACGGTGTTCGCCCGTGAGGCCGTTGTTTCTATCCGGGCTTTCAGCTGATGCTGAAGAACCGGGAACAGGCGCGGGTCAATGGCATGGCGCGGTTGGGTCAGCACATCGCCGCTGATCAGAATGGCATTGGCGGGTTGTTCAAAATAAACCGGAGCACCGAACACCGAGGTGTAGCGATCCAAAGACCCGACTTTTGCATGTTCAAAATGTATCTCATCCGGCACATAGCGGCTGCCGGCCAAGGTGCGGATCAATTTCAGAATAAGGCCAATGGAATATTCACTGTCTTGGCGGCGGCTGCGGATGCTGGGGTCCAGAATGCGGTAGCTCCAAAACACGCTTTTGTCGGTCGCGACGACTTTGTTTTCAACGCCTGTTTGTATGGTGCCGATATAAGCGCGGGTGCGTTCCAGGGCGTCTTTTAAGGTCGGGGCGCTCAGGAATAAATACCCGATAATACCGAGCGAATCAGGCCCCATTTCCTGGGATAAGCGCAAACCTAGGTGGGGCGTGCGGCTGGTGTTGGCGGCAATTTCAAATAACCGCACATAGTTTTTCAAAGGGACGCTTTGATCCGGCGTATCGACCTGGGCCGCGTTGATATGGGCATCTTTCAGCAACAGATCGATGTCAAAGCCTTCGCTCCGCAAGCGGCCCAATAACGCCCGCACCACAAAGCCGGAAATGCTCGCTTCTGCCCATTCGGTTCGGTTTTGCGACATTTTGCGCTCATTTTGTGAACAGTGATCGATAATATCAAGAAAATGATCGAAATTATCAATCTTAAAAGTAAAAGCGCCGTCACACTCTATCCCCTGCCAATGCGAGAAATTCACACCCTGTGGGAGAGAGAAAATGTCGACCTACAATGCAGAAGCCCCTGAAATTGATGCTCTGAAGCGCGATAATGCCCGGTTCCAATGGCATCCGATGGTGCCGCCGCACCGGCTTGAACAGGTCCCTCCGTTGATTATCGCCAAGGGTGAGGGCGTGTATGTGACCGATGTCGACGGTCGGCGCTATATTGACGGTATCGGCGGCCTGTGGTGCGTCAATGTCGGCCACAACCGGCCCGAGGTCAAAGAAGCGATCCGCAAGCAGCTGGATCAGATTGCCTATTATTCAAGTTTCGACGGCACCGTGACCCCGCCATCCATTGCCTTGTCCCGCCGTGTGATCGAAATGTCGGCTGAAGAAGACATGGCGCGGGTGATGTTTTCCTCCGGCGGATCGGATGCAATTGAAACCGCCCTCAAATTGGCGCGGCAATACTGGAAGTTGGTGGGTGAACCGCAACGCACCAAATTCATCTCGTTGAAGCAGGCCTATCACGGCGTTCATTTCGGTGGCGCGTCGATCAACGGTAACGAGCCATTCCGCTGG
The DNA here is from genome assembly GCA_037189785.1 of Alphaproteobacteria bacterium. GTDB lineage: Bacteria > Pseudomonadota > Alphaproteobacteria > Sphingomonadales > Govanellaceae > Govanella. Next base: position 17,267 of record JBBCIP010000071.1, read on the forward strand.
GCCTACGAACCATTGCTTCCTGGTTGCTTCCAGGTCGACACGCCCTGGCTCTATCGCAATCCCTGGACCGAAGATCCCGAAGAACTGGCCCGCATTTGCGCCAATATCCTTGATCGGGAAATCGCTTATCAAGGGGCCCATACGGTTGCGGCGTTTATCGCCGAACCGGTCCAAGGCGCTGGGGGCGTGATCGTGCCGCCGGCAACTTATTGGCCTTTGGTGCGCGAGATTTGCGACAAACATGGGGTGCTCTTGATCTCGGACGAAGTCGTCACCGGATTTGGTCGCTCAGGGTCTATGTTCGGGGCGCGGGGGTGGGGCGTGAAGCCCGACATCATGTGTCTCGCCAAAGGCATCACATCGGGCTACACCCCGCTTGGGGCAACGGTTTTCAATCGCCGCATTGAAAGCGCCTGGGCCCAGAATATGGGTCTCGAAGCGGCCTTGATGCATGGCTATACCTACTCAGGCCATCCGGTGTCCTGTGCCGCGGCCTTGGCCTGTCTGGATATCGTCGAAAAAGAAGATCTGCCCGGCAATGCGGCGAAAATGGGCAAGCGCTTGATCGACGGCTTGAAGCCGTTTGAAGATCGCTTTGCGGCGGTTGGGAATGTTCGTGGCAAAGGCTTGATGGTGGCGATTGATCTCGTGGCCAACAAAAAGACCCGCGAACCGGTCAACCCTGCCGATGGGTATGCCTATCGTGTGGCGGACGCGGCACGCAACAACGGTGTGATCGTGCGTCCGGTCGGGACAAAACTAATCTTGTCACCGCCCCTTGTGATTGATGCCGAAGCGGTAGACACACTGGTCCATGGGCTTGAACAAGCGTTGTCGCAAGTGGACAAGTAAAAACAGCGTCTTAATAATCACTGACTTTAAAGGGCTGAATGGTGGAAACATTCAGCCCTTTATTGTTAGTCGCCTATGGTGCCGCTGGTGGTATGGACTCTGGCATTGTCTCGGTGGCTTCCGTGCAAATTTGCTCTTTCTTGCCCGGCACGGTCAATGTGGCTTCAGGCCCCTTGGTCCAAAACGTTGTTTCCGTATCGCTGTAGCGTGCCCCTGATGCCGATACTTCTTGGGACAGCGTTACAGTCCGATCAGGCAGCATCAGGTCCACTTTGTCGGTGGTGAAATGGGCGATAAATTTGGTGCCGTCCGGGCAATTGAACGCCATCGTTTTGCCTGGGCCTGCATCGGTCATCGCGCCGGCTTCAGGTGCCATCGGGTCTGTCGCCATTGGATCTGTAGCTGGCGGGACGGTTGCTTGTGGTGTTTCTTGGGGCTCCGGTTGGCGATCACAAGCGGCCAGCAATAATGCTGAACAAGCCACTAAAAGAATGGGTCCTTTTAGGGACAGTGGTCTTGATAAATTGCTCTGTGCCATAGCTCAATATAATCCTTAGCATCGGTAAATAGGGGTACACTGGAATTACACAACCATACCATCCTCGGGTGGGGGTATTTGAATTGTGAACATAGACAACGGATAGAGCGGCAAAAAGGTTCCCAATTTGCCGCTTAACCCCGATGCCGGGCATTATTTGCTTTGGATCAGATGATGTTATGGGTGTTTTTCGTCCCACGCCTTTTTCAAAATAAAGTCGCGGATTGCAGCGGCGTCTTCGGGTTTGAGAATTGCTTTGAATGATGGCATGCCGCGCCCTTCCAATCCACCATCCAGCAGAATTTGCATGAACGCATCTTGGTCCCGCACCATCACAGAATGACGCAGTTCGGGCAGCACACCGCCGCTGATAACACCGGCGCCATGGCAGCGCGCGCAACGAAGATGATAAAGCGCATCGCCTTGATCGATCACCGCTGCCGTGGCTGTAACCGGCAGCGGATCCGGGATGGCCTCAGCCTCTGGCATCGGCGGTAAGCTTTCCGTGCCGTCCAAGGCAAACACCAAAAGCCGTCCACCGACCCGGCGATTATTGTTTTTCGTTTGCGCTGCAGCGTCGGACCCGAGCATGCCCCAAATGCCGCCCCAACCGGCCAGCACGGCAACATATTGTTTGCCATCAAGGGAATAGGTGATTGGCGCCGCAATAATACCGGATTGTGTTTTGGTGCCCCACAGCTTTTGGCCGGACCGCGCATCATAGGCCAAGAACTGACCGTCGGCGGTGCCTTGGAAGACCAGGTTCCCGGCGGTGCTCAACGTGCCGCCATTGAACGGACCTTGGTAAGGCACGCGCCAGCGTTCTTCTTGTTTGACCGGGTCCCAAGCCAACAGCGATCCCGATACGATTTCACGCGGGATGATTTTGGTTGCCGTCAATTGATCGGTGGCGGTGTTCCAATTGGTCGGATCATAGCGGAACCCGTCCGGCTCCAACGCATAGCGGAACGGCAGATCATTGGCCGGAATATAAACCAAACCGGTGGTCGGATTATACGACATCGGTTGCCAGTTATGGCCGCCAAGGGGCGACGGTTTGATGATGGCCGGTGCGTGACTGTAATCGGCTTCCGCGCGGACAATCGGCCGCCCGGTTTTCATATCGACGCCATCGGCCCAGCTGACCTCGGCATAGTTTTTGGCCGATAGAAGTTCACCGGTTTTGCGATCCAACACATAAAAGAAACCGTTCTTCGGCGCCTGCATGATGATCTTGCGGTTTTTGCCGTTGATCTTGAGATCGGTCAAAATCATATGCTGGGTCGCGGTATAATCCCATTGATCGCCGGGCGTGGTTTGATAATGCCACAGCAGTTTCCCGCTATCCGGCTTCAATGCCAGGATCGACGACACAAATAAATTATCGCCTTTGCCGTCACTGCGCACAGTTTTGGCCCACGGGCTGCTGTTGCCGGTACCGACATATAAAATATCGAGGTCGGGATCATAAGCCATGGAATCCCAGGCCGTGCCGCCGCCGCCATATTTCCACCACTCACCGGCCCATGTTTTCATGGCGTCTTTTAATTCGGGATGTTCGACCGGATCGTCGGGATTTCCGGGGACGGTATAAAACCGCCACGCCATTTCGCCGCTGTCGGCATCATAGGCCGAGATATAGCCGCGCACGCCAAATTCACCGCCGCCGTTGCCGATGATGACTTTGCCTTTGGCGATGCGCGGTGCGCCGGTAATCGTATAGGCTTTTTCGGGATCGGTGGTGTGTGTTTCCCACACCGGTTTGCCGGTGGTTCTATCGAGCGCGATCAGGCGACCATCCAATGTTGCGACATAAACTTTGTCTTTCCACAACGCGACGCCGCGGTTGACCACATCGCAGCAGGCGAAGTTGCCCCGGGCGCCGGGGACTTCCGGATCAAATCTCCACAGTTCTTTGCCGCTGCGGGCGTCGATGGCGGCGACGATGCTCCAGGATAGGGAAATATACATGACCCCATCGTCCACCAGCGGCGTCGCTTGCAACCCGCGATCCGTACCGGTGTCGAGATACCAAGCCAGCCCCATCTTGTTGACATTGTCGGTGGTGATGCTGTGCAGCGGACTGAACCGGCTTTCGTCATAGGTCCGGCCATGGGCCAGCCAGTTTTGCGGTTCTTTGTCTGCGGCGACAATGCGTGCCGCCGTCACCGGCTTTGTCGCGTCATGCTTCGCGCCGGCCGTCGCAGCATAAGGGGATAGGATCAAAGCCCCTAAAACAACCAAAGAAGACAATGGGCGCATATCAAATTCCTATATCCGGTGTGGCGATGTGTAGTCTGCGTGATCGTAAACACTATAATGGTCGTCATAAAGCGTTGTTCTTTGCGTGATCGGCCGGCCGATTTTATGGCCGACGGCGCTGATGGTATTGAGCGATAATTCTTGCCCGTGCTGTGCCCCGGCGGCGCGTGATATGGATTCATCCATCAACACGCCGCCCAGGTCATTGGCGCCCGCGTTCAAACACGCGGCAGCACCGGCCGCGCCCATTTTGACCCAGGATGTTTGAATGTTTTTAAGGGAACGCCCAAGCACCAACCGGGCCACCCCATGCATCAACAGCGCTTCGCGATAGGTCGGCCCGGGCCGCGCCAAACCTTTGCGGAAAATGGGCGTGTCCGGTGCGACAAAGGGCAGCGGTACAAACTCGGTGAAGCCGCCGGTTTGATTCTGCACGGCGAGAATATGCAAAAGATGCGTCGCCCAATCTTCATAGCGTTCCATGTGACCGAACATGATGGTTGCCGTGGTCCGCAGACCCACAGCATGAGCCGATGTCATCACATGCAACCATTGATCCGTCGTGATCTTATCCGGGCACAGTGTCGCGCGCACGTCATCATCCAAAATCTCGGCCGCCGTTCCCGGCAGCGATTTCAGCCCGGCGGCCATCAATCGTTCAAGAAAAGCCGGAATCGAAAGATCGAGCGTTGTGGCGCCATGCCAGATTTCAAGGGGGGAAAATGCATG
>JBBCIP010000072.1:0-2375 GCA_037189785.1 Alphaproteobacteria bacterium
ATCTGCGGCGAACGGTCACTGAATATACCTGTCTTGGTGAAACACACTTGAAAAAAGGTGATCGTGTGTTGATCAGTTTCTTGGCGGCCAATCGAGATCCTGAACAATTCGACCGCCCGGATGACATTGTCTTGGATCGCACGCCCAATCATCACCTTGGATATGGCACCGGAGTTCATCGCTGCATTGGATCGTTTGTGGCCAAGATCGAGCTGCGAGTGGCTTTTGATGAGATTTTAAAAAGATACAATCACTTTGAGTTGGATCTAGATCGACCGATCAAATGGCGTGTAGGAGAAAACCAAGGGATCAGTTCACTGCCATTAATTTTGGGAAAGCCGAACCCGCAGGCTTAGCCCAAAACATCACCCAGATTCGATATACGAGACATCATGACCACAGAAACCGCTCATAATTCCGCCATATCAAACCGTTTCATCGCTCGTCGTGTCATATCTGTTTTGATCATGATGTGCGCAGCGGCTTATGCTGTGGGCGGGGCGCAGTTACTATTAGTCGGCGGCACAGCATATTATCTGCTGTGTGGTGTGGCATTAGCCGCATCGGGGGTCTTGTTATGGCGCAACAGCTTATGGGGCTGTTGGGTGTATGCGGCCGTTGTTGCGGTGACATTACTGTGGTCATTGTGGGAAACTGGGTTTCACCCCTGGGCATTGATTCCGCGCCTTGGTGTTTTGAGCGGCTTAGGACTTTTGCTTATGCTTCCATCCAGCCGCCGCGGCTTGCACGGTGGGGTTATCGGATCTGCGACAACACTGCCGCTGTTTGTGGGCGCAATTGTCGCAGCCATAACGGCGAGTGTCATCCTATCGTGCTATCGCTATGTTCAGCTGGGCACACCACATAAGACAGACCGTGCGGCGAACAGTGCAGCGCCGAGCGGCGACTGGACAGATTACGGTAATACGCCCGCGGGGACACGCTACAGTGATCTGGATCAGATCACACCAGAAAACGTTTCCAAGCTTAGGGTCGCCTGGACCTATAGGTTTGGGGAAAAAGATCCTTATGGATTGCAGGTCACACCGCTGAAAGTTGGGAATGCATTATATGCCTGTACTAGCCGCAATATGATCGCTGCCCTGGATGCTGAAACTGGCAAAGAACTGTGGCGCTTTGATCCTGAAGTTGATCTCGAAGCCGTTCCGTTCCGTGCATGCCGCAGTGTTGCTTATTATAAAGTGCCAGACACAGAGGGTGTGTGTTCCGAACGTATTTACACTAGCACGGTTGATACGCGCCTGATCGCGATCGATGCGAAGACCGGAAAACGCTGCACTGATTTTGGTCATAACGGCGAAGTGTCGCTGCTTGATGGTCTGGGCGAGGTTACCAAGGGGTATTATTACTTTAATGGTGGCCCAACGATTGCGCGGGGCAAGATCATTTTGGGCGCGACGATCACGGATAACCAATATTGGGGCCAACCGTCCGGCGTCATCCGCGCCATTGATGCTGTCACGGGTCAACTTGCTTGGGCTTATGATGTCGGCAAGCCGGATCGCATAGGAGCCCCCGAGGCGGGCGACACCTACACAGACTCGACGCCGAACAGTTGGGGGCAAATGTCCTATGATGACCAATTGGGTTTGGTGTATGTCCCGACCGGGAATGCGACGCCGGATTATTTTGGTGCGCAACGTCGTCCGTTTGATGATGAAATTGCCAGCGGCATCATGGCCTTGGATATCGAAACGGGACGGCGCCGGTGGGTGGTCCGTACTGTGTATCATGATGTTTGGGATTATGATGTGGCGTCTCAGCCAGTGTTGGTCGATGTGCCGGGAAAAGGTGGGTCCATAATCCCCGCCCTGATCCAACCGACGAAACGCGGCGAAATTTTTATGGTGGATCGTCGCACTGGGGCCGCCATTTCTGAAATCGTCGACAAACCGGTGCCCCAGGCGGGTGCGGCGGAGCAAGAGCGGTTATCGCCGGTTCAACCGTTTTCCGTTGGATTGCCGTCATTGGCGGGCGAGCCGTTGGATGAGAAGATGATGTGGGGCCTGACCCCGTTTGATCAAATATCCTGTCGCATAAAATTCAAGAAGGCCCGCTACGACGGGATTATGACGCCCCCAGGTGTAACCCCCAGTATCCAATACCCAGGCTATTTGGGTGGTGTGAACTGGGGCAGCGCGTCGGTCGACACGGAACGGCACGTGCTTGTCGCAGTATCTACACATGTGGCCAATTATGTGCACTTGGTCCCACGCGCCGATGCCGACGCGGAAGGCGCGTTCCCCATGGGACGGGGGCGTGAAGGATTGGCAGCCTTGCGTGGCACGTTATCACAAAGCGGGACCCCATACGGGGCTGTGACTAAATCATTTCTTTCCCCGCTTGGCGTCCCT